>JBGUKB010000023.1:0-28934 GCA_045114235.1 Victivallales bacterium
GCCGCCTGCGGCGACAAGGGCATCGCGTTCCTGAAGGGCGACAAGCCCATGGGCATCCGCTACGCCGCCGACGCCGCCCCGAAGGCGAAGAACGACGTCCCGGCCGCCTACACCGTCACGGTCGAAGGCAAGACCTTCAACGTCCAGGTCAAGGAAGGCGGCGTCATCACCGCCGACCTCGCAGGCCAGGTTACCGAAGGCGGCGCCGCCAAGAAGGCTGCCGCTCCGGCCGCCGGTTCCGGCAACACCGTCGACATCAACAGCCCGTTCCCCGGCACCGTCACCAAGATCCTCGTCTCCGAAGGCGACGAATACGAAGCCGGCGACGTGATCGCCGTGGTCGAAGCCATGAAGATGGAAAACGAGATCAAGCCCGACAAGGCCGGCGTCATCCGCGAGATCTGCGTCGACGTGAAGGCTGTCGTTACCTCCGGCCAGGCCCTCTTCAAAGTCGAGGAGAAGTGATCCATGCGTAATCTCATCCTTACGATCCTCTTCGCGGTCCTCTGCTCCGCCGGGCTCGCGGCATCCGCCCAGGACGCCGCCCCCCTGCAGGCCGCCGCGAATCAGGCACAGGCGGCCGCCGCCGATGCGGCGAAGGCCGTCGAAGCCGCGTTCCCGAAGAAACTCTCCGAGCTCGAAGCCCTCGGCTACAAGCGCATCAGCCAGATGTCCGAACCCGATGAATGCTTCGACTGGTACGAAGACCCCGCCACGGGCCGCGTGTTCCTCGTCTACATCTGGGGCAACGCCGACACCATGGCGAAGTACATGGCCGACGCCGAAGCGGTCGCCGCCGAAAAGATCGCGGCGGGCGACGAAGCCGGCGCGAAGATGGTCCTCGAGAGCGCCAAGAGCGTCGTCGAGACGACCCGCGCCGCCAAGGGCTACGGCCTCGTCTACTCCGTCTCCTTCGCGAAGGGCAAGGACCTTCACGACGGACGCGAGATCCTGATCGTGAAGCCGGTCAACCGAAGCAAAGGCAAAGTGATCCTCGCGCGGTCCATGGCCGTCGAGAACGTGAAGGACGGCCTCCTGGTCGCGTCCGCGCTCGAAACCGGCGACGTCGTGGCCGAGTTCATGCCCATGCTGAACTACAACGAATCCGTCCGCGAAGGCGGCCAGGCGAAGTCCCTCCCGGGCTTCGGCACCGCCATCGGCAACCTCTGGCACAGCACCGGCATCTACGACATCTACCGTCAGACGACCACCGATTTCTCCAAGACCTGGATCCTCGGCCTCGGACGCCTCCTCATGATGTTCGTCGCCCTCGTCCTGCTCTACCTCGCCATCGTCAAGGGCTTCGAACCGCTTCTGCTCCTCCCGATCGGCTTCGGCGCGCTCCTCGCGAACATCCCGCTCGCCGGCATCAGCGGCCCGGACGGACTTCAGGGCATGATCTACATGGTCGGCATTGAGTCCGGCGTGTTCCCGTGCCTCATCTTCATGGGCGTCGGCGCGATGACCGACTTCGGCCCGATGCTCGCGAATCCGCGCACCGCCCTGCTCGGCGCCGCCGCGCAGTTCGGCATCTTCGGCGCGCTCCTCGGCGCGCTCGCGCTGAACGTCGTCCCCGGCATTACGTTCAATATCAAGGACGCCGCGTCCATCGGCATCATCGGCGGCGCGGACGGCCCGACCTCCATCTTCGTGACCTCCCGCCTGTCCCCGTCGCTCCTCGGCGCGATCGCCGTCGCAGCGTACTCCTACATGGCGCTGGTCCCGATCATCCAGCCCCCGATCATGAAGCTCTGCACGACCGAGGCCGAACGCAAGATCCGCATGAAACAGCTCCGCAACGTGCCGAAGATCGAGAAGATCTGCTTCCCGGTCGTCATCACGCTCCTCTGCGCGTTCCTGCTCCCCGACGCAGCCCCGCTGATCGGCATGCTCATGCTCGGCAACCTGATGCGTGAATGCGGCGTGGTCGACCGTCTGTCGGACACCGCCCAGAACGCCCTCATCAACATCGTGACGATCTTCCTCGGCATTGCGGTCGGCTCCAAGCTCTCTGCCGAACAGTTCCTGAGCCTCCAGACCGTCGGCATCCTCGTCATGGGCTGCTGCGCGTTCTGCATCGCCACCGCCGCGGGCGTCATGTTCGCCAAGATCATGAACCTGTTCTCCAAGGAAAAGATCAACCCGCTCATCGGCGCGGCCGGCGTCTCCGCCGTCCCGATGGCTGCGCGCGTCGCCAACAAGCTCGGCCTCGAATACGACAGCCAGAACTTCCTGCTCATGCACGCCATGGGCCCGAACGTCTCCGGCGTGATCGGTTCCGCGGTCGCGGCAGGCGTTCTGCTCGCCGTCTGCGGCGGACTCTGATCCCCGCCTCCAGGCTAATCAAGGTAAAACGAATCCGGGACCGGCTTCCAAACCGGCCCCGGTTTTTTCGTGCCCGTAATCCGAGGAGAGGGCAGGGGATTGATCGTGCGGACTGTGAGTTCTTAGAATAGGACCTATACGTCCTATACGTCCTATTCACGTCATTCGCCTGATTTGCCCTATACATGTCCCTTGCCGTGCGCGCCTCGCGGTCAGGTAGTCAGCCGAGCGAAAGCTCGCTTGTGCTCGTACGTCTTTTTTTTGTTGCGAGGCACGCAGGGCAGGGGGGCGCGGTTTTGCCGTTTCGCCTCGTTTCCCGTGCGCGGGATGTCGGTTTTGCGTTAAGTTCACGTTAATTTTTAACTCTTGTTTGTTTTTTCGCGTTCCGCATATATTTTATTTTCTATCAACGCCTTTTTTATCTGCCTCAACAAGCGGAAACGACAACCCATGACAACCTATCTGACAAGAGACGGGGTCGAGATCACGCCGGTCATTTTCGGGACCAGCTGCCTCGGCAATCTCTACCGCGTCCTGCCATACGAAACGAAACTCGAGCTCGCCCGAGCCTGGTTCCGCACCGCCGCGAAGCCCACGATCGACTCCGCCGGGAAATACGGCGCCGGGCTAGCGCTCGAATCCATCGGACGCGCCCTGCGCGATCTCGCGGTCTCCCCGGACGGCATCACGGTCAGCGTGAAGCTCGGCTGGCGCAGGAAACCGCTCGTGACCCCGGAACCGACGTTCGAGCCGGGCGTGTGGGCCGGCCTCGAGTACGACGCGGAACAGGACATCTCCTACCACGGCATCATGCGCTGTTACGACGAAGCCTGCGAGCTCCTCGGCGGCGCCTGCGGCATCGACCTCGTTTCCGTCCACGACCCCGACGAATTCCTGGCGGGCGGCGGCACGGTCGAGGACATCCTCGGCGCATACCGCGCGCTCTTCGAACTGAAGAAAGCCGGACGCGTCCGCGGGGTCGGCATCGGCGCGAAGGACTGGCACGTCATCCGCGGCCTCTACCGGAGCATCCCCTTCGACTGGGTCATGCTCGCCTGCGCCCCGACCATCCTGCGCCATCCGCTCGAACTCCGCGAGTTCATGCATATGCTCAAGGCCGACAAGGTCGGCATCATCGACTCCGCGCTGTTCAACGGCGGGTTCCTCACCGGCGGCTCCATGCTCGACTACCGCAAGGCTGACCCCGAACGCGACGCCGCGCTCTTCGAAAAACGCGCCGACTACCTCGCCGTCTGCAAAGACTTCTCCGTCGACCCGGCGGCGGCCGCCGTCGAATACGGATTCCGCCAGCCCGGCGTCGTCGCCGTCTCGCTGAATACCTCCGATCCCGCCCGCATCCCCGTGAACGCCTCCTACGCGCAGCACCATGCGCCCGCGGCGTTCTGGTCCGAGCTCATCCGCAGAAAGGTCATCGACGATGAAAATTGACGCGCACCATCATTTCTGGCACTACAATACGCAGGACTACGGCTGGATCTCCGACGAGATGGCCGTGCTTCGCCGTGATTTCCTCCCCGCCGACCTCAAGCCCGAACTCGACCGCGCCGGGATCGACCGCGTGGTCTCCGTGCAGGCGCGCCAGTGCGTCGAGGAGACCGAATGGCTCCTGAAGCTCGCGGAGGAAAACGAGTTCATCGCGGGCGTCGTCGGCTGGCTTCCGATCGCCTCGCCGGAATTCCCCGCCCTGCTCGAAAAGTTCGCCGCGAACCCGAAACTCCGCGCGATCCGGCACGTGGTGCAGGACGAGCCGGACGACCGGTTTATCCTCGGCGAGGCGTTCAACCGCGGCATCGACCGTCTGCTCTCCACACATCTCGTGTACGACATCCTGATCTTCGAACGCCATCTGCCGTACGCGATCGAGTTCGTGAAGAATCACTCCCCGGAACAGGTCTTCGTGCTCGACCACATCGCGAAGCCGAAGATCGCCGCCGGGGAAACGCAGCCGTGGGCGGACAACCTGCGCAAGCTCGCGGCGTTCCCGAACGTCTTCTGCAAGCTCTCCGGCCTCGTGACCGAAGCCGACATCCATAACTGGACGCCGGACCAACTCCGCCCGTACGTCGAAACCGTGCTGGACGCCTTCGGGCCCGCGCGCGTCATGTTCGGCTCCGACTGGCCGGTCTGCACCTGCGCTACGAACTATTCCGCCTGGCGCGGCCTTGTCGGGGAATTCATCTCGCGCCTCAGCGAACACGAACAAGCTCAGATCATGGGCGGAACCGCCCTGAAAGCATATTTTGGAGGTTAACTCATCATGCGTGCATTTTCCATCACCGCGCCGTTCGAAACCGGCTATCAGGATATCCCGGAACCCGAACTCGCGCCCGGCAGCGTCCTGCTCGCCGTCAAGTTCGTCGGCCTCTGCGGCAGCGACCTGAACACCTTCCGCGGCAAAAACCCGCTCATCACCCTGCCGCGCATCCCCGGCCACGAGATCAGCGCCGTCATCGAGGCGAAAGGCCCCGGCGTCCCGGACTGCTGGCGCGTCGGACAGAAAGTGACCGTCTCCCCGTACACCAACTGCGGCGTCTGCCCCAGCTGCCTCGCCGAACGCCCGAACTGCTGCCAGTTCAACCAGACGCTCGGCGTGCAGCGCGACGGCGCGCTCACGAAATACATCGCCGTGCCCTGGACCAAGCTCTTCGACGCCGACGCCATGAAACAGGAGGAGATCGCCCTCATCGAACCGCTGACCGTCGGCGGACACGCGTCCGACCGTTCCGGCGCGACCGAGGACAGCATCGCCGCCGTGATCGGCTGCGGAGCCGTCGGGCTCGGCGCGGTGCTCGGGCTTGCGCGCAAGGGCGTCCGCAAGATGATCGCGGTCGACGTCGACCCCGAAAAGCTCGCGCTCGCCCGCGAGTTCGGCGCGACCGACACGATCGACTCCTCGAAGACCGACCTCCACCAGACGCTCGCCGACCTCACAGGCGGCCGCGGACCGAACGTCGTGATCGAGGCGGTCGGGCTTCCGCAGACCTTCCGCGCCGCCGTCGACGAAGTCGCGTTCGCCGGATGCGTCACCTACATCGGCTATGCGAAAGCGCCCGTCGAATACGAGACCAAGCTCTTCGTGCAGAAAGAGCTCGACATCCGAGGCTCACGCAACGCCATGCCGTGCAATTTCCGCCGCGTGATCGACTTCGCCGCCCGCGGGCTCTTCCCGATCAGCAAGATGATCTCCCGCGTCTACGGCTTCGACCAGGCCGGACAGGCGCTTCAGGACTGGCACGACGCCCCCGCGAAAGTCTGCCGTTACCTCGTCTCGCTGGATTGAAAGGAGCATACGATATGAAACATCTGACCCGTGAAACACCTCTGACCCGTCCCGTCCGCGTCCTCCAGTTCGGCGAGGGCAATTTCCTGCGCGCGTTCGTCGACTGGATGGTCGACCGCATGAACAAGGCCGGCGTGTTCGATTCCGCCGTGCAGATCGTCCAGCCGCTCCCGCAGGGTATGTGCGACGTCATCAACGAGCAGGGCGGCCTGTACCATGTGATCCTGCGCGGCGTGAAGGACGGACAGGTGGTCGAGCAGATCGAACAGATCGACTGCGTGAAGGGCTGCCTCAACCCCGCCACGCAGTGGGACCAGGTCGTCGAAGCGGCGCTGAATCCCGACCTGCGCTTCGTCTTCTCGAACACGACCGAGGCGGGCATCGAATACCGTCCCGACGCCGACACGTTCCCCTCGAAGGTCGCGAAGCTCGTCACCGCCCGCGCGAAAGCCGGTCTCGGCGGACTCATCTTCATCCCGTGCGAGCTCATCGAACGCAACGGGCAGAAGCTCCGCGAATGCGTCCTGAAGTATATCACCGATCCCGAGGTCATCCGCTACGTCGAGGACAAGTGCATCTTCTGCAGCACGCTCGTCGACCGCATCGTGGCGGGCTATCCGCGCACCGACGCCGCCAAATATTGCGAAAAGCTCGGGATTGAGGACAAGCTCCTCGACTGCGGCGAACCGTTCTTCTTCTTCGTAATCGAAGGTCCCGCCGAGGTCGAAAAGGAACTTCCGGCGAAGGCCGCCGGACTCAACGTGCTCTTCACCGACGACCAGACCCCGTACCGCACGCGCAAAGTCCGGTTCCTGAACGGCGCGCACACCGCGAGCGTGCTCGGCGCGCACATGGCGGGGTTCACGTTCGTGGACGAGATGGTCCGCGACGAGAAATTCGGCAAGTTCCTGCGGACCGTCCTTTTCGAGGAAGTCATGCCGACCGTGAACCTGCCCGAGGCGGAAAAGAAAGCCTACGCGGAATCCGTGCTGGAGCGCTTCGCGAACCCGTACGCCCAGCACCGGCTGCTCTCCATCGCGCTGAACTCCGTCTCCAAGTGGAAAGTCCGCGTGCTCCCGACGCTCCTCGACTACCTCAAGCTCACCGGAAAGCTCCCGGCCTGCCTCACGCAGTCCATGGCATACCTCATCGACTTCTACCGTTCGTGCGAGATCAACGACGCGCCCGAGGTGAAGGCGTTCTTCGCCGGGAAGCCTGACGTGAAGACCATCCTCGGCAAGTCCGAGTTCTGGGGCATGGACCTGAACACGATCCCCGGCTTCACCGCCGCCGTGGAACAGGGAGTCACCAAGCAGCCATGATCATCCATCCGCTCGACGACGTGGAGGTCCGCGACGACGGCCACAAGTACGCCATCCGCCCCATTGCGCCGGGCGAAAATGTGATCAAATACGGCATGCCGATCGGGCACGCGAAAGTTCAGATCAACCCCGGCGAACACGTCCACACGCACAATCTGGCGTCCAACCTCGCCGGACTCCTCGAATACACCTACAAGCCCGACTTCAAGCCGCTTGAAATCAAGACCACGCGCACCTTCGCCGGATACCTCCGTCCCGACGGACAGGCGGGCGTCCGCAACGACCTGTGGGTGATCCCGACAGTCGGCTGCGTGAACGACCTCGCGCGGCGTCTCGCGGACGCCGTCGGCGGCATCGCGCTCACGCATCCCTACGGCTGCTCCCAGCTCGGCGGCGACCACGAATGCACGGCGAACCTGCTGGCGGCGTTCGCGCACCACCCGAACGCGGGCGGCGTGCTGATCGTCGGGCTCGGCTGCGAAAACAACACGCTCGACAGTTTCAGGGAACGCCTCGGCGATATTTCCAAACTCAATATCCGGTTCCTGTGCGCACAGGACGACGGCGACGAATATGCACGCGGGCTGGAACTCCTCGCCGAGCTCGACGCTGCACGCGTCAGGGAACGCACCGATATCCCCGTCTCCGCGCTCCGAATCGGCCTCAAATGCGGCGGCTCCGACGGCCTCTCCGGCCTCACCGCGAACCCGCTCGTCGGGCGTTTCTCCGACTGGCTGGCGGGGCAGGGCGGCACGACCGTCCTGACCGAAGTCCCGGAGATGTTCGGCGCGGAAACGCTCCTGATGAACCGCTGCGTCTCCCGCGAGGTCTTCGACAAATGCGTCGCCATGATCAACGGGTTCAAGAGCTACTACGAGCGCCACGGCCAGCCCATCGACGAAAATCCGTCGCCCGGCAACAAGGCTGGCGGCATCTCCACGCTCGAGGACAAGTCCCTCGGATGCGTCCAGAAAGGCGGCTCGTCGCCGGTCGTCGACGTCCTCGAATACGGCGAGCGCCTCAGCAAGCCCGGCCTGAACCTCCTCGCCGGGCCAGGCAACGACCTCGTCGCGTCGTCCGTCCTCGCCGCTGCCGGATGCCAGCTCGTGCTGTTCACCACCGGACGCGGCACGCCGTTCGGCACCGTGGTCCCGACCGTGAAGGTCGCCACGAACACCCGTCTGGCGCAGTCCAAGCCGCACTGGATCGACTGGGACGCCCAGGGGCAGCCCGACACCGATGCGTTCGTCGAATTCGTCCTGAAGGTTGCTTCCGGCGAAATCGTCACGAAGAACGAAAAGAACGACGCGCGGGAGATCGCCATCTTCAAGGACGGCGTCACGCTTTGAGACTCCGTTTTTTCAGGCGTCAGGACAAAAAATGCTTCTCCCTGCTCAGGAGAAGCAATTTTTACGGATATTTGATCCGAAGTCGCTGTCCGGATCAGTTCCCGGACTGTTTCGTCAGGGAGACATTGACGGTATGCTCGTCCAGCGTGTAGGCTCCGGAGGAGAACAAACCGATGGCGGGGACCAGGAAGATGACGGTGCCCACGATGTCCATGATGCCGCACGTCCCAAGATGCCGTCCGACCCTGTGAATCTGCGGATCGTATCCGGCTTTCTTGACCATGATCTCTCCCCCTCTGCAGGACACGGGGACGTTGCACGGAGTGGTTCCCTTGAAGTCGTTGTTCACGTACACCTCCGCTCCGGCGGGCACGGTGTTGACCGCGACATTCTCGGTTTTCGGCGCGAAGAAGGAACAGCCGTTCGTTGTCAGCAGCACGAGCGAAGCCATAACGATGTTTGCGACGGGCTTTTTTTTCATGGTCTGCATCTCCGGTTGAAAGATTGGATGATCCGGCGGGTCCTTCGGGGACGGCGCGGATGATAAGGGGTGAACACAATACAATATTCCGTTTTTTCAAAAAAAGCAAGCGGAAAAATGGAAAAGATGTTTATGACAGAAAAACTCTTCCCGGGAAAGCGTTTTTTTGCATTCGAAGCGGTATTAGCGAGGCAGATCGAAGGCTTCCACGAGGTCTTCGACCTGGGCGTCGGTGATCGGGCGGAGGCCGCCGAACGACTGCGCGGCGATGGTCGCCTGCGCGCTGTAATCCGTGACTTCGAGGCGGTCGAACGCCTCCAGCGGGGTGCGTCCGCAGGTCAGGACGGCGTCGTTCTGGATGAGCACGACCGGATGGCGCGGCGAGAGCGTGCGCGCGACCGATTTGGGTGCGGCGAGGGCGTCGTCGAACGGGAACGCGGGCGTTTCGCGGAGCTGGATGAAGCTTTCCGGGATCACGCGCGGATTGAATTCGGCGTGAGAGACCAGGTAAGCGCCGATGGCGGGCGGATTCGCGGTGCAGACGGCGTTGACTCCGGGCTGGGCGTCGAACACCATCCTGAAGAACCATGTGCGCGGATCGGGCGTTTTGCCCGCCTCGAAGCGAGTGCCGTCGATGAGGACGAGTTCGTCGGTCTGGAGATTCGCGCGGTCGCAGTCCGCGGGCGTGACCAGGAATTTGTCACCCTCGATCCGGACCGCGAAGGACCCGGATGCGCCGGTGAAGAGTTTCTGTCGGACGCAGCGGCGGACGAGCGAGGCGGTCGCGGCGCGGAGTTCGAGCTCGGCGCTGGAACGCGGCCCCGGCGTGAATTCGGAGAAGGCGGCGTTCCTGTCTACGGAATATGCCTGTATCTGTGCGTCCGTGAGCGGTTTCGCGCCGCCGAGGAGCGACGCCTGATAGATGGCGCGGGCGCAGAAATCAAGCGTTTCGAACCTCAGATACGCCTCCAGCAGACTGTTCCCGCCGAGGCAGACGCCGTGGTTTTCCAGCACGACCGTGCGCGGCCCCTGCGCGAAGACGGCGGAAATCTTCTGCCCGAGTGCGGCGCTGCCCGGCACGTCGTACGGCGCGAAGCCGACGTCGCCGCAGAGGAGCTTCGTCCGCGGGAAGACAGCGGTGTCCGGCACGACTCCGGCGATGCTGAACGAGACGAGCGCCGGCGGATGCGCGTGCAGGATCGCCTTCACGTCGCGGCACATCTTGAAGATGCCGCTGTGGAAGGGGTATTCGCAGGACGGCTTGTGCGGCCCCTCGATGGAGCCGTCCGGGCGCACGCGCATGATGTCGGACGGGCGGAGCGAGCCCTTGTCGATGCCGGACGGGCTGATCCACATGTCGCCGTCGGGGTCGAGCACGGAGAGGTTGCCGCCGCTCGTCGTGGTCATGCCGTTTTCGTAGATGCGGTTCATGATGGCGACGATCTGTTCGGCGGGATGCAGGTATTCGAACGGTGTCATGGGAAGCTCCGGGAGTATGTTTCTGAGGTTGAAAATGTGCTGAAGATCAGTCGTCGAAGAGCGGGGTCTCGGTGATGAATCCGGTCATGACGCTGTGGGCGAGCAGGCGGTTTTCCTCGTCGTAGACGTTCACGTCGAAGACGCCTGTGCGGCGGGTCTTCGAAACGAGCTTGGCCCGGGCGGTGAACTTCGCGCCGGGGATGCCCTTGCCGGGCTTCAGGAACGCCGTGGAGGTGTTCATGCCGACTGCGCGGAACCCGAAGGTGTGGATCGCGGCGGCGAACGCGAAGTCGGAGAGCGTGAAGAGTGCGCCGCCCATGATGATGCCCATGCCGTTGAAATGGCGTTCGGACGCGGTCAGGACGGCCTCGCTGGCGCCCTCTTCGAGGCGGGTGATGACCATGCCGTTTTCCTTGGCGAAATGGTCGTTGTCGTTGAAGAATTTGATCGTGCGGTCGTACATAAGCACTGTCTCCTTGGTAAATTGCGGTGATTTACCTTAACGCGAAAACGGCGAAAATCAAATCATTTTCCGAAAATACGCCCGAAAAAAGCGGAAAACAGGTTGCATTCTCGCGTTTCCGTATTAAAGTATAGTGCAGAAATGTTGATCCACCCCCGAACCGAAGGAGCTTTCCCATGAGATTTTCCGTTATATCGCTTTTCGCCGCGGCCGTGCTCGCCGCGCCGTTCGTTTCCGCTCAGAGTGCCCAGCCCGCCGCCGGCACCGCGACTCAGCCCGCCGCATCCGGCGCGACTGCCGCCGCCGCGACCCGGACCGCTTCGACCGGCACCCGGCGCGACATCGTGTCCTATGTGGAGGAGCTCGCGGGAAACACGGCGGCACAGCTCCGCGCGGTGCAGGACGAAAACGCCGAACTCGAAACGCGCATCATCGAACTGGAACGCAAGCTCGCGGCGCTTCAGGAGACGAACCAGAAGCTCCTGAACGAGGTCGCCGCCGTGAAACGCCAGTCCGCCGCGGACGCCGACGCCCGCGAGGCGCAGATGAAGGCGATCCTCTCCAAGATTGACAAGCTTGCCGCCACGCCGCCCCCGGCAGTGACCGTCCCGACGCCCGTTTCGACGGAAGCCGAATACGACATCTACGAGGTGCAGAAGGGCGCGACGCTGTCCGTAATCGCGAAGGCCTACGAGGTGTCCGTGCAGGACATCAAGAAGGCGAACAACCTGAAGAGCGACATGCTCCAGATCGGGCAGAAGCTCAAGATCCCGAGAAAAAAATGAGATCCTACTCGGAATAATAAGCTCGTCCCATGCCGAAACAAACGGAAAAGAAGCCTGTCGCCGCGAAATACGAGTGGCGCAAGACGGAAAAGGCGTTTTATCTGCCGAAGGAAAAGGGCCCCGTTCAAATCGACGTGCCGGAGATGAAGTTCTTCGCCGTCGATGGGGCGGGTTCGCCCGCCGACGAGGAGTTTCAGGCACGGATCGGCCTGCTGTACGCGCTCTCCTACACCATCCGCATGATGCCGAAAAGCGGCTGGACGCCGCCCGGTTATCAGGAGTACACGGTGTTCCCGCTGGAGGGCGTGTGGCGGATGGATACGGACGCCTGGCAGGGCGGGGCGCTCGACAAGACGAAGCTCAAATACCGGCTGATGATCCGTCAGCCGTGGTTCGTGACGCCTGACGTGGCCGAACGCGCCATGACATCCGCACGGAAGAAAGTCCCCGCCGACCTGCTCGAACGCGCCTCGTTTGAGGTGTTCACGGACGGCCCGTCCGTCCAAATGCTGCACGTCGGGCCATACGACACGGAGCCGGAGACGTTCGCGGCCATGAACGCGTTCATGAAGGAGCGCGGACTGGTCCGGGCGGAACAGCTGCACCGCGAAATCTATCTTTCCGACCCCAGACGGGTTTCCCCGGAGAAAAACAGAACGCTTCTCCGGTTTTTCCATTTGAACGCAGCGCCGGGCGCGCAGAACGCCGGACGCTGAGAAAGCAATCGAAATGAGCGACAATATTCTAACCGTAGAAAACGTGGTGAAGTCGTTCGGGAAGTTCCGCGCGCTGGACGGCGCGTCGCTCTCCATCCCGAAAGGCACCATCTTCGGGATCATCGGCCCGAACGGGGCAGGGAAAAGTACGCTTCTGCGCATCGTGACCTCGCTGGCGCACCCGGATTCAGGGCGCGTGACGGTCAATGGC
The DNA here is from genome assembly GCA_045114235.1 of Victivallales bacterium. Taxonomy (GTDB): domain Bacteria; phylum Verrucomicrobiota; class Lentisphaeria; order Victivallales; family UBA1829; genus UBA1732. Next base: position 12,433 of record JBGUKB010000023.1, read on the forward strand.
ATCGACGTGGAGGCGTACCCGAAAAAGGCGCTGAAGGGGACCGGGGCGATCGTGGATTCCCCTGCGTTCTACCCCGACCTGACCGCCCGTCAGAACCTTGACATCCTGTCGCGCGGCACGGGGAAAAAGTACAAGGCGCGCCGCGAGGAGCTGTCGGAATACACCGGCATCGCGGGCTGGCTGAACCACCGCGTGCGCGAGTTTTCGCTCGGCATGAAGCAGCGCCTGGCGATCACGCTGGCGCTGCTGCCGGATTCGCATTTCGTGATCCTGGACGAACCGACGAACGGCCTCGATCCGAACGGCATCGTGGATATCCGCACGCTGATCCGCAACCTCGGCTCGGACCTCGGCAAGACCGTGCTGGTCACCAGCCACATGCTCGGCGAAATCGAAAAGATCTGCTCGAACATCGCCATCCTGAACCATGGAAAGATCGCCGCGCAGGGGCCCATGGAGGAGATCCTGCGGCGTTCGCCTGTGACGCTCATCCGCGCCACCGACCCCGACCGCGCCGAAGCGCTCCTGAAAGAGACGTTCGGCACGCGCATTCTGTCCATCCGGCAGCCGGAGGACGCGCCCGGCGTGCTGCGCGTGGAAACGGAGTCCGAATGCGCCGCCGAGCTGAACGAAACGCTGGTGAAGAACGGGTTCTCGGTTTCCATGCTCGAAAACGAGCCGGACCGCCTGGAACGCCTCTTCCTGGAGCTGACCGGGAAGGAATCCGGCGTGAGAAACGAGGTGAAATCATGATCCTGTCGATCTACCACGAAATCGTGAAGATGGCGTCCCAGAAGAAGCATTACATCATGCTGCTCGGGTTCGCGTTCCTGATGGTCCTGATGGTCTTTGTCTACTGGAAATTCCAGAACAGGTTTTCGGAAGCGGCCGGCGGCATGGTGAACGGCATGCCGTATATCATGCAGAAGATGATCCCGGATCCGGCCAAGCTCTGCGACGGCCTGATGTTCGCACGCTTTTCCTGCCAGATCCTGTTCTGGGTCGTGATGCCGATTTTCGCGTTCATGTTCGCGGGCGAGGCGATCGCGTGCGAGCAGCAGGACGGTACGCTCCGGGCGTATCTCTCGCGCGGGTTCTCCCGTACGCAGTTTGCGATCGCGAAGTTCATCGCCGTGTTCCTCGTCATCCTGTTCTATTCGATGCTTTTCGCGGCGCTGACGATGCTGATCGGAATCGTGTTCTTCGGTTTCTCGAAAATGCAGATCACGCTGTTTATGGGGATCCCGGGAGAATTCCCCACGGCGGGGCTGGTCAGTGCGAAGAAGGCCATCGCATCCTATTATCTGGCCACGGTTTATTCCGCGTTCGCGATGTCCGCGATCAGCTCGGTGTCGTTCATGATCTCGGTCTTCGTGAAGCGCATGACCGTGGCGGCGACCGGCGGCCTCGTGTTCTTTTTCGTGAGCCTGATCATGCAGCTCGCGTTTTCCGATCTCATCGAGGACATCAAGCCTTTCCTCATCACGCGCGTGATGGATGGTTATTCGCAGATGTTTACCATCGATGCCGTCAACTGGGACAGCATCATCAAGTCCGTCGCCGTGATGTGCATCTACTGGTCGGTCTGCGTCGCGACCCCGGTGGTGGTGCTGAACATCAAGGAATACTGAGCCTTTTTTCTCATCAACATCCGAAGTTCCGTTTTTTCGCGAAAAACCGTTGAAAGGACGGAACTTTTTTATGGAAAAAGGGTCTAATGAACTATACGGCGGATGGTTGTTCCGTTTCTTTTTTCCGCCGGAACCGAACCCATTCAGGAGAAAGGTCTGACCATGCTGAAATCAATGTTCCTCGGCGGACTCGCGCTCGCCGCATCGCTCTGCACTGTCCTGTTCACGTCCTGCGGCGTCACCCCGCTGTATTACCCGCCGGTCGGCGACGACAGCAAAGCGGAGATGTTCGTAGCCGATGTCAGCGCGGCTTTGGTAAAGGCCGGGACGCTTCAGGCGAGCGACGGCGACATCAAAGTCGTGTTCAGCGAGTACAAGACGGAATCGAAGGACATTGACGCCGTCGTGAAAAAGAACTTCGAGGAGTGCGCCCTGCGCGGCATGGTGACGATGACCGACAACGACAAGGAAAAAGGCCCGGTCGAAACCTGGCTGCCCGTGATCGTCGTCCCGTTCAAACAGGGGGATTCGCTGTTCCTCTTCATGGCGCTCGACAATCTGTACATCATGGAAAAGGCCAAGCTCAACTCCGAGTACGTCTTCATGATGAAGCCGTATTCGTACATCCTGAAGGCGGCCCCGAAGGACGGCGGCTGGGAAGTCGGCTTCGTGCAGTTCGCCACGACCGGGCTTGAGGTCAAGAAAGTCGCCGAACAGGCGCAGATCGACAAGGACGGCACGGTGCTGAATCCGCCCGCCGAAGTCCTGGAGATGCTGAAGGACCCGAAGAATTACGAGATCGTCGCGAAAATGACCTTCCTGCCCGTAAAATCCGGGGAGGCGAAGCCTGTGCCGAAGGAATGACAAACAGTTTTCCGAATAGATATTTCCGCGCCCCGTTCTGGCATCTTCCGGCGGGGCGTTTTCTTTGCTTGTAAACAAAGACCGGATTAGACATTTTCGGAATCATCAATCGGCAAAAATGAAAAACGGCAAATTCCGGGCGTATTTTCTCCCGTTTTTTTTCGAAAAAAAGGGCAGGGGAAGTTGAAAAAAAGGAAAAATGGGCTACATTATAGGGTGTATTCGTGTGCGCGGGCGTGCTATGCCCTCGCGCCGGATTGACAAGTCGAATTATAACTGATTACATAACAAAAACTTGAAACGGAGACCCGGATCATGAAAGATGCACCGAAGCCTGAAAAGAAAAAAGGCTACTATCTTCCCACCATCCTCCTCGGCATTATCGTGGCGGCAATTTTCCTGCTGGCGATCTTCACCTACCAGGTGCCCGCCACGGAACGCGCACTGGTGCTGACCATGGGCAAAATCACGAAGGAGGCCGAGCCGGGGCTCCATCTGCGCCTGCCGCTTCCCTTCCAGCAGGTGATCCGCTACGACATCCGCAAGCGCCCGTTCGACGGCAACATCGGGCATCTGGAGGAAACGACGACGCGCGACCAGAAACAGGTCGTGATCGGTCTGAACGTGATCTACCGGATCAAGGATCTGAAGCGCTTCAAGGAAGCCGCGCCGAAACTCGAGACCGCGCTGGGCTACCTCGGCGGACGCATGCGCACGGCGAAGGCGGCGGTCATCGGCAAGTACGACTACGACCAGCTCATCAACACCGATCCCGAGCTGATGAAGATCGAGCAGATGCGCGCCGAGATCCTCGAAATGATCGCGCCCGACGTGATGGAGAAATACGGGCTTGAGGTCAGCGACGTGCTGTTCTCGTCCATCGGCGTCCCCGAGAAGACCGCGGCCGCCATCGCCAGCCGCATGAAGCAGGAACGCGAGACGGAGGCCGCGCGCAAGCGCGACGAGGGCAAGACGAAGGCGGAGGAGATCCGCACGCTCGCCAACACCGAGAAGAGCAAGATGATCACACAGGCGCAGGCCAAGGCGAAGGCCCTGATGGCGGAAGGCGACGCCGAGGCGGCGTCCTACTACGCCGTGTTCACGAAGGAGCCCGAACTCGCGACGTTCCTCCGCAAGCTCCAGGCGATGAAGAAGATCCTGTCCTCGAAATCCACGCTGATCCTCAGCACCGAGTCCGCGCCGTTCGACGTCCTGAACGGTACGTCCGACGCGTTCGCCGCGGAGAAATCCGCTTCGGAGAAGAAATAAGGAGCGTCCGACATGGCGGAAGAACTGAAACATACGGCATCCGGCGGACCGGGGGAAGGCCAGCTCAAGACGGGCGTGGACTTCCTGTCCCGTGCGCTGAAGATGTTTTTCGGCATCCTGGCGGCGTTCATCATCGTGGCGCTGGGATGGTTCCTGATATTTGGCGGCTCGTTCATCGTGGACACGACCACGGAGAGCGTGATCGTGCTCCAGTTCGGCAAGTTCAAACAGGAGTGCAAGGAGGGGTGGCACTGGTTCCTGCCGTCCCCGGTGAACCGCATCGTCCGCATCCCGATCAACAAGCAGGAGATCACCAGCACGGCGTTCATGCCGATGGAACCGGAGTTCCTGTACTACCAGGGCGTGAAGGCCGACGGGACCGAACCATCGTCCGTCAACGAGAAGCTCGCGCCCGGCGTCGACGGCTATGTGCTGCTCGGAAACAACTCGATCCTGCACTGCGAATGGGTGATGACCTACCGCGTGACCGATCCGCAGAAGTTCTACCTGACCTGCCTGAGCACGGATGCGACGGAGAATCCCGCCGCGGCGTCCTCCGGCGACGCGTCCAGGGGCCAGACCGCCTCGCTCGGCACGGCACGCGTCATGTTGAAGAACCTGCTCGACGACGTGGTGATCTCCGCCAGCGCCGTGCAGAACCTCGAATCGACCTATTACGACCGCGCGAAGTATGAGCAGACGGTGAAGCAGGCGCTCGTGGACCGCATCGCCGCCATGGACTTCGGCATCACGCTCGAAAACCTCACGCTCAAGATCGCGGCGCCCCCGATCGTCACAATCCCGTCGTTCCAGAACCTGCTGCTTTCCGAGACCGACGCCGAACGCGTGGTCGAGGAGGCGCGGACGTACAGCGTAGAACAGGAGAACTTGGCGAAGTCCGAATCCGCGAAGATCCTGGCGGACGCCGGCGCGTACAAGCTCCGCGTGGTGAAGGAAGTCGCCGCTGACGCGTCGTACTTCGATGAGATCTACGCCCAGTACAGCAAGAACAAAAAGGCGACGCTCGTGTCGCTCTTCTCCGATACCCTTGCCGAAGCGATCGCCCCTGTGCAGGACAAGTTCATCGTGGACGTGAAGGGCGGCGGCCAGTCCGTGCTCTGGCTGAAAGTCAACCAGGAACCCCTGCAGCAGCGCGCTTCGGCCGCGGGCGGAAGTTCCGCAGAGGAGAAGTAATCATGGCTGACGAACTGAAACTCGAAAATCCCGCCGTGGAAGCGCAGGACGTCTGCGCGTGCGGCCACCATCACGACCACGACCACGGCCATCATCACGACCATGACTGCGGCTGCGGCCACGACCACGATCCCGACGAGCCGACCCGCTGCATTTCCTGCGGTGCGCCCATCGGCGAAGGCGTCGGACACTCCCGTTCCATGGGGCGGGCGTCGTTCGCGTTCGTCGGCGGCTTCCTGATCGTGAACTCCTACCTGCTGTCCTGGCTTTTCCCGGAAGAGGTCTTCGCCTCGAACCTGAGCGCCGCGATCGGCGCGGTCACGCTGGCGCTGCCGATCGTCGTGACGGCTATCCGCGACCTGATCGAGGGCCGCGTGTACATGAACGAGCTCGTCGCACTGGCGATCCTCGCGGCGTTCGCGTCCGGCGATTTCCGCACGGCGGGCATCGTGGCGTTCTTCCTGCTCATCACGATCATCATCGAATCCCACACGGCGAGCGGCGCGCAGCGTTCCATCGAGGAGCTGATCCGCCTGACGCCGCGCACGGCGCACAAGATCGGCGAGGGCGGCGAAACGGACGTTTCCGTGAGCGACCTGGCGCTGAACGACATCATCAGCGTGCGCCCCGGCGAAAACTTCCCGGTCGACGGCGTGATCGTCCGCGGCGAAAGCGCCGTGAACCAGGCGTCCATCACCGGCGAATCCATGCCGGAGGACAAGAACGCCGGTGACGAGGTGTACGCCGGCACGCTGAACATCTCCGGCAGCCTCGAAGTGCGCGTGACGCGCCTCGGCAAGGACACCACGCTCGGCAAGGTCGAGCAGATGATCCGGTCCGCGGAACGCAACAAGACGCCGTTCGTGCGCATCATCGACCGTTACGCGGGGTACTACACGCCCACGATCCTGATGCTGGCGATCATCACGTGGTGGCTCCCCGGCGGGAGCATGGACCGCGTGATCTCGCTGCTCGTGATCTCCTGTCCGTGCGCCGTGGTGCTGGCGACTCCGACGACCATCGTGGCCGCCGTGGCGGCAGCCGCGCGCCTGGGCGTGCTCATCAAGAACATCAACCACCTGGAACTCGCCGGAAAGATCCGCACGGTCGTGTTCGATAAGACCGGCACGCTGACCGAGGGCGAGCTCTCCGTGGCGCGCCTGAATCCCGTGGCGGAGGGCGTCGAGCCCGCCGAACTCCTGCTGACCGCGATCTCGCTGGAAGCCCACAGCAACCACCCGACCGCGCAGGCGCTCCAGCGCCTCGCCGCTGAGGTCGGCATCCCGGCGAAACCGGTTTCCGGGTTCCAGGAAGTGCCCGGCAAGGGCGTCATCGCCATGCTGGATGGCAAGCGCGTCCTGGTCGGGCGCGCCGTCTGGCTGGAAAGCGTCGGCGTGACGCTGCCCGCGCTCGATTCGAAGGAAACCGAGACGATGAGCGTGGTGTATGTGGCGGTCGAGGACAAGGTGATCGGCTGGATCGGCTTCAAGGACAAGATCCGCTCCGAGGCCGCCGCCGCCATCAACGAGCTCAAATCCATCGGCGTGACCCGTTGCGCCATGGTGACCGGCGACCGCGGCAGCGTGGCGGTGTCCATCGCGTCCCAGCTCAGCATCGACGACATCCGCAGCGACTGCCTGCCGGAAACGAAGGTCGCCTACGTGGAAGAGGTCAAGAAGACTTCGACCGTGGCGGTGGTCGGCGACGGCGTGAACGATGCGCCCGCGCTTGCAGCCGGCGACCTCGGCATCGCCATGGGCGCCATCGGCAGCGACATCGCCATCAACAGCGCCAGCATCGCGCTGATGACCAACGACCTGCGCCGTGTGCCGTTCTTGATTATTCTTTCGCGCAAGACGAGCGCGATCATGTACCAGAACCTGGCGTTCGGCCTGAGCTTCGTGCTCTGCGGCATCATCCTGTCCGTCTTCGGACGCATGGACCCGATCGCTGCCGCGGCCCTGCACACCATCAGCACGCTGATCGTGATCTTCAACAGCGCACGCCTGGTCCGTACGGGCGAAGACCTGACTTCGGACGCCGGCGCGGCCGTGCAGAAAACGTCCGGCGGAGAGGAATAAGCCATGGCGGAAGCAGCGAAACAGGCGGAAGAATCCGCGTCCGGGCGCCCCGTGGTGGTGAGCGCGGTCGGCCTGACGAAGGTCTTCCGCGATTTCTGGAACCGTCCGAAGGCGAAGGCGGTCAACGACATCGACTTCGAGGTCCGCGAGGGCGAAGTGGTCGGCCTGCTCGGCCCCAACGGGTCTGGCAAGTCCACGACCGTGAAAATGCTCCTCGGTCTGCTGTATCCGACCGGAGGACGACTGACCGTGTTCGGCAAGTCGCCGCGCGACGTGGAGAACAAGAAGCTCATCGGGTATCTGCCCGAAGAAACATACCTTTACAAATACCTGACCGCGTTCGAAACGCTGGATTTCTTCGCCTCGCTGTTCAGCCTGTCGAAGGAGGAGCGCACCCGCCGGTGCGACCAGCTGCTCGACATGGTCGGGCTCGCGCATGCCCGGAACCGCCCCGTCGGCGAGTTCTCGAAGGGCATGGCGCGCCGCATCGGTCTGGCGCAGGCCATGATCAACGACCCGGCGTTCCTGATCCTCGACGAACCGACGTCCGGCCTGGACCCCCTTGGCTGCCGCGAGGTGAAGGACCTCATCAAGCTCCTGAAGAAACGCGGGAAGACCGTGATCGTGACCAGCCACCTGCTCAGTGACGTGGAAGAGGTCTGCGACCGCATCATCGTGCTGTACGGCGGCCGCATCCGCGCCAACGGCGGCATGGAGGACCTGCTGACCATCCGCACGAACGACACCATCACCGTGCCGCGTCTGCCGGAAGACGCGCTCGAACGCATCCGGCAGATCGTCCGCGAGAGCGTCCCGGAGGGAGAAATGTCCGTGGCGCATCCGCACATGTCGCTGGAGGATTTCTTCGTGGACATCGTGAACGAGGCGAAGAAGGAAAGCCTCGAAACCTCCGGGTCGCGTTCGGGCGGCGCCATCGCCGATTACCTGACCGGGGACAAGGAACGCGACGCGAAGGCCGTGCTCGATTCGCTCACCCGCGGGGAGGAGACTCCGGCGCAGACGCTCGCGAAGAAGATGGAGGAGGACGCCGCCAAAGCCGCCGAGGACGCCGCGAAGAAACGTCAGGACGAACTGTTCGCCAAGCTTCAGGCGTCGGCTCCCGCCCCCGAGGAGGAGAAATCCCGTCAGGAACGGCAGGAAATCGAGGCGAAGATGTCGGAGGCGAACCGCAAGCTCAAGGATTTGCTGACGAATCCGGCGGATAGGAAGAAAGACTGACGCACGATGACCGCGTTTCTCGCCATAGTGAAACTGACGATCCGGTCCGCAATCCGGTCGCATATCTTCCGCCTGCTCCTGATCCTGCTGCTCCTGAGCATCTTTCTGCTGCCGTTCACGCTGCTGGGCGACGGTACGCCGAAGGGCGAAGTGCAGATATTCCTGCAATACTCGCTCGGATTCGCCGGGTTCATCCTGTGCCTGTCGTCCGTGTGGCTGGCGTGTTCCGAGGTCAGTTCGGACGTGGAGACGGCGCAGATCCACATGATCGTGGTGAAGCCGATCCGCCGTGCGGCCGTGCTGCTCGGCAAATACACCGGCGTGGTGCTGATCCACCTCGCCCTGCTGCTGATCGCCGCCGTCGCGGTCTACGCGTTCCTGTCGTTCCGGCTGGCGTCCACGGAGATGTCCGAAACGGACCGCCTGCTGCTGGACGAACAGGTCCTGACCGCGCGTGCGCTGTACCGTCCGGTGCGCCCGGACTTCAACGCCATGGCGCAGCAGGAGCTCGACCGCCGCGTCGCGTCGGCGAGGGAACACGGCCAGGACGTGCTTCAGTACCAGGATGACCAGGGGCGCCAGGAGGCGTTTCTTGAGATACGCAAGGAGCTGATCGCGACCTACGGGCTCGTTTCCGAAGGGGACACCATCCTGTGGCAGTTCGAAGGCCTGCCGGACGACCTGACCGACGACGACATCGTATTCCTGCGCTATACCATCTACGTGAACCGCTACTACACGCAGGACCAGAATTCCGTCCGCGGACACTGGGTCTTCGCCGTGAACTACACACGCCCGGACGACAACGGCGGCGAGACGGTCGTTTCCGACCTGATGGCGCTGCCGGAGGAGGACATCCTCACCGCCGCGCAGAACGAAATGCCGATCCCGATCCGCACCTCGTTCCTCATCTACGACGGGAAGGCCGAGGTCGGGTTCCTGAACAAGGACACTGCGACGAGCGAACTGAACTTCGAGGAGGGCAGGGGGCCGTTCCTGCTGATCCGCGAGGCGGGGTTCCTCTCCAACTACTGCCGCGCGATCCTGGTGATGGCGATCGGGATCCTCTCGGTCACGCTGCTCGCCTCGGCGGTCGCCGCCTGCATGTCCCTGCCGATCTCGATCTTCTTCTCCGCCGCGTACATGCTCACCGGCAGCCTGGCGAACTATCTGGTGACGTCGATCCCGGACGTGGTGGATTACCAGGCGGAATACACCGGGACGTTCGGCTACAGGTTCGGCGACCTGATGCTGAACCTGATCGTGCCGCTTCAGGATTTCTTCGTGACGGGGCATCTGGCGAACGGCGAGCTGATCGGGTTCCCGTTCATCGGCATGCTGTTCGCGAAGGATTTCGTTTTGAGGATGCTCCCGGTGTTCCTGCTCGGAGCCTGGATCTATACGCGCCGCGAACTGGCGCTGGTGTCGAAACGCGGATAGGAGCCGGAACATGAAGAACCGTTATGCCTTGTTTTTCGCCCTGCTCGCCGGGACCGTGATCGTGCTTTTCGCGAACGTATTCGTGCAGAAGCGCATGGCTGTGATCGTGAAGGAGGACAAGCTCGTCGACGAGACGTTCGCCGCCGAAGGCACGCCGCCGATCGTGGCGTTCTCCACGATGGCTCTGGGCGGGTTCCGCGGGCTCATCGCGGACATCCTGTGGATTCGCGCCGGCGACCTGCAGCAGAAGGGCAAATACTATGAACTGGTGCAGCTCTCCGACTGGATTCTGAAGCTCCAGCCGAAATTCTCCTCCGCGGCGTCGTACATGGGCTGGAACATGGCGTACAACGTCTCCGTGGCGTGCAAGCGCCCCGAGGACCGCTGGCGCTGGGTCCGGCGCGGCATCCTGCTGATGCAGGAGGCCGTGGTCATGAACCCGAACGATCCGAACGTGTACCACGAGCTCGCCTGGATCTACCAGCACAAGCTCGGCAACGTGCTGGACGACGCCCAGAGGTACTACAAGGAGACCATGGCGCGCGACCTGATGTTCCTCTACGGGAAGCATTACCCGGACTGGGAAGCCTGGGCGGCGTCGCCCGCCACGGAGGAGGCGCTCCGGGAGAAGTTCCCCGCCGACCATCCGGCGTGGCTTGCGATCCTGGCGTACAACCAGGGCGACATGGAACGGCTGTTCGGCGAGTTCCGTCTGAACGGCGGCCTGCCGAAGGAGCTGAAGGAGAAGCTGACGCCGGACGACGCGTCCGCGCTGGATTATTATTTCCGCCGCAAATGGCTGAAGAAGGACTGGAACGTGGAGCCGGAGACTATCCTGGCCGTGAACAGGGAATACGGCGAGCTCGACTGGCTTCTGCCGGAATCCTACAGCATCTACTGGGCGTACGTCGGCTTGCAGCACACGGCGGGCCGCGACAATCTGCCGCTTACGCGCCTGACGCTCCAGTCGCTGGTGGCGATCTTCAACTACGGGCGCATGCTGCTGCCGAAGGAAAACGAGGTCAGCAGCTTCTTCCTGCTCGTGCCGAACACGGGCGTGATCGACGCGACCCGCAGGCTCTACAAGGAAGTCCTGCAATCGGACAACTACGCGCACGCGCCGTTCGAAGCGCTGTACGAAAACTTCCTGATCGACTCCGTCGTGACGCTCTACACGTACTCGCAGAAAGAAGCGGCGGCGAAGCTGTTCCAGGAGCTCCGCACCGAGACGAAAAACAGCAAATCCCGGACCATGACGCTCGACCAGTTCGTGCTGAACGAGTGGGAGGACGACATCGCCAGCGGCGACTTCAAGCAGATCGGAAACGAACTGGAAGGCCTGCTCTTCACGTCCTGCCTCCTCATCGGCTACGGCGACCGCGACGCCGCCGCGGACCACCTCGCACTCGCGAAGCGCGTCTACGACAGCTATGCGCGGCAGCATGAGGACCTCGACCGCGTGGCGCTACCGCCGTTCTCCGAAATGAAGGCGCGCACCGCGCGCGCCATCATCGAAAACTATCCCCCCGAGATCGCGAACCGGATCCGCGCCGAACTCGAGGAGGATTTGAAGAAGCAGGAACAGGCCGCGGCGAACGCGTCCGGTTCCGGGGCGGACCAGGAGGCCGCCGGACAATGATGATCTATCCCCTGTTTCCCGGCGGGCTCGAACGCGCGCTGACGTTCAGCTACGACGACGCTCTGGACGCGGACGTCCGCCTCGCGGGCATCTTCACCGGCCACGGGCTGAAATGCACGTTCAACATCTGCGCGGACAACGGCCCGCACGACGGCTCGTTTCCCTCGTTCGACGTGAACGAAGTCTACCTGAAGCACGGCCACGAGATCGCGGTCCACGGCGCGGAACACGCGTTCGAGGACATGATGCCCATCGAGGCCGTGATCGCCGACATCCTCGAAAACCGGAAGCGCCTCGAGGCGATCACGCACGCCCCGGTCAAGGGCATGGCGTATCCCTACGGCACCTATACGTCCGACCTGAAACGCCAGCTCCGCGAGCTCGGCATCCTGTATTCGCGCACCGTGAACAGCACGCACGCGTTCCGCCTGCCGGACGATTTCCTGGAGTGGAACCCGACCGCGCACCACCGCGAGAACATCGCCGAGATCGGCGACCGGTTCCTGAACAACCGTTATCCGCGCGGCACGGTCTGCTACATCTGGGGACACTCGTTCGAGTTCGACCGCAACAACGACTGGGACGTCATCGAACGGTTCGCCGACCAGATGGCGGGCAAGCCCGGCGTGTGGTACGCCACGAACATGGAGATATACGACTACCATCAGGCGTTCCGCATGCTCCGGTTCACCGCCGACTGCTGCTACGTTCAAAACCCCTCCGCGCGCACGGTGTGGATCATGCGCGGGAAGAACGCTTTCGAGATCCCGTCCGGCGATGTCGTCAAGATCGGCTGACCGTTCCCCGTCGACGAAAACGGCGGGTGCCCGCCCGTTCGACTTCCGCGCGCCTCTGCGCCTCTCCGACCGCCTCACGCTCCCCGGACGTGCCGTCCTGTCTCCGCTTCAGGGGGTCATGACGCGGACCTTCCTGCAGGCCGCCGCGCGTCTCGACCTGATCCCGCTCTGGTTCACGCCATTTTTCAGCACCGGGGGCGACTCCGTGCCGAAACGCGCTGCGATCCTGCGGAAGCTCGCACCGTACCGCGTGCGCCCGGACCTCCCGATCGTCTTTCAGCTGATCGGCCACGACGCCCGTTCCCTGGCGGCGACCGCGGCGGGATTCGCCGAATACGGCGTCCACGGCATCAACCTGAACTTCGCATGCCCGAGCAAGACCGTGACCGCGAGCGGAAACGGCGCGTCTCTACTGAGGTCGCCGGAAACGCTTTTCGAGCTCACACAGGCGCTCGTTGAGGGCGTCCTGGAGGGCGTTTCCGTGTCCGTGAAACTCCGCGCGGGCTGGGATTCGCCGGATCATATCCGCGAGATCGTCCGCGCCGTGTGCGACGCCGGAGCGGACTGGATCGTGTTTCATTACCGGACCGCTGCCGAGATGTACCGGGCCGTCGACGCGTCCGAACGCGTCAGGCGGATTGCCTGCGCCGTGGAGGCGGCGGGGACTGTGCCCGTCTTCGGCAACGGCGACATTATGGACTGTACGGATGCCGAATCGCTCGTGCGTGCGACCGGATGCGCCGGCGTGGCGGTGGGACGCGGTTTCCTGTCCGATCCATGGCTCGTGCGGCGCATCCTCTCCGGCGATGCGAATCCTGTGTCCGATGAGGAGAAATCCGCGTTCCTGCGTCTGCTGATGTCAGGCACGGAGCCCACGAAACGGGGCCGGAACTGGTTCCTCGAATGCGTGAAGATGACGTACGGGGCGGCTTCCGCCGAGTTCCGGGAAGCCCGCGAAAGCGCCTGGGACGCGCTTCGCGCCCGCTGGAGCTGAATGCGGAAAATCATGGACATCGGATCCGTTTTCCTTTTTTCCGCAAAAATACGTCCGGGAATCTTGATTTATTGCTGTTTCATGGTATATTGAATAAACCGCTGATTTCCCATTTTTCAGTTCACATAGAAAGGTCTTTCCCATGCCCCTGCTTGCCCTTCTCATCATCCCCGTCGCAATTATTTTTTTCGTCATCATCGTCTACAACAGCCTCGCGGCGAAAAAGGCGAACGTGCAGAACGCGTTTGCCGGGATCGACGTGCAGCTGAAGAAGCGCTGCGACCTGGTCCCGAACCTCGTTTCGAGCGTGAAAGCGTACATGAAGCACGAGGCGGGCACGCTGGAGAAGCTGACCGAGCTCCGCACCCGCGCGGCGGCCGCGACCGATCCCGCCGAACGCCTCAACCTCGACAAGGAGCTGTCCGGCGCGCTGAAGAACGTGATGGTGCAGGTCGAGGCGTATCCCGACCTGAAGGCGTCCGCGAACGTGGAGCAGCTCCAGCGGTCCCTGAACGAGATCGAGGAGCAGATCTCCGCCTCGCGCCGCGCGTACAATTCCGCCGTCACGGACTACAACCTCGCGATCCGCATTTTCCCGAACAACCTCCTCGCTGGCATGTTCGGCTTTACGGAGACCACGCTGTTCGAGGCCGCGCCGGAAGACCGCGCGAACCCGAACGTGGGCGACCTTTTCAATAAGTAATGCCGATTTGAGATGAAAGACCCCGAGCCCGACCGAAGTAGCGACGGCCGTTCGCGCCCCCTTATCGCGGGGCTGAACGAGTCGCTTGCCGAATTGCGCGAACTCCGCGACAGGACGCGGAAAAGCGCGCTCTCCATATTCTCCGTCATCATCGCCGTGACGCTCCTTCTGTCCCTCGGCTCGCTTGCCGTCAACGGGGATTTCCTGGCGTTCGTGCTTGTGCCCGGCATCATCCTCGCGGTCGCCGTTTATACGACCATGATGCGCGGGGTGAAGCTCAAGTACAAGAAGCTCGTGGTCCCCGCCCTGCTGAAGGAGATCGACCCGGGGCTGGCATACAATCCGGACGGATACATCCCGAAGGAGGAATTCCGCCGGTCGAAGATCTTTTCGCAGAGCATCGATTCCTATCATGGCGAGGACCTGGTCTGCGGCTCGTACAAGGGCATCCCGGTCCGTTTCAGCGAGCTCAAAGTGCAGGAGAAGCATTCCGACGGGAAAAACACGAGCTATCACACGTTTTTCGACGGCGTTTTCATGGTCGCCGACTTCAACAAGGATTTCAAGTACAGCCACTGGGTGCTGCCCGATTCCGCCGAGGCTGCGTTCGGACAGGTCTTCGGCAACTTCCTCCAGAAACTCAACCTCCCCGGACGCGGCCACATGACGCGCATGGAGGACCCGGCGTTCGAAAAGAAATTCGTGGTGTACACGGAGGACGACACGGAGGCGCGGTACATCCTGACGCCGAAGCTCATGCGCACGATGCTGAAGCTGTCGGAACGCTTCCGCAAGGGCGCGTCCAAGATCGCGTTCGCGTTCATGGATTCGAACGTCTACATCGCGATCCCGATCGAGGGCGGACGCGACCTTTTCGAAATGCCGTCGCGCGGCGACCTGGGCGAGGAGACGGCGCGGAAGACGATGGAGGAACTGAAAGATATCCTGAGCGTGTTCGACGTGATGGAGCTGGATTTGCGGCTGTGGAGCAAAAGAGGTCCGAATCCGGGCAGGGGATGACCTCGGTCCTGTGCCGCGTTTTTCCTTCTTTTTTTGAGCTTGCGGAGCATCATTCTTTAGGAAATAAGGAAAGAAAAACCGAAAAAGTGTTTTTTTTATGGATTCCGGGGTTGATTTTTGCTTTCACGCGGTGTATGTTTTAGTCAATTATTTTTAAACATGACTTTCTCCCAACATACAAAAAACTAAGAAAGGACCAGAAACAAATGGTTAACACCCTCAACTGGATTCTCATGGCGCAGGCCGAGATCACCGATGCGGTGAACTCCGCCGTGGAATCCGCCCCCGCCGAGGTCACCGAGGCCGTCGCCGCCGCGACGCAGTCGACCTCCGTCTCCCTCAACGCCATCGACTGGGTCGTGATCATCGGCTACTTCGCGATCATCGCCGGCGTGGCGATCTGGGCGTCCAGAGGTCAGAACACCTCCTCCGACTTCTTCCTCGGCGGCCGCAACATCGGCTGGTTCGCCATCGGCGGCAGCCTCTTCGCCAGTAACGTCGGTTCCGAGCACATCGTCGGTCTCGCCGGCTCCGGCGCGAACACCGGTCTCTCCCTCGCGCACTGGGAACTCCACGCATGGGTGCTCCTGATGCTCGGCTGGGTCTTCGTCCCGTACTACTACACCTCCAAGGTCTTCACGATGCCTGAATTCCTTGAGAAGCGCTTCAGCCCGACCGCCCGCTGGATTCTCTCCATCATCTCCCTCGCGGCCTACGTGCTGACGAAGGTGTCCGTGACCGTGTACGCCGGCGCCCTCGTGTTCAACGTCCTCTTCCCGGACTTCCACCTCGGCAACCTCGACGCCTTCTGGTGCGGCGCGCTCCTGACCATCATCCTGACCGGTCTCTACTCCGTGTTCGGCGGTCTCCGCGCGGTCCTCTACACCGACGCCTGCCAGGCCATCATCCTGCTCCTCGGCTCCATCTTCATCCTTTACTTCGGCCTCAGCAAGCTGAACGGCGGCTGGAGCGGACTCCGTGACTTCACCGCCACGCACGCCTCCCAGTACGCTCTCTGGCACCCGCTGTCCGACAAGGACTTCCCGTGGCTCGCCATCTGCATCGCTTCCCCGATCATCGGTATCTGGTACTGGTGCACCGACCAGTACATCGTGCAGCGCACGCTGGCTGCCAAGAACCTGACGATCGCCCGCCGCGGCACGATCTGGGGCGCTGCCCTCAAAGTCATGCCCGTCATGATCTTCCTGATCCCCGGCCTCATCGGCGCTGCCCTCCATCACCAGGGCGTCATCCAGCTCCCGATCAAGGGCACCGGCATCGACGGCGACAGAGTGTTCCCGACCCTCGTGACCCAGCTGCTTCCTCCTGGCCTCCGCGGTCTCGTTATCGCCGGCCTGCTCGCAGCCCTCATGAGCTCTCTCTCCTCCCTCTTCAACTCCTCCGCGGCCCTCTTCACGGTCGACATCTACCAGAAGCTGAAAAAAGGCGCGTCCGAGAAGGAACTGGTCTTCGTCGGCAAGATCGCGACCACCGTGGTCGTTGTCTGCGGCCTCATCTGGATTCCGATCATGAAGCAGGTCGCCCAGGGCGGCGGCGGTCTCTACGACTACCTGCAGAACGTCCAGAGCTTCCTCGCTCCGGCCATCACCGCCACGTTCCTGCTGGGCATC
>JBGUKB010000024.1:0-27749 GCA_045114235.1 Victivallales bacterium
CCGTCGCCGCCGCCCCAGTTGAAGTTGCCTTCGGAGCGTTCGACGCTTTCCCACTTCATGGCGTTGTCGGCCACGACGCGGTTGAAATGCTTGCCGGCGAGGTCGCCGAGGAAGGAGCCGGGCTGGGTGAAGCCGCCGAGCGCGACGCCGCAGAGGAAGTCGTCTTTGAAGATTTCGCGGAGCGCGGGCTCGTCGCCGAGCTCCTGCTGCTGGCCCTGGCCGCCGCCGAAGCCGCCGAAGCCGCCGCCGAAACCGCCGAAGCCGCCGCCGAAGCCGCCGGGCATTCCGCCGCCGAAGCCGCCGCCGAAGCCGCCGCCGGGCATTCCGCCGCCCTGGGGGAACTGGGCAAGAGCGATAAAGGCGGGCAGCGCGGCCAGCGCCGCTGCGATGATGAGGGGGGAACCTGAGCGTTTTTTCATGCTGGTGATCCTTATGGGCGGAGTGAACCGCCATGTGTTTTGGGGTTGATGAAAAAAGAGTGTATAATTTATTGTTCATAATATACATGCGCGAGCTGGATTTCAAATGGAAATAAAGGCAAAAAACATGTAGTATTTATTAATTCGGAATAACCGGAAAGAATCGGGAGAGATGACGCTGGCGAGGCGGGAGGAGATCAAAAGAAACGTTCGCGGATGTGTTAAATCATAAAAATATCACAAAATTTAGCTGTTAACAGGTCTTTCGCTATTGACTTTTTCCGTTCTTCGCAGTATGTTATCGCATCAAATCGGATCTTTCCCGGCATTCCCCCTCAAACGTGCCGGGAAACAGGCAAAAACACAATCAATCTTTTCATGGAGGAACCATCATGAAAAAAAGCATCTGCGTGCTCGGCTGCGCCATGATCGGCGTGCTGGCAGCATGCTCGTCCGACTCCGCCTACAAACCGGCCGATCCGGCACTCGTGGCCGCCGCGGAAGCCGCGGTCATCACTGAGAGCGAGCCCGTGTCCGCTCAGATCCAGCAGCAGTTCGCCAGAGAACTGCGCATCCTGAACGACAACAACATGAAGCGGGAGACCATCAAGGACGCGGACGGCAGCATGTGGTACTGCCAGGGCGTCTACAATGAGGACCAGCCCGGCAAGCCCGCCATCCTCGTCTTCCTGCACGGCATCGGCGAACGCGGCGACGAGAACCTCGCCTCCATCCGCCTGGCAGTCCCCGACATCGTGAAGCAGATCAAGGACGCCAAGCAGAAAGTCGTCCTGCTCGCGCCCGAATGCCCGAGCAGCCAGCTCTGGGCTCCGCTCCATCGCGGCGGCGCAGGTGCGAAGCTGACCGAGAAGCCTGCGCAAGCGCTCGGCCTGGTCCCCGTCCTCATCCAGAAGAAGATCGAGGAATTCGACGCAGATCCCGACCGCGTCTACATCACGGGCCTCTCCATGGGCGGCTACGGCACGTGGGACCTCATTTCCCGTTACGGCACCGACCTCTTCGCGGCCGCGATGCCCTGCTGCGGCGGAGGCGATCCCGCGCAGGCCGAAGCGAAGCTGAAAGACCTCCCGATCTGGATCTTCCATGGCGGAGCCGATCCGACCGTGCCCGTGATGCTTTCCCGCCGCATGTATGCCGCGCTGAAGGAAGCCGGCAACGACGACGTGTTCTACAAGGAATATCCCGGCGTGCAGCACGACTGCTGGACGCGGACCTATCAGGACCCCGAATCCTGGAAGTGGCTCTTCTCGCAGAAGCGTGGCGTCAAGTCCGACGTCCGCCCGGAACAGGGCGAGGTCGTGAATGTCACGCAGGAAGAGTTTGAATCCGCGGGCGGCTTCGGCGGCGGTCGCGGCGGCCGCGGTCAGGGCCAAGGCGGTCGTGGGGGGCAAGGTCAGGGCATGGGCCAGGGCCAGCGTCAGCAGGGCCAGAGCGGCTTCGGCGGTGGCCAGGGCATGGGTCAGGGCCAGCGTCAGCAGGGCCAGGGCGGCCAGCGTGGTCAGCGTCAGCGCGGCCAGGGCGGCCAGCGTCCGGCAAACAACTGATCCCGGCCCGTTCAGGCTTTTTGAATTCAATCCCGCTCCGGCCTTGAACCGGGGCGGGATTTTTGTCAAATGGCTGTGTTGTCCCGAGGAACGTCTTGTGAGGCGAAAACGTCCGGAATCGCGTTTTTTTTCGTTTTCCGGCTTGTTTTTCCCGGAAAAGGCAATATATTAACACTAGCCTTTTCACCCTAACCCTAAACAAGGAGTACTACAATGGCTGCAAAAGTCGATAAGAGCAAATGCGCCGGCTGCGAATCCTGCGTCGGAGCCTGCCCCGTCAACGCGATTTCCATGAAGGACGGCGCTGCCGAAGTCAACGAAGCCGATTGCGTCGGCTGCGGCGCCTGCGCTGGCGAATGCCCCTGCGAAGCGATCACGGTTGAGTAATCATCCATCGCTTTTGCGTAAGAAAAAGCCCGGCTGAACGGCCGGGTTTTTTTGTGCCCGGACGCTGGACGGTCCGAGGCGGACGGTCCGAGGCGGAAATGAACAGATGTAATAACTTTCCGCGGATCGTGATAAAAAAAAGACGCCCCGTCGCCGGGGCGTCCCGCAAAAAGGAATCAGAGAATCATTTGAATTTGTCCCAGTCTTCCTTCTTGACGAAGGCGGTCAGGGAACGACCATCTTTCGTCACAGCCTTGAAGGCGTAGCGGGTGCGGGTGCCTTTGCCGAATTTGACCGCTTTGGTGACTTCGGCTTGGACTTTCTTCTTCATCTTGACGTCGTAGAAATTGTGTTTCATGGACACTCCTCCAGGTTAAGGGTTAGCTCAATATACCTCGTCAGTTGAGCATTGTCAAGTGGAAAAACGAAAAAAAATGCGATTTTCTTTAAAAAAAGTCGATTTTCGCGGAAATATGGCGCATTTTCAACGTTTTTTCGGACAAGAAAGGGTTGTCCCGACGCCCTGTTTTTTCCGATGTCACGATGCGATCGCGGCGATCCGTCTTTTTTTCGATGGGAAACGGGATGGGACACTTCTTTGATTTAAGCTCGACTTTGTGATGTGTTGAGCTTAATTTAACGTGCGTCTGGCTTGATGGCGACAAAAATGAGCTCGGGATGCGTGTGTTTCGAGCTCGCATGAGGTGCGGAAACGATGACGGCCGCCGGGCTTGATTGAGCTCGGCAGCCGTCTTGCTTGACTTCCAAATGTCGGCAAGCTCAGTTTTGAGCTTGCGCCGGAATGCCGTTCTGGCTGCCCTCGCGAGGCGGGATCACCACGAAGAAGATGTTGCGGTTCTTTTCTTTGCCGTACGGAGCCTTGTAGGGGAAGAGGAATCGTTCGGCATTCTTTTTGAGCTCGTTGACGTCCAGTTTGAGCGCGTCCGCCAGCTGGGCCGCATCCTCCTCTTCCATGTAGATGCCGAGTGCGCCGTCACGGTCCAGAATCGAACGGAACCTGAACTCGTCGTACGGGTCTTCGAACGAGCCCGCATAGGGATGGTGCGGCAGATACTGCATGACGCATCCGGCATACCACATGTCACCGAACGCGAGCTGAACGTCGCGTCCGGTCCGGTCCCGGTAGAATTCCTGGGCGGACGCGGCGAACGCGCGCGCGTTGAAATGCCCGCGGTTGCGCGTCTTCGTGAACCAGTAGAAGACGTCGAACACCTGCACGAGGACGAAAAGCGCCATGAGCGTGAAGAAGAGCTTTTTGAACTCGTGGAAAGAGATGTCGTCCTTCCAGAACGCCATCAGGAAAAACCCCGTGACGAAATAGACCGGATACGCCCACATCGAGTCGATCATCATGCCCGTGCCCGCCATCAGCGTCAGGACCGCGATCGGCGTGAACTGGACGAACAGGGCGAGGCGCGCCGCGACGGGATCGGACGGATGCAGATCGCGCATGCGGAATTTGAGCAGGGATTGAACAGGGCGGTCCATCGTGATCCATAGCAGAAGCAGCGGCATCGCGAACGGGTACAGGTTTTCGCCCAGCATCGTCAGGAAATTGGTGACCGGGTTCAGTTTCTCCTCGGACACGCGGTCCGTGATGTACGTGAACGGCAGAAAATCGTTCTGCACCAGCCAGACGATGTACGGGGCGAGCACGAGCAGGAAGGCGGCGAACGCGGCGTACGGGCCCGGACGCCGGAAGAATCTGCGCGTGTCGCGTCCGGTCACGATGAACAGGAACAGCGCGAACAGGAGCACGAATCCGAAGAACTTGCTGAGCACGGAGAGCGCGGACACGACGCCGAACAGGATCCAGTCGGTCATGCGGTCGTATTTCACCCCCCGGCAGCAGTAGAACGTCATCATGGGCCAGAGCGCCATGTGCGGCAGGTTCACGTTGAACTTGGCCGAGTCGAACGAGTAGAATATGATCGTGCTCAGGAGTATGACGGAGAAAACGGCCTTTTCCGTGCTGAAAAACTCTTTTCCCAGGCGGTACATGTACACGAACCCGATGACCAGCATCGTCTGGCTCAGCAGGTACATCGCGAAATCCGAGTGCGCGAAGACGACCGTGAAAATGCCCGCCAGCCACGCCGCCAGCGGCGGATGCTTCGCATTGCCCATGGAGAACGGGTGGCTCCACATGATGGTCTCGATCGTGTCGAGCGGGAGGACCGTGTAGAAGACGGAGGGGATGACGGTCAGGAGGATCAGCCAGATGGCGCAGAAGGCGAAAAGATAGCGCAGAAGGCGTTTGTCGTGGTCGTTTGTGTTCATAAGGAGACAGGTTTTCTCAAAAGTCGGGGATCAGGGACGGAAAGGATTCAGTGTTTCGATGTCGGAAAAGTGATGCTTGCCCTCGCGCGTTTCCTGCGAGGTCTCGTGGCCCTTGCCCGCCACAAGCAGGATGTCGCCCGGATGCGCTTCCTTTACGGCAAGCTCAATCGCTTTTGCGCGGTCCGGTTCCACGAGGTATTGCGTCCCCGCAGGGATGCCGGATTCGATCTCGCGGATGATGTCCATCGGGTCCTCGGACCGCGGATTGTCGCTTGTCAGAACCGCGAGGTCGGCGAGACGTGCGGCCGCAGCCCCCATTCTGGGGCGTTTCGTGCGGTCCCGGTCGCCGCCGCACCCGAAGACTGCGATCAGGCGTCCGCCCGCCGTCAGAACCTCCCGCAGGCTGCTTAAAACGCGTTCCAGCGCGTCGTCCGTATGGGCATAGTCCACAAAGGCGGTCGCGCCGCAGGCAAGCGGGACGGACTGGAGACGTCCGGGCACATGCGGCATGCGTGCAGAGGCCTCCAGCAGTGCGTCAAACGGAAGCCCGGTCCCGTACGCCATGCAGAGCGCGGCCAGGCAATTCGCGGCGTTGAACGCGCCGGGCAACGGCAGGCGCAGGGACGCATCGCGTCCGTCCAGCGTAAATTCGAGTTCGGAAAACGCCGGATTCAGGCGCAGTTTCCGCAGGAAACAGAAAGCGTCAGTACGACCCGTGAAGGAAACGGGCAGGATGCGGAGTCCGGGGCGTTCGCGATTCAGCTCGGAAACGAGGCGTGCGCCCGCCGGATCGTCGGTGTTGACGACCGCCGGGGCGTCGTCCGCGAGCAGTTCGCGGAAAAGGATCTTCTTCGCCCGGTAGTAGTTCTCCATCGTGCCGTGGTAGTCCAGATGGTCGCCCGTGAGGTTCGTGAAGGCGGCCGAGGCGAACTTGAGTGTGCCGGAGCGGTGCTGGTGCAGGCCGTGGCTGGAGCTCTCCATGACCGCGTCCGTGACGCCGTTGGACTTCATCGTGGCGAACATCTCCTGAAGCGTGAACGCGTCGGGCGTGGTGTGCTCGGATGGCTCCGGCCCCGCGCCGAGGTCGCAGCAGACGGTCGAGACCAGCGCGGTCTTCGAGCCCGGTTTGACCGTGTCGAGGTAATGCCGCATGAAATACGCGGTCGAGGTCTTGCCGTTGGTTCCGGTCACCGTATGCACGCGGAAGGCGTCCGAGGGACGCCGGAAGAACGTTTCGCAGACGACCGACCACGCGAAATAGGAGTCGGAGACGCGCAGGACGGGCATGCCGGAGGGCAGGGGACCGCCGTAGTCCGCCGCGACGACGAGCGCGGACGCGCCTTTCTGAACGGCGTCGGGGAGAAACCTGTGTCCGTCCGCCTTCACGCCCCGGATCGCGAGGAAGAGCGTGCCGGGCACGACCTTCGACGAATTGTTCGCGACCGCGGAAATGACCGAATCCGAGGCGGGATCGAACGGAGCGGCCAGCAGAGGTTTCAGGGCTTCGGAGAAAGCCGACAGGGGAAGCGGCTGCATGTTCATGCCCCGGCGGGTTCCAGAAGCTCAAGATGCGTCGAACGGGACGCCTTCAGGAAGACGAGGCTGCCCGCCTCGATCTGAACATCCGCTTCCGTTGCGGCCTGCGCCGACGGATACGCCGTGCAGTCCAAACCGGTTTCCTGCGCGGCGGCGGTCATGTGCGGACCGACGACGAGAAAACGGGCGTCGGGGAAGAGGCGTTTCGCGAGGGCGCAGACGGAACGGTGCCCCTCGGCGCTTGATCCGCCGAGTTCGCCCATGTCGCCGAGGACGAGCACGAGCTTCTTCGGGTCGGCGAATTCGGAAAGCCAGTTCAGCGAGGCCGCCATGCTGTCCGGGTTCGCGTTGTAGGCGTCGTTGATCCACGTGGAGCCGCCGTGCTCGGAGACGCGCATGCGGAGTCCGGGGAGCGTGGTGCGGGAAAGCCCCTCGGCGATCGTCTGGAACGGGATGCCGAAGGTCAGCGCAGCGAGCGCGGCCGCGGCGGCGTTGCCCGCCTGGTGGCGTCCCGGGATGCTCCACTGCACGGAGACGGTCTCGCCGGTCGAGGCGCGCGTGAGCGTGAATTTCGCCCCGTGCAGGTTGCCGCCCAGATACCTCGCCGTGAGGTCGGCGTCGGTGTCCGAAAACCCGAACGTGCCGGTGCGGAACGGCGCGGCGGCGCGGGCGAGGATGTCCTGGCCGGGGCACTGCGCGGGGATGATTGCGAAACCGCCCGGCGCGAGGTGGGTGAAGAGCTGGGATTTCTCCTGCGCGACGCCTTCGAGCGAACCGAGGAACTCGAGGTGGCAGCTCGCGATGGAGACGATGATCGCGAGGTCGGGCATGGCGCAGTAGGAAAGCGGTTCGAGTTCGCCGTGGTGGTTGGTCCCTGCCTCCAGGATGGCGACGCGGTGGCGTGCGTTGAGGCGGAGCAGGTTCTGCGGCAGCCCGATCTGGTTGTTGGTGTTGCCCTCGGTCGCGAGCACGCTGATGGAGTCCATGGCGTGAACGAAGATCGCCCGCAGGGATTCCTTCGTGCTGGTCTTGCCGCAGGACCCGGAGAGCAGGATGACCTTCAGGTTCGGGAAGCGCAGGCGGTGGAACCGGGCGATGCGCTGGAACGCCGTCACGGTCGAGGCGACGGCGATGGCCGGGACGCCGGACGGGACCTTGTCGAGCTTGGATTCCTCGACGCAGAGCAGGGAAGCGCCGTTCGCGACGGCCTGCGCGAGGTAGTCGTGCGCATCGAACGATTCGCCGGAGAACGCGAGGAACAGGGCGTTTTTCGCGGTTTCGCGGGTGTCGGTGAAGACGGAATCGACCATGGCGGGAGCATTGTCGCCGACGAGGCGGCCTTCGGTGGCGCGGAGCAGTTCATGGAGCGAGAATGAGACGTCGAACATCAGATGTCCTCCAGGTTGCGGAAATAGTCGATGGTCTGCCTGAGCCCGTCCTCGAGGGCGATCTCCGGCGTCCATCCGAGGAGTTCGCGTGCGAGCGTGACGTCCGGCTTGCGCCGGGCGGGATCGTCCTGCGGGAGCGGCTTGTAAACGATCTTCGACTTCGATCCGGTGATGCGGATGATGGTCTCGGCGAGCTCGCGGACGGTGAATTCGCCGGGGTTGCCGAGGTTGACGGGGCCGGTGACACGGTTCGGGGTGTGCATCATCGCTTCGAGCCCGGCGACCAGGTCGGTGACGCAGCAGAAGCTGCGCGTCTGGGAGCCGTCGCCGTAGATGGTGATGTCGCTGTTCTTCAGCGCCTGCACGATGAAGTTGCTGACGACGCGGCCGTCGTTCGGGAGCATGCGCGGTCCGTAGGTGTTGAAGATGCGGACGACCTTGATCGGGAGCCCGTACTGGCGGTGGTAGTCGAAGAAAAGGGTCTCGGCGCAGCGTTTCCCCTCGTCGTAGCAGCTGCGGACGCCGATCGGGTTTACGTTGCCCCAGTAGGTCTCGCGCTGGGGGTGTTCCTTCGGGTCGCCGTAGACTTCGCTGGTCGAGCTCTGGAGGATCGGGATGCGGAGGCGGCGCGCGAGCTCCAGCATGTTCATGGCGCCGAGGACGTTCGTGCGGATGGTCTGAACGGCGTCGTGCTGGTAGTGGATGGGCGAGGCGGGGCAGGCGAGGTTGTAGATGGCGTCGACCTCAAGCTCGATCGGGATGGTGACGTCGTGGCGGATGAGTTCGAACGAGGGATTGGAGAGCAGGTGCCGGATGTTGTTTTTCGAGCCGGTGAAGAAGTTGTCGAGGCAAATCACGTCGTTGCCGCGCGAGAGGAGCAGTTCGCAGAGATGGGATCCGATGAATCCGCCTCCGCCTGTGACCAGAATCGTTTGTTTGTGCATGGGGATATGCCTGTCGGGCCGGACGCGTCCGTGCGGTCAGCGGCCTTTTGAAGTTGAGGTGGTTTTCGCGGAAGACGAGGAAGATTTCGAGGTGGTTTTCGAAGAGGTCGAGGATTTTGTCGAGGTTGATTTTGTCGAGGTGGTCGAGGCTTTCGGTTTCGCTACGCCGATCTTCACATAGCCCCAGTCCAGGAGCACGCGGACGAAATTGTCGCGGTCCGCGGCCGAGGGGAATCCGGTCACGACCGCCAGCAGGTTGCGTCCGCCGCGTTCGCACGAGGCCGCCACGCAGAACCCGGCCCGGTTGGTGAATCCGGTCTTGATGCCGTTCACGCCGGGGGCGGCGGTCTTCGCGCCGGGGAGCAGGTTGTTGTGGTTCTGGAGCAGGATGTAGTCCGGCGAACCTTTCTCGCGGAACGGCGCGGTGCGCATCCCCGCGAGCTCCATGAGATAGGTATACTTGCGGAAGACGAGGCAGAGGCGCGCGACGTCCTCGCACGAGCTCTGGTTGTCGAGCGCCTTGGTCTTTCCGGGGAGGCCGTGCGCGTTGAAGTACGTCGTGTTCGTCATGCCAACCTCCTTCGCCCGGCGGTTCATGTCCTCGATGAACTTGTCCGCCTTGCCGCCGCCGAAGTGCTCCGCCAGCAGGTGCGCGGCGTCGTTGGCGCTTCGGACGGATGCGGCCACAAGGAGCTCGCGAACGGTGAACATCTCGCCGTTTTTGAAATAGACCTTGCTCGCTTCCGTGTTGATTGCCTCGGGCGTGACGGGGATCAGGGATTCGAGCGTGTACGGGGATGCGTCGTCCATAGCGATCTCGTAGGCCAGCATGATGGTCATGATCTTCGTGAGGGAGGCGACAGGGACGGGCTTGGAGGGATTTTTCGACCAGAGGACCTTGTTGGTGTCCATGTCGACCAGGATGCCCGCCGTGCAGAGGGAAATGCCCTTCAGTCCGGCGATGTCACCCTGGGCCGCGCCCGTGAAATCCAGTTTCGGGACCGCGGTTTTCTGCGGCTTGCGGACGTAGGTCGCGGACGGCACGGACGGCGCGGGCTTGTCCTTGACCGCTGGCAGTCCGGCGAGCGGATCCTTTTCCGGGACGCTTCCGGTCTTCGGCTGCGCGGTTGCCGCGGTCTGCGAGGATGCCGAAGTCTGTGCGGACGACGAAGACTGTGAGGACGTCTGTTTCGGTTGAGCGGAAGCGCCCTGCGCCGTGCCTGTTTCCGGCCTGGCCGCGGAAGATCCCGTGTCCGGTTTCTGAATGTCCGGCGCCGGATTCTTCTGTTCAATGCCGTCAACCTCGTCTTCCATTTCGGAGATCAGGGCGTTCCCGTCCTCGATCTGCTTGCGTGTGTTGGCGATCTTCTGTTCGTTGTCGCCGGTGGCGACGACAAGCCACAGCAGGATGCCGTGTACGGCGATGATCGCAAGGATCAACAAGATCATGGCGCGGCGGCTCATTTGTGAACGGCCTCCGTTCCGGTATGGCGAATGGATTCAAACTTTTTTTGCATGAAGGATCCCCGTTTTGCAAATATGGTTGAGATACTATATCACATTTTTTGGAAAAAGAAACTATGTTTCTTGTTTTTTTTGGCAAAAACACGCGTTTGCGGCGGTCCGGCGGGATGGCTGCACGGTTTTTGGACGCCTTTTCTCTTGACGAATCCTTGTTTTTATGCTATATTAGAACGATATGTCTGAAACCGCGGGCCGCCGGATGCTTGAACCGCCTTCGTGCCGGACAGGAGGCCGCCCGCGCAACCTCATTTTCTCCGGAGAAACCCTCATGACGATGTATGAACCCGTGATCGGGATCGAAGCGCACGTGCAGATCCGCACGAAGAGCAAGATGTTCTGTTCCTGCCCCAATACCTACGGCGCGCCGCCGAACACCGACACCTGCCCGGTCTGCATGGGCATGCCCGGCGTCCTGCCCGTGGTGAACAAGGAGGCGGTCCGCAAGGCCGTCGTCGCGGGCATGATGTGCGGCTGCGAGATCGCGAAGTTCAGCAAGTTCGACCGCAAGAGCTATTTCTACCCGGACCTCGTGAAGGACTACCAGATCACGCAGTACGACCTGCCCATCTGCAAGAACGGGCGCATCCACATCTTTGGCACGGGCTTCTCCGGCGAACAGCTGCCCGATAAGTGGATCGGCATGACCCGCATGCACCTGGAGGAGGACCCCGGCAAGTCCACGCACTTCTCCAACTGCACCGGCCTCGACTTCAACCGGTCCGGCGTGCCGCTCATCGAGATCGTCAGCGAACCGGACATGCGCTCCGCCGACGAAGCCTACGCCTACCTCTCCTCCCTCAAGGAGATCATGCAGTACGCCGACGTCAGCGACTGCGACATGGAGAAGGGCCAGATGCGGTTCGACGTGAACATCTCCCTGCGGCCGCGCGGCACGGAGAAATTCGGCACCAAGGTCGAGATCAAGAACCTGAACAGTTTCCGCGCCGCCCACCGCGCCATCCTGTACGAGATCAAACGCCAGCTCGTCGAACTGGAAAACGGACAGGAGATCGAACAGGACACCCGCGGCTGGAACGACGAGCTCGGCGAGACCGTGGTCCAGCGCACCAAGGAAAACGCCAATGACTACCGCTACTTCCCCGAACCTGACCTCCTGCCGATCGTGTTCACCGATGCCGAGCTCGACGCCTTCCGCGCCGCCCTGCCGGAGCTTCCCGCCGACAAGCGCCAGCGCTACGTGCGCGATTACGGCCTGACGCCTTACGATGCGCAGGTGCTGACCTCGGACCGTTCCTACGCGGAATACTTCGAGGCCGCGGCGAAGGGCTCCTCCGCCTCGAAGATCATCGCGAACCTCTTCACGTCCGAACTTCTCCGCAAGCTCGGCGAATCCGACGGTTCGCTCGCCGGCTGCAAGGTGAAGCCCGCCGACCTCGCTGCGCTCGCCGACCTCGTGAACGCTTCCACAATCAACTCTAAGACCGCCAAGAAGGTCTTCGAGGAGATGTTCGAGACGGGCAAGGATCCGGCATCCATCGTGAAGGAGAAGGGCCTCGTGCAGGTGTCCGACGAGGGCGCCATCCTCGCGCTCGTCGACCAGGTGATCGAGGCGAACCCGGCGCAGGTCCAGCAGTTCAAGGAAGGCAAGACCGCCGTGCTCCAGTATCTGGTCGGCCAGCTTATGAAGCTCAGCCGCGGCAAGGCAAACCCGAAGCTCGCGATCCAGATGTTCCAGGAGAAGCTGAAGTAAGCCTTTCTCTTCCAGCTTTACGCAAAAATAACGCACCGGTTCCGATATGGTTCCGGTGCTTTTTTTCAGGAATAAAACGGGGAGCGCCGTTCAGTTCTTCAGCGGGAATCCGGGAAACAGCACGCTGATCGTGGTGGCCGCGGAGGTCGTCTGCGTCGTCTTCGGCAGGCGCGCCATGGTTTCCGCGAACATGGCGGGGAGCTTTTTCTCGCCCATCGTGTGAAGCGTCCGGGCGGCGGAGACGAGCTCCTCGGCGACGGCGTTCGCCGTGGCGGGGATCTCCGGGTCTTCCGGCCTCAGTTTGGCGGCTTTGTCATAGTTTCCGCGCAGTGTCTCGAACGCGCAGAGTATGGTCTCCCTGGTCCTCCCGTCGTCTCCGTACAGCTCGGCGTAGGAGGCGAGCGCCTCCTCCTGCGTGATCTTTTCCAGTTCGGCGTCGCCGCCGGAGAACACGGCGTAGACGCGGTCCAGGAAATTGATCCTGCGCATCATTTCCAGGCACCAGGATTCGAGGCGGGGCGAACGGAGCTGTTCGGTCGTGAGCATCTGTCTGGCGAGGGAGAACCGCTGCGTGACGACGAGCTGGTGCAGGCGCTGCCGCATGGAGTTGATCTTCAGTTCGTCGGAGGCGGTCAGCTCTTCCTCGCGGGTCTTGCTCAGGGCGTTGTAGTCCGCCTTGCTCTTCACGAGGTCGTGCTGGGCGGAAATGAGGTCCGAATGGTAGACTTCGCCCTCCTTGACCGCGGCGTCGATTTCATCCTTGAGGCGCGGCACGACCTTGGTCTTCAGGTTGGCGATCTCGTCGTTCAGCAGGCTGATCTGGTTTTCGAGCACGGCCGTGGATTCGGAGGAAACCGCCGTGCCGCCGTCCGCCGGCTTGTTCTTGTCCGTGCGCTGATTGAGCAGGTAGTTGATGTGGGACAGCATGTAGCGTCCGATGCGGTCGTCGCGGCGGCTGTTCCTGTTCGTGAATTCCGTGATCAGCGCCGCGGCTTCGGCGTTCAGGCGCTCCACGGGGATGTCCGGGTTCGAGGCGAGGCGTTCGAATGCGTCGACTTTCGCGAACATGGAGCGTTCAAAGGAGTGCCGCTGGAAATCGGAGAAGAAATAGATGGCGGCGGCCGCGAGCAGGACGAGCGGGACCAGGACGAGCAGGGCTATGGCGAACCAGGGCTTCTTCTCCTCGGCGCGCTGTTTTTTCAGGATGCGTTCCTGCTTGCGTTTGTTGTTCGCGTATTCCGTCTGGATCTCGTAGTTCAGGCGGCGGATGGAGATGGTGTGGACGTCCGGGACGAGGCTGCGGCTCGGCGCGGTGATCTGGCGCAGCCGCCAGATGGCGTCCAGCAGCTCCTCCATGTCGGCGTAGCGTTTCGACGGCTTCTTCGCCATCATTTTTTTGATGAGGGCGGAGACGGTCGAGGGCAGGCCGGGCACGAAATGTTCCGGTGGCTCCGGCTTCTGGTTGAAATGCTGGTTCGCGAGCGTGCTGATGGAGACGGCGCGGAACGGGAGCGATCCGGTGATCATCTGGTAGAGCGTGACGCCGAGGCTGTAGATGTCGCTGCGCGTGTCGAGCGGCTCGCCAGCGAACTGCTCCGGGCTCATGTAGGACGGGCTGCCGGAGATGTCCATGTCCTCGGACCAATCCTTCTGGTTCATGGCGAGGCCGAGGTCGGTGAGCTTGGCGATGCCGTCGTCCGTGATCATGATGTTGTCCGGCTTGACGTCGCGGTGGATCAGGCGGCTTTCGTTCCAGGCGTAGCAGAGCGCCTCGGCGACCTGCTGGACGATATGCAGCGCCTCGTCAATAGGGATGCGCTTCTCGCGTTTCAGGCGCGATTTCAGCGTTTCGCCCTTGATGTAGGTCATTGCCATGTAGCTGTAGCCGTCGTCCTCGCCGACCGCGTAGGACTGCACCAGGTTGACGTGGCTGAGCTTGGCGGCGGCGCGCGCTTCGTTCAGGAACGTCGCCACGCCCTTTTCGGTCATGTTCTTGTGGGACAGCACTTTCAGCGCTACTTCGCGTTCCAGCGAGATCTGCTGCGCCAGGAACACGGTTCCCGCGGCTCCCGCCCCGATCCGGCTCTGGATGATGAAATCGCCGATGATGCAGCCGTTGTCGAAGCGCGTGGCGGGGATCGCGACCGTCTTGCCGCACGCCGGGCATACGATGCGGCCTCCGGCGTCGGACTCTTCGACGGAGATCTGGAAATGGCAGAACGGGCAGGCGAAACGAAGCATGGGCGGTCTTTGGTCAGGGGCGAAAAAGGGTTATTACTAAATATAGCGCATCCGGCGCGCGTTTCAAATCCGTTTTGCGGTTTTGTTCCGGGAAAATCCGGGGTTGTGCCAATGGAAAGGCGGAAAGGGATTAATGACGGTTTGCCAGCGCGGCGTCCGCCGTGTGCAGGCCGTCCACGGCCGCGGACACGATCCCGCCCGCGAATCCCGCGCCTTCGCCGCAGAAATACAGGCCGTCCACGCTCGATTTGTAGGTGATTCGGTCGCGGTCGAACCGGACCGGGCTCGATACGTGTGTTTCGCCGCCGATCATTACGCCGCGGTCGAGGAAGCCCGGCATGATCCTGTCGAAATGAACGAGCGCGCGCCGCAGGGACGCCGTGACCGGGGCGGGCATGATGGCGTCGAGACGGGCGGGCGCAAGACCGAAGCAATAGGAGGTTTCCGTGGGGAGACGCCCTGTTTTGCCGTTCAGGAAATCGCGCGCGGTCTGTGCCGGGGCGACGCATCCGCCGCCGCCCGCCTGCGCGAGCTTCGCTTCGAGGTCGTCGAGGAAATCGAACGCGTCGCCGGGCGCGCCGAACGTGCCGGCGGGGATCGTGGTGATGAGCGCGGCGTTGGCGAACTTGCCGTCGCGTGCGGCGTTGCTCATGCCGTTGGTCGAAAGGTGGTCGGCGTCGGTCACGGCCGCGATGATCTCGCCGCCGGGGCACATGCAGAAGCTTGCGGCGCCGTCGATGCGCCCGTCCTGCGAGGGACGGCTGACGACCTGGTACGGGGCGGCGCCGAGGGAGTCCGGCGGGACCGCCATGCCGTACTGCGCGGCGTTGATGAACTCCTGCGGATGCTCGATGCGGATGCCGATCTGGAACCCCTTCATGGACGACCGAACGCGTCCGAAAAGCGAGCGTGTGAATGTGCGCGCGCTGTGTCCGGCGGCCGTGATTACAACGTCTGATTCGAGCGTTTCGCCGTCCGCCAGCCGCACGCCGCGGCATCTGCCGTCGCGGATCAGCAGCTCGTCGACGCGCGTGTCCCAGCGGAACGTCCCGCCGAGGCGTACGATCTTTTCGCGGAGGGCGGCGATGATGCCGGGCAGGCGGTCGGATCCGAGGTGCGGATGGCTGAAATAGGTGATCGACGGGTCCGCGCCGCATGCCGCGAACGTCTCCAGCACGTACATGACGGCGGGCTCGTGGATGCGCGTGAAGAGTTTTCCGTCGGACCATGTGCCCGCGCCGCCTTCGCCGTACAGGTAATTGCTCTCTGGGTCGGGCGTGCGCGAGGCGCGGAATGCCTTGATGTCGAGCCTGCGGCGGTCCACGTCGCGGCCACGTTCCAGCACGACGGGCGCGCATCCGGCTCGCGCCAGGACCAGCGCGGCGAAAAGCCCCGCGGGGCCCGCGCCGATCACGAGCGGATTCTTCCGGGAGGTTTTTCCCTCGAATGGACGGTAATTCTCGCGAGGGGTGTACGGTTTTATGTTCGAGTTTTCGACTGGCCGCACGCCTTCCGCCAGATCGACGTCCGCACGGAACAGCAGCGCCACGGCGGGCTTCTTCCGCGCGTCGATGCTTTTCCGCACGATCCGGTAGTCCAGCACGTCGTCCGGGCGGACGCCTGCCGCCCGCGCGAGGAACGGCGCGAGTTCGCGGTCGATGCCGGTCCCGGCTTTCGCGGCAGGGATCGGCGGCAGGTCAATCGTAATGGTCATGGGCGGAAATGAAGTCTTGTTTGAAGAGAAGATGAGACGTTTTCTGTTCAAGGTTGTTCAAAATAATTTACTGCGCATTTTTCCAAAAATCAACTGAATGCGCTTGAAAAACCGGAAAACAAGGCGATATTAGTATGAAACGATCTCCGCGGCGTCCGATCTTTTTTTGCCGCGCCAACTTCTTACCGATGGAGCCCGACGAACCATGAAACGATTTCTTTCCGTCGCAGTCCTGTGCCTGCTGACGCTGCGTCTCTTACCTGCCCTTTCCGCCTTTGATATGTTGCCTGAAGAAGAACGCACCATCCCCGAACTCACTCTGACGGAACGCATCGTCGATCTGCTGGAGGCGGTCGAGGACGAGGCGCCGGAGGTCTACCGCCGGATGAACGAACTCCCGCGCGAAGAAGCGCTCGCGCGCATCATGCGCGCCCTCGACAGCGGCGTCGTCCCGGCGTCCTCGGTGACGGCGACGGCGATGACGAGATCGCCGAATGTCCATTTCGACGAAAACGACTTCCGGAAGTACCCGGTGTTCGGGATCACGGAGCGGGCGATCCCGTATGTCCGGCTCGACCTCCTGAGCCAGGGTATGGTTTCTCCGGTCATTCAGGAACTGGAAAAGATGGCCGGCGAATCCGCCCCCGCGGGCGTGATCATCGACCTGCGCGAGATGGCGGAGGGCATCGACGGCTTCGCGAAAATGCTGTCGGAAGCGGTCGGCAAGCTCGACTGCCCGGTCATGGTGCTGGTCTCCGGCAAGACGAAAGGGCCGGGCGAACTTCTGGCGGCGGTCCTGCGGCGCGACTGCGGAGCCGTCCTGATCGGGACGGAGACTGCGGGCAGCATCTTCCCCCTCAAAAGGATCGTCGTGAACGACGTCCGCTGGTTCGTGCCCGATCCTCCGGCGGAGTATTACGACATCTCCCCATACGCGCTGAAGCCCGACCTGGAGAAACAATCCGATGTGCGGCTGAGCTACGATGAACTGAAGGAAAAACCGAACCGGCTGGACGGCGATCCCGTGCTGCGTCTGGCGGCCGACCTGCTGATCCTGAAGGCGGCGGTCAAGCCTGCGGAGCAGACTCCGGCGCAGTGACCGCCGGGGGCGTCGCTTCCGTTTCAATGGCGGGCGCGGCGTCCGTTTTTATTTCATTCGAGGGTGCGGCGGCATCCGTTTTCTGCACGGATTCCGCGGCGGGCGCTTTCGCGTTGTTTTCCAGCGCCTCGGGATCGGGCGGCTCGCAGCCCTTCAGGATGAACGAGATGACGCCCACGATGATGACGACGGGCAGGATGAGGTGCACCAGCAGGGCGTGGAAACTCTCCGCGTTGCGCCATTCGCGCTCCATCTCCGGGTGCGCCGCCAGAAACGTTTCGTGATACTTCATCAGGTCGGCGAGCTCGGCATTCCGGTACGGTTCCAGCGCGGGATCGCGGTCGGCGGAGGCGGCGACCATGCGGCGTCCGGCCTCGACGTTCTCCGGCTTTTCGGAGTGTTCCAGCACCTTGCCGAGGATCATCAGGTGCACGGGGTACTGCAGGAACCGCGGCGAGAAGGGTTCCGGCATGCGCAGCTCGGCGTATTCGAGCATGTACCCGAAGTTGTCGAACTTGACGCATCCGTTCAGGAACCGCGAGAAATTGAGCGACTGGCTGCGGCGGACGATCATGGCGATGAGGCCGACGATGACCACATAGCCCGCGGCGGCGAGCCCGTAATACTGGAGCTTGTCCTGCCCGCCGGCGTTGTGCGCGGCCTTGTTCACGAAGAACACGGTCATGCCGAGCAGGTAGATCGCGCCGACGGTCAGCGAGACGGCGAGCTTGTGCGAGCATTTGTAGCGGAACTCCTTGAGTTCGGCGCGGGTGAAAAGCGGAACGGGGGCGGGATTGTCCGGCATGATCGGGATACGGTCCTTCTGCTGAGGTGGATGTGTGCTGGCGGCGGCGTTTACTTGCCGTTCGGTTCCTGTGCGAACTCCACGCCCGTGATAGCCTGAAGTTCCTTCTGGATCGCGGAAACGGTCTCCGCCGGGACGCCGTCGAGCGTGCGCGCCGTCAGACAACGCAGCTGGACGTCCTGGATCGTGGAGAGGCGTTCGTCGGAGAGCTTGCGGTCCTTCAGGAGCAGGCAGTGGAGGATCTCGTCGTCGGTGAGCTCGGCTTCCTTCACGATCGCGTCCGCCATGCTCCGCATCGCCTCCGCCGTGTAGCGTTCCTTTGCGAGGCGCACGAAGAGCGCGAACGCCTGTTTCAGCTTCGCCTCGGAGATGACTTTGCCCTGCTGGCGCAGGCCGGTTTCGAGGCGTGCCGAAAGCTGCTGCGCCGTGCGGACGATGAGCTCGCGCCGGATCGACACGGCGATCTGGTCCGCCAGCGCATCGTGGTCGTCCGTGAGCGTGATGCCAGATGCGAGCCCTTCGTATTCCGGGTGGCGCGGCGTCCACCATTCGTAGAACTTCCGGCAGACGGGCTCCATGGTGCGGATGAACTCCTCCGACCTCAGCACCGCCGCCTGTCCGGCCGCGGTCCATTCGGCGCGGATCTTCTCCTGTTCGGCGGGATCGCGGATGCCCATGATCTGGCGGACCATGGCTTCCTCGGTGAGGCGGCGCCGGACGCATTCCTGTTCGATCGAATCGCGGAGGAACGGCTCGGTGTCGAACTCCGCCGTGCAGTCCTGAAGCAGATTCGAGAAATACGCGGCCTCGTCCGGCGTCAGGTCGATCCCGTACAGCGCGGAAAACTCGTTCTGGAAACTCTCCAGCACGGCCTCACGCAAGCCGTCGTTCACGGACACCCTCGCCGGGATGTCCAGTTCGAGCATCAGCGTCCGGACGGTCGCGGGCGCGGAGGGGCGGAGAAACGCCCGGACGGCGATCAGTGCGACAGCAATCACGACCAGTGCCAGCACAAGGCCGAAGACCGAAAGTTTCGTCCCGTCATGGTTCTGTTTCTCGGACATGCGGATGTTTTTCCTTTCCTATGATATGGCGTTTCCGCCCGGTTTGACGCAAATACGAGTATTAAATATAGTTTCTTTTCCGGTTTTTTCAAGGTTTCGGGCGTGGTCCGGTCGCGCGGGACGCCGGAAAAAACGCGCAAAAAAGCGGTTCCCCATTTGCTTTTTGAAGAAAGGCGGTATAGTGTATTTCTGCAAAACCGCAAGAATCAAATCAACCCGGACAACCATGTCAGGAGGTACAGAATGACCAACTATCTGAAGGGAAAAACGATCCGTCTCCGTTGCAAGAAAGACTATCCCGGAGCCCACACCCACATTCTCATCGGCCGCGTGGTCGAGGAAAACGAAAGCTACATCGCCGTGCAGGGACGTTCGTTCCATTTCGCGCGCATCGTGGACGGCATGAAAAACCAGATCAACGTGGGCCAGGAAACCGTTCGCGTGGTCCCGTGGGCCAACGTGGAGCTGATCCACTGGCTCACCGAGCGCACCGACTGGAACGCTGAGCTCGGATTCGACACGAAGGGCTCGCTCATCCTCCAGGATACCGTCCGCACCATGATCGCGGAGCGCCGCGACGGCTTTAACTAACACGGCAAGCCGTGCTGTAGAAGTGCACGGCTCCGCTCGCGCACACACGAAGTGTGCTGAAACAGTGCGCGGCTCCGCTCGCGCACGAATGACTCCGACAGACAAAATGAAACGCTCAGGGACGATCATAATCCTCATCGTGCTTGCGGTCCTGCTCCTGGGGGCCGCGGGCTTCCTTTTCTACTGGTTCCGCATGGGCGAACCGGCCAAGGGGTATTACGAGGCCGCGATGCAGGGGGACGCCGAAGCGCAATACCAGCTCGGCAAATGCTATTACGACGGCGACGGCGTGAGGAAAGATTTCTCTGCCGCCGCCGACTGGTATCGCGAAGCTGCCGAACAGGGGCACGCGGAAGCACAATGCCAGCTGGGAAAGTGTTACGATTACGGCGAGGGGGTGAGTCAGGATTACCCCGAAGCCGTCAAATGGTATCGAAAGGCCGCCGAACAGGATTATGCGAAGGGACAGTTCGACCTTGGCAAATGTTACTATGATGGCGAGGGTGTGGAAGAAAACAAAGAGGAAGCCGTCAAATGGTTTCGAAGGGCCGCCAAACAGGGGTTTGCGGAAGCGCAGAACGAACTGGCCATTTGTTTTTTTAAAGGCGAAGGTGTTGACGAAGACAAAGAGGAAGCCGTCAAATGTTTTCGAAAGGCCGCTGAACAGGGAATCCCGCAAGCGCAGTCCAATCTCGGGAATTGTTATTTCAATGGCTGGGGTGTGGAAGAAAACAAAGAGGAGGCCGTCAAATGGTATCGGAAGGCGGCGGAACAGGGGAATGCGTATGCTATGAGTGCTCTTTCATGTTGCTATATGCTGGGGGAAGGTGTGAATGAGAACAAAGTGGAAGGTATCAAATGGCTTCGCAAGAGTGCAAAATTGGGAAACCCGGAAGCAAAAAAAATCTTAAAAAGATTGGGGCTTTAAGCAATTGAAAGGCCAATAATCGGCAGGTCTATCCGCCGAAAATGAACTGATAAAAACATTGCCTCCGGGACAGGTTCAGTCCGTCCCGGAGGCATTATTTTTTGCTCACGAATTGTCCTTCAGGTATTTTACTTCAAGGTCAATATCGGCATCGGGCCAGTGAAGCCCCTCCGCACTCGCCTGAACATTGTACAGTTCACTGAGGAAGCAACTGCGGAAATACGGATAGCGGTCGAAGTCGATGCGGTAGATCCTGCCGCAATGACTGACCGTCATATAGTCATTTGTCAGCTCAACGACTTTGGCCGTTACAGGGGATTTCATTTTTTCAGCGCGCCGTCGAGGGCGCGGTTCACGTCCTCGGGTTTCGGGCAGAAATGCACGTTGGAGGGGAAGCTGATCTTTTTGAGCTTGGCGAGGTCGTAGATCGGGGGCGTGATCCCCTTCGGCAGCGGCAGCTTGTTGACGCTCTGGTAGAAGAGGATGCAGGCGTCCTTCCACCAGACGGCTTCGCGGGCCTGGAGTTTCAGGCGGCCGAGCACGAGGTCGTAGCGTTCGGGATCGACGTACATTTTGACGGATTCCCAGATGCCGGGATAGGTGGCGGCAATCTTCGCGCCGTTTTCGAACTCGCCGCAGAGGTGTTCCCAGAAAGTGTCGCCGGTGGGCATCTTCTGTTTCCAGCCGAGGCGGTGGAACCAGAGCCAGTAGCGTTCGGGGCAGGTCTTCAGGTCGTTGTACTGGTCGCAGAGCGGGGCGTTGTACTGCATCACGGTGCCGGTGCCCTTCTTCGTGCGGTCGGCGCCGAGCTCGGTCTCCGTGGCGTCGAAGACCTTGCGGCCGGGGACGTTCTCGTTGGTGGAGAGGAGCGAGGCGTACTTGAGGAACGACTCGTTGCCGGTCTGGTAGAGCCACGGGCCGGGGCCGTAGTGGTTGCCGAGCGTGGAGGCGAAGATGTGGGCGAGACCGAGCGGCATCATGTACTGGCGGATGGCCGGGACGCTGCTCATCATCATGTCGCAGACGGGCTCGACGAACTTGGCGTTCGGGGTGAAGGTCTGCGCGAGCCATTCCTTCGCGATGTCGTCGGCCTTCAGGTCCGGGTTCCACGCGAGGCGTCCGAACGCGTACCAGTTGGCCTGCGCGAACGGGTGGCGGGTCCAGTTTACGTCGTCGCCGATGTTCGCCACGCCGGCGATCATGCCGGACTCGCGGATCTTCTTCGCGACGGTGCTGCCGGGGCCGTTCTGGTAGGTGTCGCTGTCGAGCACTTCCTTCCAGAGCGTGGCGAGGTAGGCGAGGTGGTTGGACTGGCCGAGGTATTCCTGCGTGATCTGGAGCTCGATGGCGAGCGGGATGTTTTTGATCTTGCCGAACATCGGGTGGAAGGGTTCGCAGGGCTGGAAGTCGAGCGGGCCGTTCTTCGCCTGCACGATCACGTTGTCGCGGAACTTGCCTTCGAGCGGCTGGAACTCGAGCAGGGCCTGCTGGACGCGTTCCTGCGGCTTCTGGCCGTACACGAAGGCGCGCCAGATGACCACGCCGCCGTATGGATTGAGGGCATCGGCGAGCACGTTCGCGCCCTCGGCGTGGGTGCGGCCGTAGTCGCACGGGCCGGGCTGGCCTTCGCTGTTCGCCTTGACGAGGAATCCGCCGAAGTCGGGGATCAGATCATAGATTTCCTTCGCCTTGGTCTTCCACCAGGAAGCGACTTCGGGCTTCGCGGGGTCGGCGTCCTTCAGCTTGCCGATGACCATGGGCGAGGCGAAGTTCACGGAGAGGAAGACGCGGATGCCGTACGGACGCAGCACGTCGGCGATCGCCTTCACCTTCGCCAGATTCTCCGATTCGAGCATCTTCGGCGACGCGTTCACGTTGTTCAGCACGGTCGCGTTGATGCCGATCGAGGCGTTGGCGCGGGCGTATTCGGCGTAGCGCGGCGAAACGGTGCCGGGGAGCTCGTCCCACTTCCAGATGGAGTTCCCCGCGTAGCCGCGCTCCACGGTGCCGTCGAGGTTGTCCCAGTGGTTCAGCATGCGGTATTTGTAGTACGGGACCTCCTTCACGTGGAAATTGTCCGTGACCACGGTGCCGCAGGCCTGTTCCCTCAGCAGATGGTACACGCCGTACAGAAGCCCGAGGTCGGTTTCGGCGATGATCTTGAGCGTGCCGTCCATGATCTTGATCTCGAATCCTTCCTTGCCGAGGTCGGTACGGTGCTTGTCGGTCATGACCGTACAGCTGCGCTGTTTGAAGCGGGCGAGCTCGGAGAGGGCGATGCGCAGTGTCTCGCTGACGGGTTTTTCGGACTCGATCGTGACATTGGCGGGGATGGGCGACTGAAGCCAGAGCTTGCTGCCGTCGTCCGCGGCGGCGGTCAGCGCGGTCGTGACTCCGAGGAGCAGTCCGAGGGCGGCGTTGCGTGCGGTATTTGCCATGGGAAGGGATTCCTTTCTGAGGTTATTCTTATCTGATGAATTAGCGTCAAAAAGTAATATAACAGCGGAACGCGGGAAGTCAAGCGCAAACCGTACGGAAATGCGCCTGATTTTCGTGCCGTTTTCCGGCGGATGATTCGGGAGACCGTCCCGGCGTCACTTTTTCAGCTCGTCGAACGGGCACTTGTCGGCGAACTGAGGCTGGACCTCCAGAAGGTATTCCCAATCCTTCTTTTTCAGCTTGTCCCACGGGCACTTGTCGGCGAACTGAGGCTGTCTGTACAGAAGCCAGGTCCAATGCGTTCCCCTCAGCTTGTTCCACGTGCAACGGTCGGCAAACTGAGGCTCGTCCATCAAAAGCTGTGCCCAGTTCATACCGTTCAGCTTCTTCCACGGACATTTGCCGGCGAATTGAGGTTGATTCGTCAACAGGTCCGCCCAATCCTCGCCGGTCAGCCTGTCCCACGGGCACCGGTCGGCGAATTGAGGTTGATTCGCAAGAAGCATCACCCAGAATGATCCGGTCGCGGTCGCCAGCTTGTCCCACGGGCACCGGTCGGCGAATTGAGGTTGATTCGTCAACAGATCCGCCCAATTCTCGCCGGTCAGCTTGTCCCACGGGCACCGGTCGGCGAATTGAGGAGCATCATCCAAAAGCCAAGCCCAATGCTTCCCGGTCAGTTTGTCCCATTGGCACTGGTCGGCGAATTGAGGCTGAAACGTCAAGAGCCAAAACCAATCCCTCCCGTCCAGTTTATCCCACGCGCATTGATCGGCGAATTGAGTCCGATCCGATAAAAGACGCGCCCAATCCTCGCCGCTCAGCTTGTCCCAGTTGCATTTGTCGGCAAATTGAGGCTGGGCGATCAAAAGTTGGGACCAATCCCAGCCGTCCCAGCCGTCCAGTTTTCTCCTCGGACAATGCACCATGAACTGCGGCTGGAAACATAAGAGTTGTGCCCAGTCCTCGCCGCTCAGCTTCTTCCACGGGCACTTGTCGGCGAACTGAGGTTGTTTCCACAGAATTTGTCCCCAGTTTTTTCCGGTCAGCTTGTCCCACGGGCACCGGTCGGCGAATTGAGGCTGGGCGCTCAAAAGCCATGCCCAGGTGTAGTTGCCCAGCTTGTCCCACGGGCACTTGTCGACGAACTGAGGTTGAAGCGACAGAAGATAACCCCAGTCCTTGCCGGTCAGCCTGTCCCACGGGCAGCGGTCGACGAACTGCGGCTGCATCTTGAACAGGATACCCCAGCCCTCGCCGTCCAGCTTCGCCCAGTTGCATTTGTCGGCAAATTGTGGCTGAACCATCAGAAGATGCGCCCAGTCCTCGCCGTCCAGCTTGTCCCAGTTGCACCGGTCGGCGAACTCCGGCAGTTCCTTCAGAATCACGAACCAGTCGTAGCCCAGCAGTTTTTCCCACGGGCACTTGTCCGCGAGCTCCGGCTGTTTCCGAAGAATGCCCGCCCATTTTTCCCCGTCCGGCATACGTTCCATGGTATGGTTCCTTTCCTGTTCAACTCGCGCCCGGTCCCGGAATGACAATGCGGAATCGGCGCAAACGTGCCATACTATATCCTGTCCGTCAGTAAAATGCAAATGTTTCCACCGTGTTTTCCACGGAAAACCGCCGGTTCGTATGACGTACGGCGGAATCTTCGGACATTCGGGGTTGATTTTTCGGCGGATGGGGTGTATTTTAAATGGATATTTTTTTATCCATCACCCCGAAAATGGGCGCATCGACAAGAGTTTTCGCGCCCGGAAAGGCCCGTTCCATGAAAGCTGTCATCTCCGTCATCGGCAAGGACACCGTCGGCATCATCGCGAAAGTCAGCGCGGAGTGCGCGCGCTGCGGCGTGAACATCCTGGACATCTCCCAGACCGTGCTTCAGGACTACTTCACCATGATCATGATCACGGACATCGACGGCATCACCGTGCCGTTCCCGGACTTCGTGGACGCCATGACCCGCATCGGCAGCGCGAACAACCTGAAGATCCTCACCATGCACGAGGACATCTTCAACACCATGCACAAGATCTGAACGGAGCCGTCCCATGCTCGATAAATTCGACATCCTCGAAACGCTGAACATGATCCGCGAGGAATGCCTCGACGTCCGCACGATCACGCTCGGCATCTCGCTGTACGACTGCCAGAGCGACGACCCGCGCCGCCTGGCGGACAACATTTACGACAAGGTCATGTCGCGCGCCCACAACCTCGTGAAAGTCGGCTGCGACATCGAAAAGATGTACGGCATCCCGATCATCAACAAGCGTGTGTCCGTGACGCCCGCCGCGCTCCTCTGCGGGCGTATGAATCGCGACGGCGCGGTCGGCATCGCGAAGGCGCTCGACCGCGCGGCGCACGAGCTCGGCATAAACTTCATCGGCGGCTACAGCGCACTCGTGCAGAAAGGCGCGTCCGACGGCAGCCGCGTGCTCATCGAATCCATCCCGGAGGCGCTCGCGAGCACGGAGCTGGTCTGCTCGTCCGTGAACGTGGCTTCGACCAAGGCGGGCATCAACATGGACGCCGTGGCGGAGATGGGGCGCGTAGTGCGCCGCACCGCCGAACTCACTGCCGACCGCGGCTCCATCGGCTGCGCCAAGCTCGTCGTTTTCGCGAACGCCCCGGAGGACAACCCGTTCATGGCGGGCGCGTTCCACGGCCTCGGCGAACCCGAAACGGTCATCAACGTGGGCGTGTCCGGCCCCGGCGTCGTGGCGTCCGCCATCCGCCGCGCGGGCGATTGCTCGCTGGCCGAGATCGCGGAGATCATCAAGAAGACCGCGTTCAAGATCACCCGCGTGGGTCAGCTCGTCGCGCGCGAAGCCTCGAACCGCCTCGGCGTTCCGTTCGGCATCGTGGACCTTTCGCTCGCGCCCACGCCCGCCATCGGCGATTCGGTCGCGTACATCCTGGAGTCCATGGGGCTGGAGCAGTGCGGAGCCTGCGGCACGACCGCCGCGCTCGCGCTCCTGAACGACGCCGTGAAGAAGGGCGGCGTGATGGCGTCCTCGCAGGTCGGCGGCCTCTCCGGCGCGTTCATCCCCGTGTCCGAGGACGCCGGCATGATAGCCGCCGCGCGGTCCGGCGCGCTCCGCCTCGAAAAGCTCGAAGCCATGACGGCGGTGTGCTCCGTCGGGCTCGACATGATCGCGATCCCCGGCGACACCTCCGCCGAGGTCATTTCCGGCATCATCGCCGACGAAATCGCGATCGGCGTCGTGAACACGAAGACGACCGCCGTGCGCGTGATCCCCGCGATCGGCTGCAAGGTCGGCGACACGGTCAATTTCGGCGGCCTGCTCGGCGAAGCGCCGGTTATGCCCGTGAACACGCTCTCCCCGGCGAAGTTCATCGCACGCGGCGGCCGCATCCCCGCGCCGATCCACAGCCTCAAAAACTGACCCGGTTTTCGGTATTTGAGCCGATAAGGAAGCACCCCGTCCCGCGAATCGTGCGGAAACGGGGTGCGTTTTTGTATCAAGCGAGGAACGGATGCGGCTTCACTTCGTGCCGAACTCAATCCGGTAGGAGTCCGAGCCGTCCTGATGGTCGTCGATCTCGAGCCGGGCGAAATCATCGGCGGGCAGCAGCGTGACCGTGCCGCGCGCCTGCTTCCGTATGATTCGGGCGGGGAAGGCTGTTTCGTCCAGTTTGACCGGCTGTTTCAGGTCCGTCCAGGATTTCCCGTTGAACGTTACGTTGGTCGGGTACGCGCCGTCCTTGTGGGAATATGCGATCATGTTATCCATAAAGATGAACGCGCCGCACCCTTCGAACGTCCCTTCCAGGACCATGATGCCCGATTCGGCGGACACGGCCGTTTTCGGCGTGGAGACGTCCGGAACCGTGCCGGGCTTCGTCGTCTGAGTCGCCGTTGCGGGCTTTGTTCTGGCGGGCACCTCTTTCACGGTATTTCCGATGGGGTCCTTCGGCAGCTCAAGAGGCTCCTTCACCCCTTCCGGCTGGAACAGGATGATCCGGTAACGTGCGGCCGCTCCATCCTGATCGTTGATCGTGACCGTGACGCTGTCGCTTGTGCGGCTCATGCTTTTCTGTCCGCGTCCCTCGCAGACGAAGCGCGTTTCGGCGGGGTCCGGGGTGAATCCCAGCTCGAACGGTTGGGCCGGGTCCGCCCACGGCTTCCCGTTGACGGTTAATTCGTCCGGTTCCTTGAAGGACTTGTGCTGGAGAAAGACCTTGTTGTCGCGGAAGACAAACGCGTCTGCACCGTCGATAAAGCCCTCCAGGATCACGGAGATCTGTCCGTCCACCTTGGCCGCGGGGGATTCGCCTCTTTGTGCTGTGGCGGAAGTCGGTTTCGCGGTGGTAGTTGTCACCTGCCGCGGAATGGTGGTCTGTGCGGCGGGCTTGGCGCCGGGAACGGTCGCGCCGGGGACGGTGGTCCGGGCGGGTCCTTCCACGGGCGGACCGAAACCGCCGTTGGAACGCTGCGTCGGGAAGCCGCCCGGCTGCATCCCGAACGGCATTCCGAAGGGCATCCCGTCGAACGACGGTGTAACCGGTCCGTCCGCCTCCGTGGCCTCCACGCCGGGATCGTTGATGCGGCCCGCGAAGAGGATGAGCCCGGTCTGGTTGTCGCGGATCAGGACGAGGTACGGACGGTCGGCGCGGAAGATGTTGACCGGGGGCGGCTGGGCCGCGCCGCCCATGCCGCCCATGATGATCGCGGTGGCGGCCGCCGCCTGCGTTTTCTCTTCGTCCATCTTCAGGGCGGTCTTGTGGATCACCTTTTCGATCCAGATGTATTTCAGCCGTTCGGAACGCTGCGCTATCCCGAAGAAATCCGCCTTCTTATCGTCAAACGGCGTCTCCATGCCGAGTTCCCCGAGGGCGTCCTTGAGGCTGTATTTGCATGTCAGGTCGACGATCGGGAGCCAGAGGCGCGTTTCATACGAAGAGCGGTATTTCAGCCAGTCGTCGAGCTTGTCCCCGATCTTCGAAATGATGTTATTCATGGCGGCTTCCCCGCGGTCCGTGCCGGGCTGGATCGGCATCAGGGCGATGAGCTCGAACCGGGGATCCTCGTACGGCAGGACCACCGCGTGGACGTTGTCCTC
>JBGUKB010000025.1:0-7017 GCA_045114235.1 Victivallales bacterium
CACGAACAGCAGCGGCACCACGGACATGTGGATCGGCGACCGCGGCGCGAAACTGACCATGAACGGCGGCTTCGCCTCCAATGTGACGGTCGAAGCGGCTCTCATGAGGTTCGAATATTATTCCGCCGCCCATAACCATTTCACGACGCTTTCGTCCAGTATCGGCGAAAGCATGCAGAACGCCTACTACTCGTCGCACGGCGAATACCCCGAATGGAATTCGGCGTGGCGGCAGCAGATTTACAATTCCGCAAGCGCCGGATACCGCGCCTACGTGAGCAGCCGCTATCAGTCCGCCTACCTGAGCAACTACGACCGCTACGTCGGCGGCGAGGTCAATGTACACAACGCCGCCATCGTCAAGCTCAGCGGGTTCGGGACCCTGACCGCGGTGCATTATGGTTCGTCGGGCCTGTCGAACGGCGAGTATTACTATTCCGCCTTCGCGATGGATAACGTCACCAGCGCGACCGGCGCGCTCAGTGCTACGGTCAATGTGGGCGGCGGAGCCCATCTCTCCAGCGTGACCGTCATGGGCGGCTGCGTCGTCATGGGCTATGACAGCGGCGGCATCACCCGCATGACGGGCATGGAGAATCCGCAGAGCAATTTCGCGTGGGTCGAGAACCTGGACCTGCGGACGTCCGGCCTGGTCGGCGACGACCACTCCGCGGTCATCTTCTTCAGCGGCTACAA
Organism: Victivallales bacterium; assembly: GCA_045114235.1. Classification (GTDB taxonomy): domain Bacteria; phylum Verrucomicrobiota; class Lentisphaeria; order Victivallales; family UBA1829; genus UBA1732. Next base: position 697 of record JBGUKB010000025.1, read on the forward strand.
CTACAGCAACACTGTCTCCATACCGGTCACGTCCAACGGCAAACAGGTCTACACTTCCGACGGCTATGCTTCGCGTGCTTACTTCAGCTACGACTGCATCGACCCGGGCGAGATCCAGTACGCCAGCGGCGACAGCGGACTCACGGTCCAGGGCACCTACGGACGCTTCACCTACACGGGCTCCGGCGCGATCGTCATCGGCGGCCTCGGCACGGTCTGGGAGGATGAGGCCGGGAGCCGCTGCTACTACAGCTCCGGCTATTATTCCTCCAGCGCGGACGGCACCAGCAAGTACGTTTCCAGCATCAGCCGCTGGCTGACTCCGTCCTCCAGACGCTACGAATTCGGCGTGGTGAAGGGCGTGATCGACGAGAGTTCCGGGACGCTGCTGAAATACTATGATATGATCGGTGAAAACGGGTTCGACTGGACGGGCACGCTGGCGATTGGCTCCGGCGCGGTCGTGAAGGACGTCGGGTCGAAGAACGGGCTGAAGACCGCCAACACCCTGACCAGCGACTCCTGGAACCCGGTGATCGAAGAAGATGTGAGCAAGAAACTGGTCGTGCTCGCGGGCGGTTCCGCCGACAACGTGGCGGTGACGGGCAAGGTCACCAATTACGAGCGCACCTCGCAGTACCTGTACCAGAGCAACGCCGCGCTGGTGGTGTCCAGCGGCGGCACGGCGACGAACATCTCGGTCCTGAGCAACGGCATCGCGATGGCGATCGGCGGCACGATCGACGGGGCGTTCGTGGGCAGCGGCGGCATCCTGTACCTCTCCGGCTGGGGCGGCGCGATCCAGGTGTCGAGCGACGGCGGCAAGACGATCGCCGGCGCGCAGTATCTGGACGAGACGGTGCTGAACAACGTCCACCTGGACAAGGGCGGCCAGCTCGGCGCAGTCTACGACACCTATTTCGGCGGGAAAGCGCCGAGCATCATCGCGAACACGGGCGCCGGCATCCTGAACGGCGTCACGGCGAACGGCGTGGCGTACATGAGCGGCGTCGACTTCGCAGGCGGGGTGAACCTGGGCGCAGGCCAGCAGGCGGTCGATGTAACCGTCCGCGGCTTTACCACCGTTACGTCCAGAGACGCCGAAGGCAACCCGACCGCGTGGACCACGACCATCGCCTATATGAACGTGAGCTCCGGCGGCATCGTGAACGGCGCGACCGTCGGCGAAGACGGCGCGCTCTACGTGAGCGACGGCGCGAACGTGAAGAACCTCGTCGCGTCCGGCGGCCGCCTGATCTTCGGCAACAGCTCCGGCTGGAGCGATTACTTCCCCGGCAGCGCGACGGTGTCGGGCATCACGGTCATGGACGGCGGCATCCTGGAGGTGAACAGCAAGTTCGCGCTGAAGGCCACGGACATGCAGGTCAAGGAAAGCGCCGGCCTGGAAGTCAACATCGCGAAGGACGCCGACGAGGACCATGCGGTAACCGAACTGAACGGCACGTGGACGGCCTCCTGGGGCAGCGGCACGTTCACCACCACCGACGGCGTGCTGAGCGGCTTCGGCGGCCAGTTCGGCTTTGAGTACACCGATCCGATCTATTCCAATACGTACACCTCGGCGCGCCTGTCGATGACGTTCCTGAACAGCGCCACGCTCCTCGACGGCGACATGCGCGGCTTCGGTTACTTCTCGGTCAGAGACGGCGCCAAGGTGCTGAACACGAAACTGAAGGGCATCACGGCGAACATCGGCGGGGGCGGATACGCCTCCGGACTCTTCGCCATGACCGATCCCACGAACAGCGCCTACCAGACCAATATCTATGTGTACGGCAACTCGCAAAAGGGCACCAGCGGGTTCGCCGAACAGACCGTGATGAGCGGCGGCTACATGATGGTCGAGGACGGCGGCTTCGCGAACGGCGTGACCATGCTCGCCCCCGAAGGCTACGAAGGCCCCGCGGGCGACAGCAAGAAGGTCGGCCCGGTCGAACTCGAGGTCGTGGCGGGCGGCACGGTGAGCAACGTGTACGCCAGCGCGGGCGTCGTCACCGTTACCGAGGGCTCCAAGGACCCCGGCACGGGACCGTCGACGCTCTCCAACGCCGAGATCCATTCCTCCGCGATGCTCCTCGTGAACGCCGACGGCGTGGTGCTGGACGGCGCGCTGAAGCTCGCGGGCACGGTCGTGACCACGGCGGAACGTTATAAATACGTCGAGGTCCAGGTGACCGACCCGGATACGGGCGACACCTATACCGACTGGCAGCGCGTGACGTTGAACAACGCCGTGGCGGACGCGAAGACGCTCACCGTGTCGTTCGACCTGACCGAACACTCCGAGGGCTTCGAGACCGCGATGATCGACAACATGGCGAACCTCGACGGCGCGAAGTACGAATTCATCTACGTGAACGAAAACCAGGCGGCGGGCTCCTATGTGCTCGCGGGCAACGCGCAGGATTACAAGACCGGCGCGCTGAAGGTGGTGCGCGGCGGGAAGTTCGCCGGGACCATCACCGTCAGCGACGGCTGGGGCGTCCTGCAGGTCGATGACGACCTGACCTACACCGTGAACCACAACGCCAACAACGAGCTCGTCTTCTCCGTGGAGAACACCGACGCGGTGATCGAGAACATCGTCGCCACCTCCAACGGCAAGGAGCTGCTGAAGGGCAAGTGGTCCAAGTATTCGGTCAACATCAAGACCGAGGTCAACAAGTACACCACGTCCATCTGGTACCGCATCAAGCAGGCGGTGAAGCCCCAAACCCGCGGCCTCCTCAAAGGCGTCGGGGACGACGACGAGGGCTGGCTCGAACTCGACAACGAGAAGGGCCTCGACGTCGAGGAATACTGCGTGGTCGAACTGAAGGGCAAGAACGAGGCGGGCAAGGATTCCGAAGTCGTGACCTACACCGTGAACTACGACGCGACCGCGCCGGAGTTCAGCGACCTGCACCTCGTGTCGGGCGACCAGTTCCTGACGCCGGGCGTGGAATCGCAGGTGTCTGTACTGGTCTGGGACGAACTGGACCCCGCGCCGAAAATGGAGTTCAGCCTCGACGGCGAAGAGTGGACCGTGCTCGGTCTCGACGAGACCGGCCATGCGACGTTCACGGTCATGGGCGGCAGCGAGAGCTTCTCTCTGCGCGCCACCGACCACGCGGACAACGTGAACACGTTCACCGTGGCCGTTCCGAGCGATCCGACCGTTTCCGCCGATATCCTGACCGTGACCAACCAGGACGTGACGGTAAGCGCGAAATTCAGCGCGGACGCGACGATCCGGCAGTATTCGCTGGACGGCGGGACCACCTGGCTGGCGTATTCGGACGGCGTAGTCCTGAAGGATAACGCCACGGTGTCGTTCCGCGCGGGCAACATCCTCGGGTATTCCGGGGTCGCCGCGCTCACGGTCGACTACATCGACAAGGAACCGCCGAAAGCGCCGATCGCCGTTGCCGACGTCACCGAACTCACGAACAAGGACGTGACCGTGACTGCCGAGTTCAGCGAGGATTCCGTGAAGAAGGAATACACGCTGGACGGCGGCGAGACATGGCAGGATTACGAGGCGGGCGGCGTCATTATCATCATTAACGGCACGGTCGGGTTCCGCGGCACCGACGCGGCGGGCAACGTGTCCGACATGACGACGCTCACGGTCGACAACATCGACAAGGTCCCGCCGACGGCCCCGACCGCAGCGGCCGACATTACTACGCCTACGAGCCAGCCCGTGACCGTGACGGCCGAATTCAGCGAGGATTCCGTGAAGAAGGAATACACGCTGGACGGCGGCGAGACCTGGCAGGATTACGAGGTCGGCGGCATCATTATCATCATCAACGGCACCACGGTCGGGTTCCGCGGCACCGACGCGGCGGGTAACGTGTCCGAGGTGACCAACGTCGTTGTCAACAATATCACCCAGGTCGTGCCTGCATATGCCGCGAAGAGCGACATCGACGGCAACGGCATTTCGGACGTGATGTTCCAGTACACCGGCGGCTTCGGCCAAATCGGGTTCTGGATGAACGGCACGAGCGAGTGGAAGAGCACGAACACGACGCATCCGGTCGACACATGGGAAGTGCTCGGCGCGTACGACATGGATTCCAACGGCAAGGCGGATTCCGTGCTGGTCGGCAACGTGGAGGTCGGCGGCGTGAAGGGCGCGTTCGTCGGCTACTACGTCGACGCCGAGGACCTCGACGTCAACTGGGTCAACATCAGCTATCTCACCAATAATGAGGGCTATGTGTGGAAGAACAAGGTCGGCAACCTGACCGGCAGCGAAGGCAAGAACTCCATCGTGTGGCACTCCACGGAGCTCGGCGCGCTCGGCGCTTGGACCGACGGCACGGATACATGGGTCGGCCTCGGTGCCGGCTACGATTCCAACTGGACTCTCGTCGGCTGCGGCGACTTCTCCGGCGACGGCAAGGACGCCGTGGTGATGTCCTACGCGGGCGGCCAGGTGTTCTACACGATCGGCATCGACGGCGCAGCCGCCGAACTCACGAAGTCCGACCTCGGCTGGGAAGTCCGCGCGATCGGCGATTTCTCCGGCGACGGCAAGGACGACATCGTGGCGTTCCACGCCGAGACCGGACTCGTCGCGATGTGGGGCGACGGCTCCACCGCCAACTGGTCGCTCGTCGGCCAGCTGGACGCGAAGGACTGGTTCGTGGTCGGCGCGGGCGATTACGACAACGATCAGAAGGACGACCTGCTGGTGCGCCAGTATTCGACCGGCATGCTCGGCTACTACGCCAATGGCGACATGAGCCAGTGGAACGTCCTCGGCTACGGCGTCGATATGAGCTGGACCGTGATCGCATAAGCACGGAGGTTTCAACAAAAACTCGGCCCGCCGGCTTCGGAAAAGAGCCGGCGGGCTTTTTGACGCGATGGTTTGTGTTGTCCGCCTCATCTTAACGCAGTACTTCGCGGCAGTGCCCTTTTGCTCATCTGCCAAAAAGACCGGCAGAGCCTCAATCCGATGCCTTCCACTTGATTTTTTGCGAAAAAGCGCTATAGTATATAACCTCAACAGGAAACCAAGCGGTGGCGTAGCTCAGTTGGATAGAGCGGCTCTCTCCTAAAGAGCAGGTCGCGGGTTCGACTCCCGCCGCCGCCGCCATTTTTTTTGCCCTAATTCCTGTTCAAAAAAGGTAGAATTGAGATGAAATGAGTATTCGTGATATTTCACGATTTTTTACGGTTTCGTGACGCAAATCCCCTAAAAATCCCCTAAAACTTCTGAGCTCAACGTCGAGCTCGAAGGATAGGGGATTTTTGTGTTCCAAGAGGAGGAAACATTTCATGGTCTGTTCCCAGACGCTGAATCAGGGACAAGAATCGTTCCATTGAGGTGCAAGCTGTCTGTTTTTCTCGTTTGCAAAGGGAGGAAATCTTCAAGGAAACGCTCCTTTTAGGGGATTTTTAGGGGATTTCGCCTCAAAAACCGTTGCCCAGGCGGTCTTGTTCAGCTCAACGAAACCAGACTAGGTCCGTGTCCTGGCGTAAAAAAACGCCTTGAGTGACACCTTGAGTGACATCTTGAGGGACACCTTGAGGGACACCTTGAGGGTCATCACACCTTGACGGACATCTTAACGGACATCTTGACGAATATCTTGACGAATATCTTGATGGACACCGTTATTCAAGGTTCGGCATCTCACCCTCGTGGCATCAGTGCGGACAAGGGGATGACGTGAACTCCGTCCGGGCGTGTGTAGCCCATTTCTCCACTCATGATGACCATGAGGGGATCGTTTTCTCCAGCGGGTTTTGTTTTTCTGTCTGGTTGTGCTTGCGGATCAGTTGCCGGTTTTCCAGAACGCGATATGTGTCCGGCTCAATTCATCACGCAGCGCGTGAGCAATCGAGAACACGAGGTAGGAGACGGCATCATACCCGCTATGTCTGGCATAATCTCTGTTCAATCAGCCTCGTTTTGAATGTAGCCATCTCCAACGCGTATAAATAACACAGAAAAAACGATTCCGGGCTTGAATTTTCCGTGACATGGTGATAATTTATCCATTGGAACGGCGCTCCGCACCTGTGGAGCTCGTTTCCAAGCTCATTTTCAGTCGTATTTCATCAAAAGATGATGTAAACCAGCCAAGTTTTCAATAGATTCTTTTGATTCCGTGTTCGAAATACCAGCAGGAGCATTGTATCCTTGTGCCTTGCTGGGCGTTTCTCTGTCGTCACGGAATCGGGTTCTTGGCTGGACCTACATCATCGCGCATGGGGAAGCGTCCGGCTTTTTTTGTTTTTCGGACACAGCCTCGTGTGCAGGATCGTCATTCCACCGAGGCCGCTAATGTTCCTGTTCAT
>JBGUKB010000026.1:0-32518 GCA_045114235.1 Victivallales bacterium
CCCGGCCTTGATGCTGTTGCCGACGGGACTTTCTCCGTTTCTCTGTCGGCCTTTCGCGAGATAGCCTTAACGAGCTCATTTTACCTCAGTTAGAGTGTTTTTCGTCTATGCGCTGAAAAGAAGCATAAGGGCGCATTATTCACTCAAAACCCATGACCGCCAAAAATGGAGGACTTTGTCTCGCGTCTCGTATGCACATACGCTATTTTTTTGAGCTTGTTTTCTCCATGACCGCCTCAAGTGAGTGTCATGTGAGTCGTGTTTTTAGTGCGTTTATGCGAAAGGCTACGCATATCAGCGCGGAGGAGGACCCGGTCCTCCTCAGACCGCCAAAAAACGGAGAAAACGGAGAATGTGAGGGGCGTTTTGGGCCGATTACAGGGGGTCCACAGGGGGGAAAGGGGGGAGACCATTCGCTTCAAAGAAAATCCTCTCTTTTCTTCGCAAACCCCTTGAAAACAGCGGGTTTAGGCTGTATATGAAATGGGCACAAAAAAAGCGTCCTGAGCTCGGACGCTGGAGAATTCAATGGTGGAGTATATGAGACTTGAACTCATGACCTCCTCGCTGCCAGCGAGGCGCTCTAGCCAACTGAGCTAATACCCCATGAATGATTGACGAAATTTAATATACCATCGTTTCGCGGAAATTCAAGCTCGAAGCCGAAAAAAAGCCGAAAAAAGTTGTCAGGTTCGGTTTTCCCGTACGGAATCAAAAGCATCCGCCTCCCGTATTCAGACGAAATCGGCTTCTGTTCAGGTCTTGGGGCGGCGACGTTCGGCAGTCCAATGTTCAACGAACCAATCGGACGGGAGAGTCATCGCGCGAGATAAAAAGAAAAGGCTCCGGAACTGTATGCAGTCCCGGAGCCGAAATACTGTTTTGTTCAACCGCCTTTGCGGCATCAACGGGAGGCGATCACTCCCATTCGATCGTGGCCGGCCCCTTCGGGCTGAGGTCGTAGAGCACGCGGCAGACGCCGGGGACTTCGGCGAGGATGCGGTCGGTGATCTTCTTCAGGACGGCCCAGTCAATCTCCGGCACGACGGCGGTCATGGCGTCGCGGGTGTTCACCGCGCGGATAATCACCGGCCAGTCGAACACGCGCTTGGAGTCGCGCACGCCCGTGGAACGGTAATCCGGCACGACGGTGAAGAACTGCCAGACGGATTTCGTGAGGCCGGCGCGGTCGAACTCCTCGCGCAGGATGGCGTCGGATTCGCGGAGCGCGGCGAGGCGGTCGCGGGTGATCGCGCCGGTGCAGCGGACGCCGAGGCCGGGGCCCGGGAACGGCTGGCGGTTGACCATGGATTCGGGGAGGCCGAGGGCGGCGCCGATCACGCGTACTTCGTCCTTGAAGAGGAGCTTCACGGGCTCGACGAGTTCGAAATGCAGGTCGGGGGGGAGTCCGCCGACGTTGTGGTGCGCCTTCACGCCGACGCTCTCCACGATGTCGGGATAGATGGTGCCCTGCGCGAGGAAATCGACGTCGGTGAGCTTGCGCGCCTCTTCCTCGAACACGCGGATGAATTCGCCGCCGATGATCTTGCGTTTCTGTTCGGGATCGGCGACTCCGGCGAGCTTGTCGAGGAAACGGTCAGTCGCGTCGATGTAGATCAGGTTCGCGCCGAGCTGTTTGCGGAACACTTCGATGACCTGTTCGCTTTCGCCCTTGCGCATCAGACCGTGGTTCACATGGACGCACACGAGCTGCTGGCCGATCGCGCGGATCAGGAGCGCGGCCACCACGGAGCTGTCCACGCCGCCGGAAAGCGCCAGGAGCACCTTGCGGGAGCCGACCTGCTGCCGGATGAGCGCGATCTGTTCTTCGATAAACTTGTCTGCGAGTTCTTTCGTGGTGATGCGGACCATGTCGTCCGGGCGTTTGTTGCTGTCCATAGGGGGGTTCCTTTATTTGGGAAGTTGAAGCGCCGCAAGTCCGTGTTTTTCCGTCCGCGCGCCTGTGTTTTTTATCCAATTATTATACTGCATTTTCCGCCAAAAATCAAGAATAAATCGCGAAAAACCGGACCGATGCGCTGATTTTTCCGGCGGTGCCATCCGCCTGCCGTTTCCGGCGCCCAATTCTCAGCCAAAAACACGTTTTCAGCTTGAAAAAAGCCCGTTTCCGGTATATATTAATTGATTATACTTTTTCACACACACTCTTGGAAACCGGCCTCAGATCCATGGAAAAACTCCTTCAGCGCATTCATTCTCCGGAAGACCTCCGGAAGCTCACGGGAAAGGAACTCACCGCCCTGCCCGAGGAGATCCGCGAACGGATCATCGACGTGGTTTCCAGGAACGGCGGACACCTCGCGCCGAACCTCGGCACGGTCGAACTCACCATCGCCCTCCACATGGTGTTCCACGCCCCCGAGGACAAGATCCTGTGGGACGTCAGCCATCAGGCGTACACGCACAAGCTCCTGACCGGACGTGAAGACAGGTTCGACACGCTCCGCCAGAAGGGCGGCATCAGCGGATTCACCAAGATGGACGAATCCCCCTACGACGCCTTCGGCTCCGGGCACTCCGGCACCGCGCTCTCCGCCGCCATGGGGTTCGAGGTCGCAGACCGCCTGCTGAAGAAAGAGGACCGCGTGATCGCGGTCGTCGGCGACGGCGCGCTCACGAACGGCGTCACGTTCGAGGCGCTGAACAACCTGCGCTCGACCTGCCGCGGCCTGATCCTGATCGTGAACGACAACAAGATGTCGATCGCACGCAGCACCGGCGCGATCTCCCGCATCCTGAACCGCATCATCACCGCCAAGCTGTACAACCGTACGAAGACTTCGCTGAAATATTTCCTCCGCATCTTCCCGCACGGCGAGAACCTGATCGAAAGCATCCGCGGGCTCGAGAACTCGCTGAAAAGCCTGCTCGTGCCGGGCGTGTTCTTCGAGGAGATGGGCATCCGCTACATCGGCCCGGTGAACGGACACAACCTCGTGGAGCTGATCCGCACGCTCCGCCGCGTGAAGGACAACGACCTGCCGGTGATCGTCCATGTGATCACGGAAAAGGGACGCGGCTGCAAGTTCGCGAACGAGGACCCCGAGCTGTTCCACGGCATCGGCAAGTTCAACCCCGAGACGGGCGAGCTCATCCGCAGCGCCGGGGCGAAACCGACCTTCTCCGCCGTCTTCGGCAAATCCCTTGAAAAACTCGCCGCGCAGGACCCGAAGCTCGTCACCGTCGCCGCCGCCATGGCGCTCGGCTGCGGCATTTCGCACGATTTCATCCGTAAATACCGTGAACGCTTCTTCGACGTCGGAATCGCCGAGGAACACGCCATCGCGTTCGCCGCCGGGCTCGCCGCCAACGGCTGCCACCCGGTCGCCGCGATTTACGCCACATTCTCCCAGCGCGCGCTCGACTGCCTGTTCCACGACGTCGGGCTCCAGAACCTCCCGGTCCTCCTCTGCGAAGACCGCGCCGGGCTCGTCGAGGACGGTCCCACGCACCACGGCATTTACGACGTGTCGTTCCTGCGCGCCATCCCGAACATGGCGATCCTGATGCCCGCGAACGAGGACGAGCTCCCCATGATGATGGAGGCCGCGCTGAAACACCCCTGTCCCGCCGTCATACGGTATCCGAAGGGCAATTCCAGACGCCCCGACGACGATCCCGCGCCCGCCCCGGTCGAATGGGGCAAGGCCGCCATCGTCCGCGAGGGCTCCGACCTCTCCTTCTGGTGCGCCGGACGCGAAATCTATACGGCGATGGCCGCCGCGGACATCCTCGAAAAGAAGCACGGCCTCCGCGCCGCCGTCATGAACGTCCGTTTCCTGAAACCGTTCGATGCCGATCTCTTCAAACAGTATCTGAACAAGCCCGTCGTCACGCTCGAGGACCACGTGAAACAGGGCGGTCTGGCGTCCATCGCCGCCGAACTCGCCGCGGGCAACGGGTGTCCCGCCCTGCTCTCCTGGGGCTGGGACGCCGACGAGATCATTCCGCACGGTTCCACGGCGAAGATCCGCGAGGAACACGGCTTCACGCCCGAAGCCATCGCGGAAGCAGTCGCCGCGAAAGTCCTTTCTTTACGCTGAGCCCGGCCTACAAAAATCATTCTTTTTGGGGCTTTCAACTGGATTTTTTGGAAATTCGTGCTAAAGTAAAGAGTCTGTTTTCGTAACCCTGTGGTGTAATGGCAGCACAAGTGGTTTTGGTCCACTTAGTTCAGGTTCGAGTCCTGACAGGGTTGCCACACCGCAAGCGGTGCTGAGGTAGTGCCTTGCTTCGCAACGGCACGGACACCTTAGAAAGCACTGATTTCCGCCTTGAACGGGCACGGAACAAACTTTTTTGAAAAAAATGTGCGTTTCGAGCTTGCTTTTTCGGAAATGAGTGCTAGATTAAATAGCATGCCAGATGCGGGCGTAGCTCAGTGGTAGAGCGTCACGTTGCCAACGTGATTGTCGAGGGTCCGACTCCCTTCGCCCGCTCCATTTGTTTTAAATGCACAGAAGGAGCCCGCGCATGAAGAAAACTCTGCACACCGTTTCCCTTTCGCTCGCGCTTCTCACACCCGTTTCCCTCTGCTCCTGCGCCGATTTCTGGTTCGACTGGCGCAACGGGGACAATCCGCCCCCGGACACCCCCGCGTTCGATCCGCCTCCGCAGGATCCCGAACCGGTTTCGGCGGTCGAACTCACGAACGACCAGCTCGTCAGCTCCGCCACGCAGTCCCTGATCCTCGCGCTCACGCGCAAAGGCATGACCGGGACTGGCATGTACAGCCCGCAGAACTCCATCTACGCCGACCGCGTGCTCCGTTCGCTGATCTCGGAAGCCATCGTCAAGGACGGTTCCGACTACTGCCTGGTCGTCTCCGGCCCGAACGACGACGGTTTCGACATCGTCGTCTCGAAGGAGCTGAACGGCGATCCGGTCATCCGCATCTCGAAGAAACGCCGCCAGTGAGGCTTTTTCGCCTCAACTTGACGCTTTTTGATCTCACCATGACCGTCTCCGAACGCAACGCCATGCTCACCGCGGAGGACGCCGTTCTCCTGCGCGACTGCGAGTTCATCATGCAGAAAGGCACGGGCAACGGCGGACAGAAGATCAACAAGACGTCCTCCGCCGTCCGTCTGCGGCACCGTTCGACCGGGATCGCAGTCGCCGCAAACGAGGAACGCAGCCAGGCGAAAAACCGTCACATCGCCATGCGGAAGCTCCGGTATGAGATCGCGCTGCGCGTGCATGCCGACCCGTCCGGCACGGATTTCGAGCTGCTCCCCTCCCCCTCGCCCGCGAATCATGCCCGCCTCATCCTCTGGACCGCCGCATTGTTCGACCGTCTGGCGGCGTCGGGATTCGACCTCGCGCAGACCGCCGTGCTCTGCGACGCGAGCGTGTCGCAGCTCGAACGCGCCATGCGGAAATATCCGCAGGTCTGGCGGGCTTTTTCCGAATCCAAACAGAAAAACGGCGGCGAAGCTCAAGTTTGAAGAGCATCCGCCGCCGGAATTGGCGTTTGTTTTTCGAACCGGATTTACGGATTGTAGATCAGCGGGCCGTTGCCGTTTCCGCCGGTATAGCCGGGCGTGTCGCGATAGGTGTTCCTGCCGGAGGAACTGCCGTTGCTTACGGACTTCGGCATGATGATGATCGGCTCCTGCGCCTGTGCCTGCTTCGGCTGTTCCGGCGCCGGATTCTTTGCCGTCTGCTGAACGACCTGCGGTCCCTCGGCGGGCTTCGGCTGTTCCGCCGGACGGCTCTGCGGCGGCGGATCGTTCTGCGGACGCACCTCCGCGGGCTGCGGAATGTTCTGTTGGCGCCCGCCGCCACCCCGTTCGGGTTCCGGGTCTTTCAGTTTGGGCTTGGGCTGGGTTTGCGGCTGCGTTTTCAAATCGGCCGGCGCCAGCGTGCCGATCGCGTTGCCATTGCTCAGGGAACCGATCGTGCTGCCATTGCTCAGGGAACCGATCGTGCTGCCTGAACTCAGGGAACCGATCGTGCTGCCGTTGCTCAGAGAGCCGATGACCGACTTCTGCTGGGACGGTTGCGGATGAGGCTGCGGCTGGGGTTTCGGCTGGGGCTGAGGTTTGGGCTGAGGCTGCGGAGACGGGCCGCGGCCGCCGGCATAGACGGTTCCCGCCGCGGCGCCGAGCACGCACACGGTCAGAAAGACCGCCGCAAAACGTTTCAGAGGCAGATTCATAGGTTCCTCCTTGCAAGACTGGTTCATCTCCGCGCCCCGTGCCTGTTTTTTGGGCATTGATCCGTAATGCGCGGAAAAAGTTATATTCAATACGTCATCTCTAACAATTTACACCTCTGAATTGTTTTTGTCAAGCCTGCATCCATATATTTTCTTAAAAAAACCGTGTCTTTTCCGCGGATCGGGGTTGCAACTGGCGGACGCGGGCTTATATTATCGTAATTCATTCCGCGCACATACGCGGACATCCGGCATTTTCTTTCTCTTCAACATACATCAAACGGACGGACGCGGGCTTGTCCCGTCCCGATCCGTCACAGGAGCAATCCATGAGCAAAGTTCAGGCAAAACGCGGCAAATTCGTGTGGTACGACGACTCCCTCCCGTTCGAGGAGCGCGTGGAAGCGATCATCAACGCCATGACCGTGAAGGAGAAGGTCAGCCAGCTGCTGCACGAGGCGCCCGCGGTCGAACGCCTCGGCATCCCCGCCTACAACTACTGGAGCGAAGCCCTGCACGGCGTCGCCCGCGCCGGCATGGCAACCGTGTTTCCCCAGGCGATCGGCATGGCTGCCACGTTCGACACCGACCTGGAGTACCGCATGGGATGCGCGGTCGCGGTCGAGGCGCGCGCGAAACACGCCGCAGCCAAACGGCTTTCCGGCGACGGCAGCACGCCGATTTACCGCGGCCTGACCTTCTGGAGCCCGAACATCAACATCTTCCGCGATCCGCGCTGGGGACGCGGCCAGGAGACGTTCGGCGAGGACCCGTACCTCACCGGCGAAATGGGCGCGGTGTTCGTCCGCGCGCTCCAGGGCGACGATCCGAAGTACCTGAAGCTCGCCGCCTGCGCGAAGCATTTCTGGGGGCACAGCGGACCCGAGGCGGAACGCCACCAGTTCGACGCGAAGATCAGCAAACGCGACGCCACGCAGACCTATCTGCCCGCGTTCAAGAAGCTCGTGACCGAGGCGAAAGTCGAATCCGTGATGGGCTCGTACAACCGCACGAACGGCCAGGTGTGCTGCGGCAGCGCGAAGTACATCAGGGAGCTCCTGCGCAAGAAATGGGGCTTCCGGGGGCATTTCGTTTCCGACTGCTGGGCAATCATGGATTTCCACCTGCACCACAAGGTCACGCCCGACCAGACCGCGTCCGCCGCCTACGCGCTGAAGAACGGCTGCAACCTCAACTGCGGCTGCTCCTACGAGAAGCTCCTCGACGCCTACGAAAAGGAAATGATCTCCGAGGCCGACCTCGACGACGCCCTGCGCCACGTGCTCATGACCCGCATGAAACTCGGCTGTTTCGACCGCGACGAGCTCGTCCCGCTCGCGAAGACGCCGATCTCGAAGGTCCACTGCGCCGAACACCGCGCGATCGCGCTGGAGGCCGCGCGCAAGTCCGTCGTCCTGCTCAAGAACGATGGCATCCTCCCGCTCAAGCCCACCGCGAAGCTCAACCTCACCGGACCGAACCTGACCAGCCTCCCCGCGCTCTGGGGCAACTACAACGGGTTCTCCGACCACATGACCACCGTACTGGAGGGCATCGCCGCCTGCGCCGACCCGGGCACCAGTTTCGAGCCGCGCAGCAGTGTGCCCCTGAACGGCCCCGCGGTCGACCTTTCCGCCCGGAGCTGGCTTTACGACAAGAAATTCCCCGTCGTCGCGGTCGTCGGGTTCGACGAGTCCATCGAGGGCGAGGAGAGCGACAGCACCGAACGCAACACCATCGCCCTGCCCGCCTCCCAGCGATCCATGCTCGACTACCTTTACAAGGAAGGCTTCCGGGTCGTGCTCGTGGTCATGGCGGGCTCCCCGATCGACCTCCGCGAGGATGTGAAGAAAGCCGCCGCCATCGTGTATGCGGCCTACCCCGGCGAGGCGGGCGGCACGGCCATCGCCGAGGTCCTCTTCGGCAAAGTCTGCCCCTCCGGCCGGCTCCCGTTCACCTTCCCGCTGAATCCGAAGAAACTCCCCGACTTCCACGACTACAGCATGGCGGGCCGCACCTACCGCTACATGAAGGACAGCATCCTCTTCCCGTTCGGGTTCGGCCTCAGCTACACCGAGTTCGCGTACTCCAACGCCCGCGCCGTCGATTCCCTCGCGAAGAAGGGACGCGTGACCGTCTCCGCGAACGTCGCGAACGTCGGCGAATGCGCTGGCGACGAGGTCGTCCAGCTGTACATCAGCCACACGAAGCCCGGCGTGGAGGCCCCGCTCGTCGAGTTGAAGGGATTCAAGCGCATCCGCCTCGAACCGGGCGAGACCGCGCGCGTCTCCTTCGACGTCCCCGCCGAGGCGTTCCAGCTCGTCGACGCCCAGGGACGCTGGTTCATGCCGAAGGACGACGTCGAGATCTTCTTCGGGCACGACAGCCGCACCCTCGCCTCGAAGGTCCTCACGGTCAAGCTCGCGAAGTAAAAATCCATCTGCAAAGAACCCTATATGCCTCGCACGGCATATAGGGTTTCTTTTTTTTCTGGTGAACTGTCGGCGGCAATCGACGGACTATCAGCTGAGACGGACACCGTTCCAACACAGCGTGACGACAAGATAGAACGCGAAAATGACCAGCCCTTCCCACAGGGCCAGCTTTGTCCTGTCTTCCGGTCTCAGGTAGAAAAACAGATACAGGATCATTCCCGGAACGGACCAGATGTAGAAAATACCCAGCGCCATGTACAGCAATCGGATCATGGAGGTAAACCAGCTGACAGGCTCATCGGCGGACATACCGTACGCATAAGGCTGCAACCAATCATTCACGAACCCCGCAAGCATGTTCAGTCCGATCAGAATATCCGGGATCAGCAGACGCCGTGCGGCGTCCCGGTCCCGTTTCCAGCAGCGGAATACGAGGGTGGAGATCATGGCGACGGCAATGACGCCGGCGATGGTCGTGTAATCCCGCTCCGGATTTATCATTTCCGTTCAGCTCCTCCTCACTGTTTCCCCTGCCCCTTTTACGCTTGCCAGTGGCGGTTGACGGGCCAGTACTGGAAGGACGGCGTCTCGTACGGGTGCGAATCCTTCATCGCCTCCAGGACATCTCCCAGCACGCTTTCCTCGACCACGAACTCCAGCTTCCATTCCTTCACGTGCTCCACGCGGCCCTGTTCACCGAAGAACGGATGCGCGCCCTCCAGCGGGCGGAACTGTCCGGTCCCCTCGGTCTGCCAGCAGCAGGAATCGTAGTTGCCGAAATACCCTGCCCCGGCCTCGAAGATCGCCGTTTTCACGGCTTCCACGTGCGAATCCGGCACATAAACGTCAAGACGGTAAAAGTGCATCATGCCTCCTTATGGATGCTCTCTCATGGTTTGCGGATGCAGAGGAAAAGACGCGTGCCCGCTTCGTGCGGCAGCGGGAATTCCGGGGTGCGCTCGGCGCGGATGCGCTTGTCGGCGGCCAGCGCGGGCCATTCGTCCGCGGTCTGGGACTCCGTGCGGAACACGCACAGGCTGCCGCCCTGCCCCAGCAGGTTGCGGCATTCCTTCACGAGCTCGGGGGCGCCGGCAACCGCGCGCGCTGTGATCGTGCGGAATCCGCCCCGGTATTCCGGCTTCGCGGCGAGCTCGTTGGCGCGGGCGTGGACGGGATGCAGGTTGGCGAGTCCGCACTCCGCAGCGGCACGCTCCAGGAACGCGATCTTCTTGCCGCGCGAATCGATCGCGGTCACGTCGAGGCGGGGACGCGCGGCGGCCAGCGGAAACGCCGGGAGGCCCGCGCCGCATCCGACGTCCGCCATGCGCACGCCGTCGGCGAAAAGCTCCGGCAGGGCGCGGAGCGCCAGCGCGCAGTCGCAGACGTGCTTGCTCCAGTAGGATTCCGGCGGGATCGCCGTCAGGTTCAGGGACTCGTTCGTCTCGTACAGCAGTTCGCCGTACCGCGCGCAGAGCGCCAGGAACGTTTCCAATCGGTCCGCGCCGACGCATTCCAGCAGGAACGCGCGTTCGGCGGCATCCGGCGGCGGCAGCCCGGTCATGCACACGCCTCCACGGCGCAATAGCAGGACATCGCGCCCAGCAGCAGGAAATACGCGGCGGAGGCCCAGCGCACGGCGGAGCTGCGGAACGACAGCCGGAACCAGTCGCGGAGCCAGTACGGCTTGGCGGAGATCACGATCCCGATCACACCCGCGAGCAGCAGGAGCGCCGCCAGCACGGGATAACCCGGCAGCTGCGCCGGATACGCCGCCTTCAGCACGGCATGCGCGCCGAGGATCAGGATCGCCGCGGCGGCGCGGGCGAAGAGGTAGTTCAGGAAGATCGCGGCGAGCACGATGGCGACGAGGATCAGCGGCAGGATCGCCGCCTGGAACGGCGAATCCGGCATGAAGATCGGGCGGATGTTCGGGACGCACCAGAGCAGCGCGACCGCGCCCAGGACCGTGCCGGAGACGCGTTCGCGCGGGATCCTGTCGTACAGCGTGCGCACGGCGGGGCCGCGCCGCACGGTCAGGATGAACGCGGCGGCTGCGGCGAGCGAAACGGCGGCGGCGAGGGCGAACACGGCGGGAAGCGGCATATCTGTTTACTCCCCGTCGATGACGTTCAGGTGGATGATTTCCTTGATGTCATCCCTGTTGTATTCGCTGGTGATGCCGGCGGAATGGCGGAACGAGAACTTCTTCGAGTCCTCGGAATACTTGTCGGTCAGGCGGCCTGTGTACTTGCTGCCGTTCTTCAGGACGATCTGGGTGTCGGGCAGCCAGAGGGTGATCTCCGGCACCTGCGCGACCTTGCCCTTGCCGACCGTGACCGTGACGTCCTTCACGTCGGGCTTGGCATGCTTGTTCGACACGGTGACCGTGTGCTCGCCGGAGGTGAGGTTCTTGATCGTCACGCGCTTGGAGACGTCGCGGGACTTGCCCTCGGCTTCGGTCCGGCAGACGAACTTGCCGTCGAGGTAGACGTTCACGCCGGGCGGATTCACGGAGAGGATGATCGTGCCCAGGTTCGAATCGAGCGTGAACGTGCGTTCCGTGGGCTCGCCCGGGTGGACCGTGACGGTCTGTTCCAGCGTGTCGTAGCCGTCCTTGCTCAGGCGGATCGTGTAGTCGCCGGCCTCGATGACGTCGCGTTTGTAGGGCGTCAGGCCGTAGTCGATGCCGTTGATGAAGAGCGCCGCGCCGGTCGGTTCGCTGTCGAGCGCGAGCGAACCGGGCAGCATTTCCATCTGGGCGTTCACCTCGGTCGTCTCGTCGCGGTTCACAGTGACGATCTTCTCGTAGGGCTTGTAGCCGTTTTTCGTGAGACGGACCTTATGCTGGCCCTGTTCGAGGAAGTCCTTAAACGGCGTGAGCCCGTAGGTCTGGCCGTCGATCTCAATCTCGGCGGCTTCCGGCGTGCTGTCCAGCGCCAGCGTGCCGATGTTGTTCATCAGCGGCACGTTGATGAGGATCGGACGCCCGTTCTGCACCTTCCAGGAGATGTCGCGGCGCGTGTAGCCCTGCATCTGCACGGAGGCGGAATAGGACCCGAGCGCGAGGTCGGGCAGCAGGACCGGCGTGTCGCCGATCTCCTTGCCGTTCATCTGAACGTGCGCGCCGGTGGGTTCGGAGTCGATGATGACCGTGGCGTTCTCCGGCACGAGCACGGCGTGCGCCTCGGTCTGGCGGCCCGGCGTGACGTTCACCGGCAGCCACGCGGGCTCGTAGCCGTCCATGGCGAACTTCACGATGTACATGGCGGACGGCACGGGATTGGTCACGCGCGGAGTGGTCCCGATGACCTTGCCGAGGATGGAGACTTCCGCGCCGGCGGGTTCGGACGTGATGTTCATGCTGCCGTAGTCGCTCGTGTCCTTTTCCGGCGCCTTCTTTTCGCAGGAAGGCAGGAAGACGAGCACGGCCGCGGCGCAGACGGAACAGACAGCAGAGAAAAGGATTCGTTTCATCATATCAGTTGTTCCCCAGAGACAGTTTTTTCTCGATTTTGATCTTGTTTTCCCGGATGGCCTGATACGTCTTGCTGTCGGGCGGGAAGATCGAAAGCAGGCGGTTGCACTCGGCGACGGCCTTGTCGTACTCGCGGAGCTCGTAGAAGAGGCGGACGTTCTTCAGCCCCTCCTGGCGGATGTCCTCGAGCTTGGCCTCGGCCTTCGCGAGGCCGTCGCGGGCGGTCTTCCACTCGGGCGGCTTCGGGTCGTCGAAGAGCTGGTAGCGACGCAGGGCGAGCTTGTAGTTCGAGATGGCCTTCGGCAGGTTGGACGGCGTGGTGTCAATGCTGCGGAACGCCTCCTCCGCAACGAAGAGGAACGTGCGGGCGTCCTCCAGGATGCGGTCGACGTTCTGCGAGATCACGCCGAGGTCGTATTCGTCGAGGACCGTCTCGTTGATGATGGTCTCCACGCGGTTGAACGTCTCGGAAACGTCGTTGGACACCTTCACGTCGCAGAATTTGTTGTCGAATCCGACCATGATGCGGCGGTGCTGGCGGTTGTCCTGCGAGGTCCCGGCGATCTTCTCCTGCTGGAGCTCCATGAACCCGGTGTCGAGGATCTGCTGTTTGAGCTTGGCGATCAGCTCGTCCGGGACGGGGTCCTTGAAGAGCTCGTAGTAACGGCGCTTGTTCTGCGGCTCGTCCAGCGTGACCTCCATCTGGCCGTTCTCGATCTGGAGCACGAAACGGAACACGGCGGTCCCCGCCACGGACTCCTTTTCGTAGTAGAGGACGAAGGGGTTGTCGACTTTCTTTTTCGCGGCGGGCTGGCTGGAGGGCGTCTGCGGGCCTTCGTTCAGCTTGAGGAAGAGCCACAGGCCGACGATCGCGGCCAGGATCACGATCAGGGCGAAGATCACGTTGCCCAGAAACTTTTTGGAGCCGGACGGACGCGGCTTGTCCTGTTTTTTCTTGAAGAGGCCGTGCGGGACTTCGGCGGGCGAAGCGGGCGCGGGCTGGGGCGCGGGAGCGGGCGCCGGCTGTTTCGGGACAGGCCCCGTGGAAGTCGGGACGGAAGTCGTCGTATTCTGGGGCCGGAAGAAGAAGGCGGACTGCTGGGATTGCGCGGACGGCGCAGGCTGAGCGGACGGAGCCGGATTCGCCGCCGGAGCCGCGCCGGAATCCAGGAATCGCAGGAGCTGGTCGCCGATGGTGATGACAGCTCCGGCGTTGAGCGGGGAAGCGCCGACCACGGGCACGTCGTCGACGAACGTGCCGTTGGTGCTGCCGAGGTCGCGGATCAGCCAGTTCCCGGCCGCGTCGCGTTCGATCTTCGCATGGTAGCGGGAGACGCCGCCCATCGGCAGCTGGATGGTGTTGTCGCTCTCGCGTCCGATCGTCGCGCCGGCCGGCGAAAGCTCCATCGACTGTCCGGTCATGGCGCCGTTCAGATACATGATTTTCATACTGTCGGATTCTCCTTGCTGGGGCACACGGTGCTTTGTTCCCCGGCTGTACGAGTGGAATACTTGGTCCGTTTCTCAGGCGGGACCGTCTCGGCGTTCAGGTCCAGACGGTCGCCCGGCTGAGTGCCCGTGTGCGCGAGCGCGCCCGCGGGAAGTTCGATCACAGACTGCGCCCCTCCGCACCGGATGAACGGACGCCAGGGGCGGCAGTCCGGGTGCGTCGCCAGGACGGTATTGTCCGCCCCGAGGAAGATCACGTCTATGGGAAACGTCATAAAGAAGGTGTGGATGCCGGAACAGGACGGAAAGACCATCGCGTCGATCCCGATCTGCTCGAACGGGCGTCCGATCATTCCCCGCAGGCGGTCGCCGAACGACACGGCCTGAAAGGTCCGGTAGGAAAGCACGGTCTGTCTCGTCAGGTTCCGTATCATTGGAACATCTCCAGCGCGCGCATCAGCATCGGCGCGATGACCACGGTGAACACGGCGGGGAAGATCAGCAGCGCCACGGGGAACAGGATCTTCACGGGCGCTTCGCTCGCGAGCTTCTCGGCGCGTGCGAACCGTTTCGCGCGGAGCTGTTCCGCCTGAATCCGCAGGACCTGGCCGATGCTCACGCCGAGCTCGTCGGACTGGATGATCGCGTTCAGGACGCTGGTCAGTTCGGGCTGGCGGACGCGCTGCGTCATTTCCTTCAGCGCGGCCTGGCGCGGCTTGCCGAGCTGGATCTCGTGCAGCGCCTTGCGGAGCTCAAGGCCGAGCTCGTCCGCCTGGCGGCGGCTCAGGATGTCGCGCAGTGCCGTCACGAAGTCCTTGCCCGCCTCGACGGACAACGTCAGCAGGTCCAGCACGTTCGGCAGGGCTTTCAATATCTGCAGATGCCGTTTCGTGATCAGGCCGCGGAGCCACACCTGAGGATACAGCACCGCGCAGAACAGCACCAGGATCCCCGCCATCGCGTTGTCCGAGGCGAAGAAAAGGATCGTGAAAAACACGCCGAGCGCGCCGAACAGGATGCGCGCCGTCATGAACTGCTCCGCCGTCAGGACCTGTTCATAGCCCGCCATCGCGAGCTGTTCGCGCAGTTTCTTCATCGTCCCGGCGAGGGATTCCGAGGCGCAGAGCCGCCGGAAGTTCGGCGTGAACGGCAGGAAGATGCGGAAGAGCACCGGGATGGGCCGGGCGTCCTCGCCGAACTGCGCCTTCTCGACGTCGATCGCGGAGACCATCTCCGCGACGAGCAGTACCACGGACGCCGCGCACAGACCGGCGAAAACACTTGCCAGAAGCATGAATATCTGATCCATATCCCGTCCTCCTACACGTCGATCGTCGTGATCTTGCGAATCCACAGGAAGCCGCAGACGACCATGATGACGACCGCCACGAGCACCACGATCCCGACCAGGGACCCGAAGAACGCGTCCATCAGGTCGGGCGCGAGGCGCATCATCGCGAACATCAGCACGAACGGAACGGACGCGATCAGCCACGCCTGCATGCGTCCCTGGGAAGTAAGGGCGCGCACGCGTTGCATGATGCGCATGCGCTCCCGGATCACGCCGGCGAGCTCCTCCAGCACGGTCGTCAGTTCGCCGCCCGTCTGGCGCGCCGTGATGATCGCCACGGCCACGAGCTCGAAGTCCTGCGACTCCAGGCGGTCCGCCATCTTGCGGAGCGCGGTGTCGAACTGCACGCCGAGGCGGAGTTCCTGCAGGAGCAGCGTGAACTCGAACGAAATGGGGTAACGGTTCTCCGAAGCGACGTTCTCCAGCGCCTGCGTGATGCTGAACCCGGCCTTCAGGGCGCTGCTCATGGAGAGAAGCGCGTCCTCCAGCTGCTCGTTGAACTTCGCCAGGCGCTGTTTTTTCAGCATCCTGAGGTAGAACCGGGGGGCCAGGAACGCCACGACGGCGGAGATCGTGCCGATCGCGACCGTGCGGATCCAGTTCACCTCGCTCGACAGGAACGAACTCAGGCCGCCGAACAGGATGAACGACACGGCGGCGATCGCGATGCTCAGGTCCAGGATCCGGTTCGCTGGCAGCTGGAGCAGGACGTCGTCCAGCTCGACCGCGGCCTCGGCCAGGAAACGCTCCTTGTAGCGCGCCGAAGTGTACGCGGAAAACTCCACGATCACGAACGTGGCGAAGAGCGCGCACAGCCCGGCGCAGACCGACGCCAGCAGATACATGTTGTCGTAAATAAAGCTCATGTCACACGTCCCTCATGCCGGGTTTCTTCTTCGGCGTGAACATGGAAATATCCAGGTCGAGGTTCGCCCGGCGGATGTCCTCGATGAACGTCGGGATCGCCCCGGTCGGCTCGAAATGGCCGAGCAGGCGCCCGTCCTCGCTCCAGCCGTCCTGCTGGAACGTGAAGAGGTCCTGCATGGTGATGATGTCGCCCTCCATCTTGGTGATCTCGCTCACGCAGACCACCTTGCGGCTGCCGTCCTTCTCGCGGTTGATCTGCACGATGATGGAGATGGCGGACGCGATCTGCTCGCGGATGGCGCGCAGCGGCAGGTCGAACCCTGCCATCAGGACGAGCGTTTCGAGGCGCGCCAGCGCGTCGCGCGGGGAGTTGGCGTGGATGGTCGTCAGGGAGCCGTCGTGGCCGGTGTTCATTGCCTGGAGCATGTCGAGCGCCTCGCCGCCGCGGCATTCGCCGATGACGATGCGGTCGGGGCGCATACGCAGGGAGTTGCGCACCAGGTCGCGGATCGTGACCTCGCCCTTGCCTTCGATGTTGGCGGGGCGGGATTCGAGCCGGACGAGGTGTTCCTGCCTCAACTGGAGTTCGGCGGCGTCTTCGATGGTGATGATGCGCTCCTTCGCGGGCAGGTAGCCGCTCAGGATGTTCAGCAGGGTCGTCTTGCCGGAACCCGTGCCGCCGGAGATCAGGATGTTCTTGCGTATCTTCACGCAGACGTCCAGGAAATGCGCGATCTCGGCGGTAATCGAGCCGTAGGAGATCAGGTTCTCCACCGTGAGCGGCGTTTTCGCGAACTTACGGATCGTGATCGAGGGGCCGACCAGGGAAAGCGGCGGGATGATGGCGTTCACGCGGGAACCGTCCTTCAGGCGGGCGTCGACCATCGGCGAACTCTCGTCGATGCGGCGTCCGAGCGGGGAGACGATGCGTTCGATGGCGGCGAGCACCTGGTGGTCGTCGGCAAACGCCGTGTCGGTCTTGTAGAGGACGCCCTTGTGCTCGACGTAGACGTTGTCCGGCCCGTTGACCATGATCTCGGTGATGTCGTCGCGCGAAATGAGGTCTTCCAGCGGACCCAGCCCGATCGCCTCGTGCTTCAGCTCGTTTTCGATCTTCTCCTGCGTGACGCCTTCCGGAAGCGGAATGGAAAGCTCGTTCAGGATCTCGTGGATGGTGGTCCGCGCCTTCTCCTCCAGGTCGTTTTCCGAAACGCTGTTGAGCGCGAGGCGTTTCATGTTGAGGCGGACCAACAGTTCGCTGTGCGCCTGCTTCTTGATCTCCTGCACGAGCGGACGCGCCGACATCGGGATGCCGCTGACCGCGAGGATGCGGCTCTTGTACTGGCTCTCGGAATCAGCCGGGACGGCGGGCGGCGGTGCGGACGCCGCGCGGGCCGGTGTGCTCTCCGGCTGGATCGTGCCGACATGGATGTGGACGGACCCGATCTCGATGTCGCTGCCGGCGGGCACGTTCACGAACTCGCGGCCGACGCGCTGTCCGTTCAGGTAGGTGCCGTTGGAACTGCCGAGGTCGGCGATGCGGAGCGAGGATTCCTGCGCCTGAAGCACGCAGTGAAGCTTCGAGACGCCCGCGAACGGCAGCTGGATCGGGACGGCTTCCGAGGAGCCGACCTGGTATTGTCCCGGCGGGATGCTCAGCGGGGAGTCCGGCTGTCCGGGCATTTTCAGAATGACTTCGACCATGGAAGGAACTCCTTGCCGGGATCAGTATCCGGCCGACTTCTTGAGAAGCTGTTCGCGTTCGGCGTTGTATTCTTTGATGTGCTGCTGGAGGTATGCCCAGTCGACGCTCTGGACGTCGGTCGTGATGTTCGGGTCCTCATAGCTGCGCAGGGACAGCGTCAGCGAGCCCTTCTGCTGCGCGAAAATGATCATCTCGACCTCTTTCGGGGTCAATTCGAGCGTGACGGTGCTGTAGGAGCGCCCCGCGGCGGAAACGCCGGTCTGGGCGCCGTTCTGCTGCGCGTAGCCGATGTCCGTGCCGGTCGCCAGCACCTTGACGCGCTGGAGGATCGTCATCGTGACCGTGTCGAGCGAGGAATCGCCCTTGGCGTCCGGGAAATGGAACGTGCCGATCACGTCGACGAAGTTGTTCGGGCGGATCAGGCCGGAAACGGAGGACACCTGGCTGACCGGGATCGAGATCGCGCGCCAGCCGGACCGCGTCTGGGCGGGGAGTCCGGTGCGGTCGTCCTTCGAGAAGACCTGCTTGAAATCGCGCCAGGTGAGGATGTCGCCTTTTCTGACCATGGAGCGCAGCGGGGAGCCGATCACGTCGGTCCGGCGGTCCCACGGGATTTCGAACGTATTGGCGGCGGCGTTGGCGAACCGCATGGCCTCGTACATCTCGATATCCGACTCCATGAGCTTGTCGCCCTCGGACACGTCGGCCTTCATCTTGATCAGGCGGACCCGGACGGCGCTGTTCATGATCTTGCTGCGCTCCTGCTTGATCTGCTGATAGGTGAAGATAAACGCCAGCACGCCGAAAAACACCGCCGCCAGCATCAGGATTTTCTGTCTCATTGATCGGGTCTCCTGTTTGAACTTGATTTCAGGGGGAAGTCGGGCGGCGCCGGGCCGCCCGGTTGAGGTTGGCGCTTATTTGTCGACGAGCGCGAACGCCATGGCGAGCTCCGTGACCACGCGGCCGCCGACCGCCAGCGTGCCGTTGCCTTTGCCGAACCTGCGCGTGAGGTTCGGGAGCTCCAGGATCATGACGAGCTGGTCGCCGGGAAAGACGGGGGCCTTGAACTCGGCGGACTCGATGCCCATGAACAGCGCGAGCTTGTTCTTGTTGGCCTCATGGCCGAGCAGGAGAAGCGCGCCCGACTGGGCGATGATCTCCGACTGGATCGAATTCGACAGCACCATGTAGCCGTCGGAATAGGTCCGGATCGGCGGCTCGCTGTGGCCGAGGTTCTTCACCGCGGTAACGCGGGTCTCTTCGAGCTTCGACACGTAGTCGACGTACAGGAAAGGATACCGGTGCGGGATGATGTCCATGACCGAGGAAACGTCGCGCGGATCGTCGTCCTTCTTGTCGAACTCTCCGAACGGCGGAGGCTCGGGGATGGACATCACGCGTTCGCGCACCGCCATTACGAGCTCGGCCTGGCAGGCGAGCCCGCCGTTGTTCTTCACGGTCCCGCTGAGCTTGGCCTCGCCGTCCGCGATCTCGTTGACCGCGACTTCGACGAACATGCGGTCGCCGGGGATGTTCGGACGGCGGAACTTCACGTTGCGGATGCTCTTCACATAAATGTCAAGCACGTTCTGAGGGTCGAGGCGTTCGCGCACCGCGAGCTCCGCGAGCTGCGCCATGGCTTCCACCTGAAGCACGCCGGGCACGATCGGGCGTCCGGGGAAATGCCCCTGGAAGAACTGGTCGCCGATGGTGAGGTTGCGCCAGCCGACGAGGTGGTCTTCGTCGACGACCTTCACGCGTTCGAGCATGAGGTAGTCAGGAGAGACGGGCAAGATCGCGCGAAGGTCGCGGACGGAAAGAATCGTATCGGGTTTCATCGTTTGTCTCCTTTTTCGTTTACTTTGCGGCTGCCGCCGCGGCTTCCTGTTCGAGCATGAGAGCGGCGAGCTTGCAGTGGGTCGGATGGCCGGACTTGACCGACATGATATGCGCATGGACGCGCTTGCCGACCAGGTACAGGTCCCCGATCATGTCCATGATCTTGTGGCGGACGAGCTCGTTGGGGTAGCGCAGGCCGTCCTTGCAGATCAGCGCGCCGTCGTGCAGGATGATGGCGTTGTCGAGGCTGCCGCCCTTGGCGAGCCCGGCTGCGATGACCTGTTCCAGCTCCTTGTACGGGCAGAACGTGCGGGCACCTTCAAGTTCGTTTTTGAAGTTTTCGGTCGTGACCTGGCAGGTGAAGAACTGCGTGTCGAGGTCGCTGTAGCCGAACTGGGTGGTGAACGAGATACGCAGGTCGTCGGCGGGCAGCAGGGCGAGCATCGCGGAGCCCTCCTCGAACACGATCGGGGCCTTTG
The DNA here is from genome assembly GCA_045114235.1 of Victivallales bacterium. GTDB lineage: Bacteria > Verrucomicrobiota > Lentisphaeria > Victivallales > UBA1829 > UBA1732. The sequence continues at coordinate 19,785 of JBGUKB010000026.1, forward strand.
CGGTCCAGTACTGCGCCTCGGCGTCCTGCTCCTGGAGCCCCGCTTCGAGGATACCCTCGAAATACGGCTTCGCGCTGCCGTCCGCGATCGGCGGTTCCGGCCCGTCCATCTCGATGTAGGCGTTGTCCACGCACGCGGCATGCAGGGAGGACATGATATGCTCCACGGTCACCACGAACGCCCCGGTCGTACGGGACGCGATCGTGGTCGCGCGGCGCACATCGACCACGTTCCGGGCGTTCGCCTGGACTTCGGGCGCGCCGGGCATGTCGATGCGGCGGAACACGATCCCGGTGTTCGGCGGTGCGGGGAGGATGCGGAGCGTGGCACGGGCCCCCGTGTGCAGGGCGATGCCCTTCACGACGGCCGGGCCTTTAACGGTATTCTGTTTCGGCATGGTTTTTTCTCAAAATCTCATGGTTAGTTACGGAAAAAAACTTTTTTCTCTGTAATTTAGCGCTTTTTCGCGTGATTACCAGTCGAAATGGCGTTATATTATAAAGAAAGTCGCGTTTTTTTCTGTTTTTTCGCTTTTTTCGGAGTTTTTGCGTCCATGGACCACCGACATCGCATCATCATCCTGCTCGGCCCGACCGCCTGCGGCAAGACCTCGTTCGGCGTCGCGCTCGCTGCGCGCATCCACGCCGCCGTCCTCAGCGCCGATTCCCGCCAGATCTACCGCGGACTCGACATCGGGACCGGCAAGGACCTCGCGGAATACGCCCCGCCCGGACTGCCCGCCGTCCCGTACAAGCTCATCGACATCCTGCCGCCGGACGCCGAATACTCCCTCGCCGAGTATCTGCACGACGCCGCCGCGGCGGTGAAGGAGACCGAGGCGGACGGACGCGTCCCGCTTTTCGTCGGCGGCACAGCCCTCTACCTGCACGGCATGGTGTTCTCATACCACCTCGCGCCGGGCGCTCCGGTCCCGGAATTCCGCGCGTATCTCCGCAGCCTCGACACCGCCGTGCTCCGCAGGCTTCTGCTCGAGCTCGACCCGGCGAGCGCCGTCCCGGCGAACGAACCCGACAACCGCATCCGGCTGATCCGCGCCATCGAGCTCGCCCGTGCCGCCAACGAAAACGCGCTGCCGAACGACCTGGAGCGTCCCTTCCCGCCGTCCGATTTCCTCGTGCTCGGACTCTACCGGCCGCGTTCCGAGACGCGCGCCCGCATCCTCCAGCGTCTGGACGAACGCCTCGCGCACGGCATGGTCGAGGAGGCGGAACGACTCCACGCTGAGGGCATGAGCTGGGAGAAGATGGAGTTTCTCGGGCTCGAATACCGTTATCTCGCGCGCTACTTGCAGGGACAGCTCACGATGGAGGAGATGCACGATCAGCTCTACGCGAAGATCTGCCAGTTCGCGAAACGCCAGGATTCCTGGTTCCGCAAATTCGAGAACGACGGCTGCCCGATCCACTGGCTGCGTCCGGAGCAGATCGACGACGCCGAACGCCTCTGCCGCGACTTCCTCGCCGGGCGTCCCCTGCCCGATCCCGTTTTCCGTCTCGCCGACTGCAAATACCCGGTCCATCCCGAGGCGGATTCAGGCGGAAACGGAAAAAAGGCGCAATGAAGCGGGAAAAAAGAGTTGAAAAACGGTTTTCCTGTGATATATTTATAGGATAAGTGTCTTTATTAACATGAAACCCGCAAGGTCGCTTTCCATGATCGGGAGGCACCCGCAAACCAATGGAGATTTATTATGTCCGGTCACAGTAAATGGGCAAATATCAAGCACAAAAAAGAGGCAACCGACAAGAAGAAAGGCCAGGCGTTTTCCCGTCTGGCCAAGGAAATCATGGTCGCCACCAAGCAGGGCGGCAAGGATCCTGCCTCCAACATCAAGCTCCGCATGGCGCTCGCCTCCGCGAAAGCCAGCAATATGCCCCGTGAAAACATCGAACGCGCCATCAAGAAGGGCGCGGGCGAACTCGGCGACGTTGCTTATGAAGAGATCACCTACGAAGGATACGGTCCCGCCGGCACCGCGTTCGTCGTGGAATGCCTCACCGAAAATCGTAACCGCACCATCGGCGACGTCCGCATGACGTTCGACCGCAACGGCGGCAACCTGGCGGCCAGCGGCGCCGTGTCCTGGATGTTCCAGCGCAAGGCGCACTTCATCGTCGAAGGCGAAAACGCCGACGAGGACAAGCTGATGGAGCTCACGCTCGAAGCGGGCGCGGAAGACATCACCGCCGAAGACGGCATCGCCGAGATCTGGGCGGCCCCGGAAGCCTTCGCCGACATCGCCAAGGCGCTCGAAGACGCCGGCATCGAATGCTCCGAGGCCAAGCTCACCCGCAAGCCGGAAAACACCGTCGGCATCAACGACCTCGCCAAGGCGCAGCAGGTCCTCCGCCTCGTCGAACGCCTCGAAGAGCTCGACGACGTCCAGGCCGTGTACTCCAACGAAAACATCGCCAGCGAAGTCCTCGACGAGATCGACGCCCAGGGCTGACCCGCGGCTTCGTTCCCCGCACGGAGGGCGTCCCGGATGATCATCATCGGCATAGACACCGCCATCCGGAAAACCGGATACGGCGTGATCGACATGCGGACCGGCGGTTCCATCCAGATTCTGGACTGCGGCCTGATCCGCAACGCGCCCTCCCTGCCCCACAGCGAATGTCTCAGGCGTCTCGCCGGGGGCATTCGCGAACTTGTTTCTTCTTTCAAGCCCGAGGCCGCCGCCATCGAATCGGCATTCGTCTCCCGGAACGTCAAGACCGCCATGATCCTGAGCCTCGCACGCGGCGCGGTCATCACCGCCCTCGCCGAATGCTCCGTCCCGGCGTTCGAATACTCCCCGAAGAGCGCGAAGCGAGCCGCGACCGGACTCGGCGAAGCCGACAAAAGCCAGGTCGCCGCGATCATGGCGAATCTCGGCGGGCTTGACATCTCGCAAATACCGGATGACGCCACGGACGCCCTCGCCCTCGCATACTGCCACGGCAACCTGGTTCTGCGCGCGGGCAGCGGCATCGTCAAACAACCTCAACCCATCTGATCCAACGGAAGGCATGTCATGATTCTCACAAAATACGGCAAGAAAGAATGGGGGATGGCGCTCGCCGCCTTCCTCGTCGTCTTCGTGCTCTGCACCGCGACCGTGTTTCTCAAGGTCCTGCCGCCCGGCGTCGCCGGAGCCATCACAGCCTTCGCCGCACTCGCATGCTTCGCCGCCTGCGCATTCTTCCGCGACCCGCCGCGCAAGATCGCGGCCGATCCCTCCGCCATCGTGTCGCCCGCCGACGGCGTGATCAAGGACGTGGAGCTCATCAAGTCCGAGACGCTCGAATGCGACGACCTCCGCCGCCTCTTCCACGACAAGGACATCCTCCGCATCGGCATCTTCCTCTCCGTCTTCAACGTGCACATCAACCGCGCGCCGTGGGACATGAAGGTCGAGTTCAAATTCTACAAGCCTGGCAAGTATCTGGACGCCCGCGACCCGGACGCCGGGAAAGTCAACGAGTCCATGCTACTCGGCGGCACCTGCCCTTTCGAGGGCGAGACGTTCCCGATCGCCGTCCGCCAGGTCTCCGGCGCGATCGCGCGCCGCATCGTCTGCCCGGTCAACCCCGGCGAATCCTACACGCGCGGCCAGAAATACGGTATGATCAAGTTCGGCTCCCGCACAGAGCTCTACATCCCCGCCGGAATGGGCATCGACGTGGCCGTGAACGTGGGCGAAGCCGTCCGCGCCGGTTCCTCCATCCTCGCGTTCGTCCGTCCCGAGGCGAAGGCGAAACTTCACGCGCTGGTCGAAGAGGCCGCCGCAAAGGACGCGAAATGAACAACGAAAACGGACAGGAACGCGTCGCGCCGCCGTCGCGGAAAGTGGAGCGCTGGCTTCAGTTCGTCCCGAACAGCCTCACGCTCTGCAATTCCCTCTGCGGATACGCGGCCATCCTCGTCACGCTTCAGGCGTACAAGCACGTCGACGACCAGCACGCCATGGCGACGATCTTCGCCTGGAGCGCCGGGCTCATCCTCTTCGCCATGGTCTTCGACATGTTTGACGGCTTCACCGCCCGCCTCCTGCACGCCTCCAGCCTGCACGGCATCCAGATGGACTCCCTCGCCGACATGACCACGTTCGGCGTCGCGCCCGCCACGCTCGTCGCCGTCATGGCGCACAACATGCGCCACATCGAACGAGCCGGCGAATTCGTCCCGATCTGCATGCTCTGCGGCATCTACCTCGGATGCGCCGCGCTCCGGCTCGCCACGTACAACGTCTACGCGATGTACGAAAAGAAGAGCAGCGACATCTTCACCGGGCTCCCCTCCCCCGGAGCCGCTGCCGCACTCTGCACCATCATCCTCTTCGCCGCCACGGAAAAAGGCAGCAACACCCTCCGCGAATACTTCCGCTATCTGCCGATCTACGCCACGATCCTCGGGTTCCTGATGGTCAGCCAGGTCCCGTACCTGCACTTCGGCAAATACCTCGCATCCGCTCGCTACCACAAGGAACGTCTCCTGATCATCGGCCTGCTGCTCCTCGCCTGGCTCGTTTCCTCCTTCCTCGTGAACCCGTTCCTCTTCCCCTTCCTCCTCGTGAACATCTACGTCGTCTGGGGACTGATCGCATACTTCGCGCTGAAGATGGGATTCGTGAAGCGCTCGCACCCGCTCGTGCCGGAACAGGACGAGGACCCGAACGAAGACGGAGACCGGAAACCATGAACATCCTCATCACGGGCGGAGCCGGGTTCATCGGCTCGCACCTCGCCGAATCCTGGCTGAAGGACGGCCACAGCGTCTCCGTCATCGACGACCTCTCCACGGGCTCGCTCGACAACCTCAAACTTCTGCCGCATCAGGAGCGGATCGAGTTCGTGAAGGGCAACGTAATCTCCTCACGCGCCCTGCCCCGGCTCATCGAAAAAGCCGACATCATTTATCATCTGGCCGCGGCGGTCGGCGTCGAGCTGGTCGTCCACGACCCGATCCGCACGATCGAGACCAACGTCTCCGGCACCAGCCGCATCCTGAAGCTCGCCGACAAGCTCGGCGGACGCCGCATCTTCGTCGCATCCACCAGCGAAGTCTACGGCAAATCCGCATCCGTGCCGTTCCACGAGACCGACGACCTCATCATCGGCCCGTCCACGCATTCCCGCTGGAGCTACGCCTGCAGCAAGCTCATCGACGAGTTCCTGCTCATGGCGTACCACCGCTCGAAAAACCTCCCCGGCACCGTCACGCGCTTCTTCAACACCGTCGGGCCGCGCCAGACCGGACGCTACGGCATGGTCATCCCGCGTTTCGTTTCCGCCGCGATCCAGGGGAAGCCGCTCCGCGTCTTCGGCACCGGCGAACAGACCCGCTGCTTCTGCCATGTGGCGGACACGATCCGCGCGCTCCGGCTCCTCCCCGACTGCGAAGCGTCGTTCGGACAGATCCTGAACATCGGCAGCACGAACCGCATCACGATCCGACAGCTCGCGGAAACCATCATTGATCAGCTTCACAGCAAGTCGAAGATCGAGGCCGTTTCCTACGACAAGGCTTACGAGCCGGGATTCGAGGACATGCTCCACCGCGCCCCGGACTGCACGAAGATCGGGCGCATCTGCGGCTGGAAGGCGGAACTCCCGCTCGACCGCATCATCTCCGACGTTGCCGCGCAATTCCGCGCGAACTGAGCTTTTTCCCGATTCAATCCAGCTCGCCCGGAGCAAGCCCCTCGCGGAGAGGCGCCGGACGGACGCAGGTGCTTTCAACGGTAACGCACTGTCCCTTTTCGGCAGCGTCTAGGATGGAGCACATCACGTCGAGGACATGATACGCCAGCTCCCCGCTGCACCGGTGCGGACGTCCCAGTTCGATCCCGGCCGCCATGTCCGCCAGCCCGATCAGGCGCATGTTGTCGTTGTAGAGGAACGTGTTTTCTGGCGTTTCCCAGTCGTTTTTCGACTTCGCGTTCGCGAAGCGGACCTCGCCGTTGAACGTGTTCGGATCGGGGGTGCGGAGCGCGCCGTCGAGTCCCCACAGTTCGATGCAGTTCTGCATCTGGACGCTGAGACGGAAGACGTCGAAACTCATGGTGAGGTTGACGACCGCGCCCGAGACGAATTTCAGCACGGCGGCGATGTGCGTGTCGACTTCCACGGGATATGTTTTCCCCTGATTGGGCCCGCTTCCCAGCCGCAGGTCCGTTGCGCGTCTGCCGAACCCGGCGACGCGTTTCACGGGGCCGAGCAGGTTGACCAGCGCCGTGATGTAATAAGGTCCCATGTCCATCAGCGGCCCGCCGCCTTCCCTGTAATAAAATCCGGAGTTGGGATGCCAGGATTCCGGCCCGCGGTACGCCATGACGGCGCAGCCGCCGGTGATCGTTCCGACCGCGCCGCTGTCGATGAGCTTGCGGCAGGTCTGATGCCCGCCGCCGAGGAACGTATCCGGGGCGCATCCGACGCGCAGGCCTTTTTCCGACGCCAGACGCAGGACCTTCCGTCCGTCCTCGCGCGTGACGGCGAACGGTTTTTCGGCATAGACGTGTTTCCCGGCCTCCAATGCGCGCAGATCGATCTCCGCGTGGACGTCCGGCGTGGTCAGGTTGAGGATGACATCGATTTCGGGATCGCGGAAAAGCGCGTCGACGGAGACCGCCCGGATCCCGAACCGTTCCGCCGCGGCGCGGGCGCTTTCATCCCGCCTGCTCGCGCATTTCACGATGCGGAGGTGCCGGAACACGTCATTGTTCCGCAGATAAGCGCCGCTGATGTTTCCGCATCCGATCAGACCTGCCTTCAGCATTTGTCATCTCCTTTTTGCCGTACGGCCTGCCGGACAGGCCGTGTTTCGCGTTTCGATGCCGCCGGGCACGGGAAAACAAAAATGGCGGCGGCGGCGGGAGTCGAACCCGCGACCTGCTCTTTAGGAGTATTCGTCCTATATAGCCATTAGATATTGTTTCTCAGTTAATTATACACACAAGAATTGCTTCTTGGTTGACGATTACTTGACCTTTTTTGACGCTTACGCTGTTTTAGAGCCAAAAACGGCAAGTAACGCAAAAAAGAGCCGTACCAATGGGAAAATATACTTCCCATTCGGCTGAAAGTCAAGTACGTCTCTTTGAAATCTTGAAAGAGGTTACAACCAATGAGAAGCAAAACAGCCCTGAGAACCCGGGAAAAAGGAACGGGAACCGTCTACAAGTCCAGAAACCGGTTTTACCTCAAAACCAGAATCAACGGCAAAACGAAAACCCAGATGCTCCGCAATGCCGACGGTTCGCCCTGCACGACCAGAAAGGATGCGGACAAAGCTGCCGATGGCATGCGGAGGGTCCTTTTGGCCGAGACGCTGGAAGAAACAGCTCATTACGTTCAGGAAGCCAAACGACTCAAGCGGCAGTCAGCCCTGCTAATAGACAATGCTTGGGAAACCTACCTTAAACAGCTTAATCGACCTGACAGCGGACCAAAAACGCTTTCCATGTATCAAAGCATGTTCAAGTGTTTTGCCGACTGGATTCACAGCGAGTACCCCAAAAAGACGCGTGTGGCAGATGTAGACCACGAAACGGCTTTGGCCTTCATGCAGTCCGTCTTCTGTTCCGGCATTTCCAGTATAACGTTCAATAAGTATCTGCAATCGCTGCGGCTGATATTCAAACACCTCAAGGAACCGGCAGCCCTTGAAGCCAACCCCTTCGATGACATCCCCAAGAAGCCCACCGTTGTGATTTCACGGAAAGAGTTCTCTGCGGATCAGGTCAAGGCGATTTTTCAGGGCTTTGAGACAGGTTTCTTCTACGAAGCCGAAGTTGAAAAGCTCACCAAGGGACGCGCACGGGAACGAATCATGAAACGCCTCGAATACAAGCCGATGTTCAAGGAGGAAATGCGCGTCCTGCTTCTGCTCTGCTGCTGGACCGGATGTCGCGGGCAGGATGGCTGTCTGATGACATGGGACTGCATCGACCTCGACAATGGACTGATTACATACGTCCCGCAGAAGACAGCGCGAAAGACCGGATACAGAAAAGTCACCCTGCCGATTAAGAAGGAGCTGTACGAAGCCCTGCTTGATGCGGTTAAATGGAGATCGGACAACAAAAAGAAGGAGGATTATATCCTGCCCAATGTCGCAGACCGCTACACGCGCAATCCGTCCGGTATACAGAAGGACGTGATGAAGATCATCCGATACGCGACGGGAATGGCGACCACCGCGAACAAAGACCGTTCGCATGGCCAGCGCAAACTTGCGGCGAACGTCTACAGTCTCCATTCGTTCCGGCACACGTTCGTATCCTTCTGCGCAAATGCTGGCGTTCCCCTAGCAGTCGTTGCGGAAATCGTCGGACACGGCAACCCGGCTATGACGGAACACTACAGCCACATTTCCACCGAGTCCAAACGTGAAGCCATCAAAGCCCTGCCATCCATCTGCATAACCACATCACAGGACAATGACGTAATTGACGAGCCGCTGAGCCTTCGGCGCAAAGCGATAGCCGAAGCGCTGGAAACAGTCGATTCCGCTGTGCTGGATGAAGTGGAACAGCTGCTAAGGGAACGAAATCAAGATGGATTGCCCTGTTTCAGTCCCCGAAGCGGCCTCGAATTAAGTTCAAAACGTGTTTTTGCAGATTTTTTGGCATAAATCTTTGATTTTTTCCTGGGAAATGACTTTTTTCCACTTGACATGAGTAGGATTCGAGGTTATATTTACATAACCCTTAACCTCAAACCAGGAGGATTTCTTATGAAACACAGCTTCTACGACGTCAAAATGAAGAAGAAAGTCACCGCCGAAGTCACCAAGGCCGTCAAGTACGGCAAAGGCACGGCCACCCGTTATGCGTTCAAGGCCGAAACGAAAGATGGTCGTTCTCTGACCGCTTTCGTCAAGAAGGCTGACTGGGATGCTTTCAAGAAGTAATCCCCTCTTCAACTCAATATGAGTTTTCCGACGCTCTGGATTCGTCCAGAGCGTCTTTTTTGTGCGCGCCCTGCCGAGCGAACAAAAAGCTGACGGAGCGAATCCCCGTCAGCCATAACCCTTAACCCCCTTGAGGAATGGTATATTTCTCAAAAAGGGCCATATAATTTACACCGGAAATCTGGAAAGTCAAATCCCTGCCTCACTTGCCAGTAAACAGTAAAAAAAGACGCCGGAGGGAAGGCTTAAACTCCTTCGACCTCCGGGATGCAGATAGACCTGGCATAGCTGCATCAGTTCCATGCCGGGTTGTTCCTCTCGCTGTCAGGCGAAGATGGTGGCTTCCCGTCCGTCCAAGCCGAACGCACGGTTCAAAGCGAGGTAGCTGTGATCCATGCGCTGGGGCGGATACTTTTTCACAGTTTCCGTAAACGCGTTGAGTAGGCTCCAGCGGGTCGGGTGTCTGAACTCATCATGTGACGGATCCTTGTACTCGCGGTAGACGGGAAGGATATCGGACGAATTGATGACACCCAGCTCGGCAGCACGAACGATGCAGCTCCGGGCTTCGTTATCATTCTCCAGAAAGGCATCCTTCAAATCTTCGCAGACGGTTTCAGTCGTCAGGAAGTCGTCTTCCAGCGTAGTCACCGCACGAGCAATGAGCTCGTTCAGGTCAATCCGGCTTGTGTGCTTGCGATTGATGAGGCGGGTGCCACCAAAGGCGAGGTTTGAGCAGACCAGAACGACGATACCCGCAGACAGCCCGACCGCAAGAGATTTGTCGTGACTGTTGCGGATGCCGATACAGCGGTGCCATTCAGGAAAAGACGAACAGGTGATTTCCATCACACCAAACAACTTCTGCCCCTCACTGGCAAGGCCGAACCGTTCGCTTTCGATGTCCCATTGGTGAGCTCGGACAACCTCGGTTACAGCTTTGATGACGTCAATATGCGGAACCGGATGCCAGGTGTCAGTTGAGCTGGGAGTGTCGATCATTGAGATCTCGTCCCTGCTGACGTATTTTCCTTCTTCCATTATCAGCATGATTCAGCCCGCCTTTCTGTATTCGGTCTTGCAACGGTTGGAATACGGACACTCGGCACAGTTCATGCAGGATTCGACCGGAAGGAAGATACCTGTGTTGACCGCAGCCTCGATACGGTTTGCAAGATGGACGAACCGGTCAAGGTCGTCCTGTGTCCGCATCGTGTAGAACTGGTGAAGCGCGGGCGTCTTCGCTTTCGTGAACACGTCGAAGCGAAACAGCGGTGTTCTGCCGTGTACCTGGTTGTAGGCGTAACAGAACGCCGTCGCTTGCAAATCACGGTCCGCCTTTCCGGCAGGCCACTTGCTCGTGCTGGTCTTCCAGTCAACGACAGCCTCGTCCCCGCCGTCCGTTACGACAAGGTCGAATTCGCCGATGAGTGGTCTGCTTAGACCGGGTACCTCTATGCTGAACGCCTCGGCCACGGACTTCACGGTGTAGTCGTCCGGCCATTCGGCGAGGGCCACTTCGAGCATTTCGCAGCCGCGCTGGCTCCAAAACCAGAAGTCCTCTTCCTGCTTGTAGTGCAGATTCTCGCAGAACTCGGTTTCTCCTCGGAAGCATACAGCGAAATCTTTCTTCGCATCCTCCACCGTGTAATCCGTGCCTTTCTTCGCACGGAGGCTGAGGACAGTGTGAAACGCACGACCAAACGGGATGCTCGCACTGGTTCTTTCCACCTCGGCATTTGCGATGTACCGGAGATAATACTTCATCGGACACGTCAGGTAGGTGTTGAAGGCAGAATACGACCAATGCGGTTTCTCTTTCAGGTTCTCAATTTCACGTTCCATGTCAGGCCGCCTTTCCGTTGAGCATGTCGATGGCACGGCTGCATTGCGTCCGGGAAAGTTCCTCCAAAACGGACACGTTGAACTTGGCTTTCAGCTGTTCGACAGTATAGCCGTTCTGACGGGCGAGGTCGAGCAGGAACTTGATCTGCTTGGGCGAGGCGAGAGCGTCGGTTGCGGGCTTCTTGCCGTAGGCGGGCTTTGCGGCGTTCTGTGCCGAGGGTTCGCGCTGATCCGACTGAGACTGCGAGGACGGCGTCTGGCTGGGGCCAGAGGGCTGGCGAACCGTGTTTCCGTGGAGCTCTGCTTCCACACTGTCGCGAACGAGCGCGAAGGTCTCGTGGATTTTTGCGTTGAGTTGGTCCGGCGTGAGCCCGTCCGGGAGTTCGACCTCGACCGAGGCATGGAAAGACTGGCTGCTGTATTCCGTATCAGCCGGGACTTTCTTCGAGTAGGATGCGTTGAGTTTGAGCATGGTTTGAGTTCCTTTCAAAAAAAATGCCCCCGGCAACGTCGAGCTGCCGAGGGCGTGGTGTTGAGGTTGGTGTGAGGCGGACGAATCAGGCGACGCTGGTCAGAGTGGCAGTGTCACGCTGGATGCGCTCGATGGTCTTCTTCGTCTGGGCGTATTCGCGGTTCTTCTGCTTCTGGTCGATGGCGATCTCGCGGGCTTTCCGGCTGATGACAGCGGACTCTTCCGTCATGGTTTTCAGCTTCGCTTTGAATTCATCGACGATGGAAATGAGTTCGTCGATGGGGCTCAGCTTGGTTTCAGGTTTGCGGTTCGGGGTGTAGGTCTGCACGGGAGCAGATACGGAGTGGATGGTGTTGGTGTCGATCATGGTGGTGGTTTCCTTCGGTAAGGGTGTGGTATTGGTGTTTGTGGTGGGTGTTTCCTGTTCTGTGGTTTCGGGTGCAGTTGTTTCCTGCTGCGGCTCGGACGCGACCTGCGGTTTCGCTGTACGGATGGGCATAGCGATGTACTGACCCGTACCGCCAGTGCCGACAATCGGACCGTAAGCATCGTTGAGTTCGATCTTCCGGTGTCCGGCGTTCAGCAGATGGATGAGCAGATCCTTCCTGACCGTGATGCTCAAATCACCCCAGTTCTCGTCGAACTCCGCAAGGATGCTGAACAGCATCCCGTTCGAACTTTCGAGATTCAGATTGTCTGGGACTTCGGGCAGACGACTGAGCTTAACAACGTTGTTGTGTTCTCTGTCGTCGGGGATGCTCTTCAGGTAATGCATCAGCTTCTCGGCTCTATCGTCCTGGAAGCTGACGTAGTGCGTGGCAGCTGTCCGTTCCGGCACAACTCGTTTCCAGTCGGGATAGTTTTCCCGAATGTCCTCTGCGCGCCAAGTCCAGTTGCCGAGGTTCAGCGCGAAGTGCGTTTCCTCGTCATCCTTCCAGGTTGTGAGCCTGCCGGATACGCCAAAGGCTTTCGTGGCAAGCAGAGTGAGCGGAAACGGAATCGTGATGCTTCCGGTCGTTTCGAGCTGGAACGGGATGTTCAGGAGCTCCTTGTCGTTGGCAGCCGTGAATCCATCTCCGCTGATGTTGATACCGCCCAGAATCTTGCGAGAGTTCATCCGGTCGATGAGTGGAGCGAGTAGCGACAGTGCGGACAGCGTGTCAGCGGGGAGTTCCGTCATGATAGCGCCCTGTTCCGGGATTCTTTCTTTCATCGGGAAATGCCCCTTGACCGGAGCCATCATAACGTCATCGAAGAAGATTTCGCCGGAATCGTACTCGAATTTCAGCGTCTTGTTCTTGCAGTTGCGTACAGCAAGCCGGAACTGCTCGAAATTCACAAGTGTCGCCGGAATGTCTTCGTCCATCTCGGCGGACATCGTGAACTCGATTTCTTCAAAGATGTTGCGTGTCCGGAAATGCAGCGTGTTTGCAAATCCTGTGATTTCGACCGCGCGGTTCGCCTCCACAGGAGCAGTCCGCGAGACCAGTTTCCCCAGAGC
>JBGUKB010000027.1:0-41569 GCA_045114235.1 Victivallales bacterium
TCTCCATCCTGGATTTCGCCACCGCGCCCGGCGACGAGACCGCCGAACGCGCCAAGGCCGGGCAGCTTTCCGGGTCAGGCCAGGCGGCGGAACACGCCGAAACGCGCATCCTGCCTTCTCACCGCGAGTCCGTCCGCCGCTATTTCAACAATTCCAACCCGCCGAATCAACCGTAACGTTTTTCATACCATATGGAGCAGTTCCCGCGATGAACACCGAAACCACCTCCCTGATGCCCCCCGAAGAGCTCAGCCATATCAGCAGCCTGGCGGCGCGCCTTCTCGACGAACTCGACAAAATCCTCCTCGGCCAGCACGAAGTACACAGGCTCCTCCTCATCGGCATCTTCAGCCGCGGCCACGTGCTGCTGGAAGGTCTCCCCGGCGTCGGCAAGACCGCGCTCGTGAAGGCGCTCGGCAAGCTCATGCGCCTTGAGTTCAAGCGCATCCAGTTCACGCCCGACCTGCTCCCCAGCGACATCCTCGGCGGCAGCATCCTGCAGGTCATGCCCGACGGCTCCCGCAAGATGGAGTTCCAGCCCGGCGCGATCTTCTCCAACATCCTCCTCGCCGACGAGATCAACCGCGCGTCGCCGAAGACCCAGTCCGCCATGCTCGAAGCCATGCAGGAACACGCCGTGACGCTCCTCGGCGAGACGCGCCCCCTGCCCGATCCGTTCTTCGTGCTGGCGTCGCAGAACCCGATCGAGCTCGAAGGCACCTACCCGATCCCGGAGGCGCAGCTCGACCGCTTCCTCTTCAAGATCAACGTGGCGGGCGTCGACGCCGACGTCCTCACGCAGATCATCGCGCACCGCCGCCGCGGCGAACCGCCGGAGCCCGAGTGGACGCTCTCCGCCGAAGAACTCCGCGACATCTTCGCCGCCATGGACCGCATCTACCTCAGCGAATCCGTCGCGAACTATATCGCACGCATCGTGGCAGCCGGACACCCCGGCAACCCCGCCGCCATCCCGGACGTGACGCGTTTCGTGACCTACGGCCCCTCGCCCCGCGCCGCCATCGCCCTCGCCGAATCCTCCCGCGCCGCCGCGCTCATCGCCGGACGTCCCGCGGTCGGGTTCGAGGACGTCCGCAGCGTCGCGCCCGCGGTCCTGAACCACCGCCTCATCCTGAACTACCAGGCGAAGCTCGACAAGATCACGCCCGTGGAGCTCTCCGCCCGCCTCCTCGAAAAAGTCGATCCCGCCGGCATCGAATGGCCGCAGGGCGTCAACGCCGGAAAGGATTGATCCATGACGCACCGTTCCTTGAGGACTTTCCGGCGCGCGTTCCTGCCCGCGCTTCTCCTGATGCTGCCCGCCGCGGCGTTTCCGTTCGCGGCCAGCCAGGCCCCGGCCGATTTTCCGGTCACGGCACCGGTCCGGGTATCGGATCCCCAGCGCATCGCGGACGACGACGATCCGGCATCGATCAGGGCGGGAACACCCGCGTCCGCCCCGTCCGGCCCGGTGAAGATCACCGCCGTGCCCGCGCCCTTCCTCTCCATCGCGACCGGCGACCAGATCGTCCGCGAGTTTGTCGTGCAAAACGATTCCGCGAAACCCGTCGACGTCAGGTTCGTCCTGAACTACACGATCGGCTGGCGCGGCAACCGGGCGGACCGTTCCGTCACGACTTCGCGGAAGATCCCGGCGAACTCCATCCAGACCGTATCCGTCTACGTCCCGTCGAGCCTCGACGACAACGGGTTGAACATGGAAGTCTACGATCCGAAGATATACGTCGACGGCAGGCAGTACAAGCCGCTTCCGCCCGGCATCTTCGACATCGGCAGCATGTCATGTGCCTTTTACACCGCACCGTCCTCGTTCGACTCGGAAGAAGCGGCCCTGACCCCGCTCGTCAGCGGGATCGTCACGAAACTATACCGGACATACGGCCGCAACTTGATGGATGCCGCCTTCTCCAACTCCGACACGGTCCAGTGGCCCTCCATCCCGCAGTTCTATCAGGCGAAGGACCTCATCATCCGCAAGACCACCGACAAATTCACGCCCGACGCCGAACGCGCCATCCGCGACGCCGTAATGCTGGGCGCGACCGAACTCCTTTTCGTCGCCGAGGGCACGCGCGCCCCCGATTGGGTCCCCGCGCCGGAATTCCCCGGCGTGCCGGTCATCGTGCCGCGCGGATTCGGGCGCACCATCGTGATCGACGAACGCCTCTTCGCCTCCCTTCCGGGGTTCCAACTCCCGCGGCAAACCTCCGCGGGCGGAAACGAGGGCATGCCCGATCCGGACGCCATCGACGAGTGGAAAAGGACCGGGGTTCCGCCCAACTCAGCCCAGGGAAAAATGATCGCCGGTATGATCCAGCCGGTCGTCGATTACCTGAAAAACTCCGACCTCTTCATCGTGAACCCCGCCGCGGTGTGCCAGATGCTCCCGTGCGTCGACATCCCGAACATGTCGTTCGCCATCGTCATCCTCGCGCTGCTGGCGTACATCGTCATCGTTGGCCCGGTCAACTATTTCTATCTCATCAAGCACAAGAAAAGCATCCTGCTGCTCCTGCTGACCGTCCCGGTGATCTCGTTCGTCTTCGTCGGGATCGTCATCGTCTTCGTCACGCTCTTCGAAGGCTGGTTCTCCCGCGCCTCCGCGGTCGGCATGACGTTCCTCGACCAGCAGGAAAGCATGGCCTACACGCGCGCCGCCGTAAGCCTCTACGCGCCGCTTCCCGTCCGCAGGCTGACCTTCGACCCGTCGGACACCGTGTCGTTAGCCCGCGCGAAGAATGCAAATGTTTCCCTCGGCCGCGATCAGGTCGTGACGGGCGCGAATAAAGCGCGCGTCCCGCTGGTCTACGGCATATCCCGCGCGGAAAAGCACCTCGAGCAGCTCAAGGTCTCCCGCAACGCTGCAGGCACGCTCACCGTCGTGAACGGCCTCGGCGTCCCGGTGAAGGTCCTCGCCATGAAGACCCCCGACGGACAGCTCTGGCTCCCCTCGGACAACACGATTCCGCCGGGCGTCTCCGCCGAGCTGAAACCGTACACCGGGACAGAACCGCCCGAAGCGGCCTTGAACGCACAGCTCGCGAGCATGAAGAAGGAAGAGGTCTCCGCCCCCTCGCCTGCCGAAGTGTGGCGTCACGGACGCAACCAGCTTTTCTACACCGTCTGCGCGTATCTGCTGGAGCCCGACACCGGCAGCGGCGCGGGCAACAACGCCCGTTCGCAAACGAACGGGTATTTCTCCAAGTATTCGGTCATGAGCATCCGCCACGACGCGCTCGCCGTCGTTCAGGGGAAAGGCGGCGTCTCCCCGCTCGCCGCCTGCCTCGCCCCCGGCATGTACGTCGTCGAGACCGACAGGCCGCTCTTCTACTCGCCCGGCTGCAACCCGCTTTCCTTCCGTGCCCGCCACCTCGTCGTCGGCACGTTCACCCTTCAGGAGTAAGCCCACATGAAAACTGAAGTCCGCAATCTCACGCGCGTATTCGGCAAGACCGTCGCCGTCAATGATATTTCCTTCTCGTTCGAAGACGGCAACATCTTCGGATTCATCGGGCCGAACGGCGCGGGCAAGACCACCACGATCCGCATCATGGCGACGCTCGACCTCGCCACCTCCGGCGACGTCTTCTACGACGGCGTTTCCGCCACGCTCTACCCGGAGGCCGTCCGCCGCGTGGTCGGCTACATGCCCGACTCCCTGCCCGGCTACAAGGACATCCAGGTCTGGGAATACCTCGATTTCTTCGCTCGCAGTTTCGGCCTGAAGGGCGCGGAGCGCACCCGCGCGCTGGACGACATCGTGGAGTTCACCAACCTCGGCGAACTCCGCAACAAGTTCCTCTACGCGCTCTCCAAGGGCATGAAGCAGCGCGTCAGCCTCGCGCGCGCCCTCATTCATAATCCCAAAGTCCTCATCATGGACGAACCGGCGGCAGGTCTCGACCCGCGCGCCCGCCACGAACTCCGCACCCTGCTGAAGATCCTCGCCGACCAGAAGAAGGCGATCTTCCTGAGCAGCCACATCCTGTCCGAACTTCAGGACATCTGCGACGGCGCGGTCATCATCGAACAGGGCAAGCTCCTGTCCGCGGGCACGCTGAACGACCTCCTCGCGCAGGTCAACGGCGGCCCCGTTCCTTCCGCCGCGCCCGCCCCGGCACAGCCGCAATCCGGCGAAACCGCCGACCTCTCCGGTTCCGACGCCGCGACCGCCGCGCCTCAGCCGCAGGCCGCGCCGAAGGGCGTCAGCATCACGCTGAAGACCCCGCGCGGCGAGGCGGAACCCGTCCGTCTGAAACTCCTCGAACACCCGCTCACGCGCTCCGTGGACCTGTTCGACGACGACGAAGTCCACGCGGTCATCGAGGGCACCGACGCCGAGGTCTCCCGCGTCGTCGGCACCGTCTTCGCCGCCGGGCTCACGGTCCTGTCGTTCACGCGGAACCAGATGGGACTGGAGGAGCTCTTCATGAAGATCACGCAGGGCAAGGTCCAGTAAGGAGGCGCGCACATGGTCGGAAAAGCATTCTTCGAAAACCTCGGCGAGTCCCTGAACCCGGTCTTCATCAAGGAAATGCGCCAGTATTTCCAGAACCGCCGCATGGTCATCTTCATGGGCCTGCTCCTCCTCGTGCAGTTCATCGTCACGCTCTTCTTCGCCTCCGCCATGACGTTCGACGCGGACGGGAGCGACGGCGTCGTGTTCTTCCTGCTCATCGTGTTCGCGGGGGCCGGGCTGTCCGTCCTGCTCTGTTCGATCGGCGCGGAACAGCGTTTCGCGGAGGAGCGCTCCGACAAGGAGCTGAACTACTCCATGCTGACCACGCTCAAACCGTCCGCCGTCATCATCGGCAAGCTCGAGGGCGCCATGGTCATGATCCTGTGCATCTTCTCCATGCTGCTGCCGTTCCTGACCGCGGCGTACTTCATGCGCGGGCTTTCGGCGGCGTCCCTGCTCGTCACGGTCTGCCTCTTCCCGATCCTCGTGCTGTACGCGCTCGCGGGCATCTTCGCCGGATCGTTCGGGCAGAAATGGGTCACGGTGCTGTTTTTCGTCGGGATCTTCAACAGCGCGTTCGCGCTGATCCCGGCCTTCTTCGAGATCGTCGAGGATCTCATGGAGCGTGGCAGCATCGATTCCACCTTCTGGATCACCATCCTCGTCGAATACGAGATCGCGCTCCTGGCCGGCATCATGCTCTTCCTGCTCTCGCTCGCGGTCGTCTCCCCGCCGAAATCCAACCGGCTCCTGCCCGCGAAGGTCTACCTCTTCGCCCTGCCCTTCCTCTCGCTGCTCATGATGATCCCGTACTACATCGTCTACGGCCCCAGCGACTTTCCCCCGGACGTCTTCTTCTTCATCGAGTTCACCTTCTGCTGCTTCGCGGCCGTCGTGTTCGGGATCATCGCGATCTTCGAGATGCCGACGAACAGCATCCGCGTCTACATGAAATGCCCGTGCGATCCCGTCGGACGCCTCCTGCATTTCCTGTTCTCCACCGGATTCTCCGGCTCCCTGATCCTCGCCTTCCTGATCCTCGCAATCCCCTTCGCGCTGCTCCCGTTCGGGGATCTCTCCGCGGACGAGACCGCCTACTTCCAGGGATTCCTCAGCATCATCGTGTCCTTCCTGGGGTTCGTGACCTTCTCGCTCGTCCTGAGCTGGCGGACCAAACTGCCCCTGCCAGCCTGGCTGTGGATGATCATTTTCGAGGTCGCGGGCAACACCCTCGCATGGATTCCCGTCCTGCTCAACGGCGGGGAGATCAGCGGGCTCAGGGATTACGTGCGCCATGCCTGCATGCTGGTCTCCCATTTCTACTCCCTCGTCGAACTGGTCGACACTGCTCCCCTCTGGGCTTTCAACCTTCACGCCCTCTACGCATCCCTCGCGGTCACGGGCGTCCTCTTCCTTCTTCTGCTGCCCGCCATCGTCAAGGCGTTCCGCATGCACCGCCGCCCGGATGACGGCGCAGTCAAACCGCCCACGAAGGAAATGCTCAAGAAATGAACCCGGAATCCGCGCCCGAAATCACGAATCCGCCGCCGGAAAAAACGTTCCCCGAACGCTCCGCGGAATCAGGAGAAGCCCGTCCGAAGAAAAAGCCCGGACTTCTTCTGCGGCCCTTCGTCCGCATCGGGCAGTGGCTCGACCGCGGCCTGGACCTGGAGGGTCGCGACACGTCCGGCTGGAATACCTACTATTATTATTTCCGGCAGGTCGCCCAGCACCGCGCCCCGATCAAGCTCAAATACCTGAAGTGGTTCGCGATGGCGTTCAATTTGTATTTCTTCGGGTCGATCCTTTTCTCGATCATCTGCGGCATCCTGGCGGCCTCCGTGCCAAGAGGCGCGGGCGAAGGGTTCGAGGGGCTCGCCATCTTCGGCTACATCATGCTCGGCATAGGCGGACTGGCAAGCAATCTCCTCTTTCTGCTGCCCATGATGTTCCTCCCCGTCCTCGTGGTCGCCCCGGTGTTCCGGCTCCGCAGCAAAAGCCGCGCCCTCATCACGTCACGCGCCAAGGAACCGCCTCTGCTGGCGCACCTGGTGCAGTACACGTCGCATAAAGGACTCGTGCAGGGCGCGCTGCAGAGCTTTCTTTACACCTGGAAACGGCTGCTCATCCTGCTGTCGCCGTGCCTCGCCGTCATTCTCCTGTTCCTGGCATGGGTCTTCGTGTCCGACATTTCCTCAGATAATCTTTTTTCGGAGTTTTTTGACAGAATTCGGCAAACAGGCAAGCTTGCGTTTATCGGGCTCCCGAAGTCCCCTTTTACGCTGGCCATCCTGTGCGTCATGGCGGTCTCGCTGTTCTTCCTCATGCAGCCCTTCTGCTACCGGCTGGACTCCCTGATCGTGGCAATCTGCATCGGCGCCGAAACGGTCATGCTCTTCGGGTTCATCATCGCGTTCAGCTGGAGCACGGGCAGGCCGGTGCCGGTTGCATCCGCTGCGTCTTCGGCGGAATTCCTGGCTTTCTTTTCGATCTATGCCGTGTCGTGCCTGTTCGCCATCGTCTATTTCCCGCTCGCCGCCGCCGACACCGGCGAATACGGCCTCGGCAAACGCACCTCGAGATGGCTCCGCATCCTGCTGTACACGATGGCGGGCGGCTTCCTCGCGGGCCTGCTCTCGATCGCCCTCTCCGGGTTCCTGGACACCACCTACCATGACAGCGAAGGGAGATTCATCGAGGTTCTGTCCACTTTTGTCACTCTGGGGCTTTTCGTATGTATCACAGGGTTGCTGGTCACCTCGATCTCCGTCACTTCGCCCCTGGCGGCGCGCCAGCTCCAAACCCGTGCAAAAGAGCCCTTCCTTCGGAAACTCTTCGACCCGGCTTCGCCGCTCTCCCTGCTCCCGGTCCTCGCGCTGGAGCTGATCGCCCTCGCGACCGTTCTCATCCTGTTCCAGGCCCAGGCATCCCTGCGGACGGCGGGCGACCGTCGATTGCTCGAAGCAGCCATCCTCTACAGCTGGAGCAGCAGGGCGCGGAACGCCTGGACCGCAATCCATTTCGGGCTCGCCCTTGCATACGCCCGCCAGCGGAGGAAACCGGAGATGAAGGCGCCGTGGGACTTCCATGTCCGGTTCAACATGACCGTCCTCGTCACCTACGTCGCCATCCAGCTGTTCCTGGCGCTGACTTCCAGAAGTGGCGCCGGATTCGTCGGCATCGTTCTGTATATCGTGTCGTTGATCGTCCTGTTCACCACCTTCGGCTCCCTGAAAAGCCCCGCTTCGACTTATAAGGTCGAGGCTCCCCCGGAGGCACTGGATCAGGACGGGGAGGAGGCGTCATGACCTCGCCCGCAGCATCCATCCCGTATTTCAGGGACGCGGTCGAACGCGCCCTGGCCGCGACCGGTGGCGTGGAGCTGACCGCTCCCGCCCAGGTGTCCGGCATCGACGGACGCCGCGTCGGACGCAAGACGGGCAACGCGCTGGAGTTTTCCGAATATCGCGAGTACCGGCCCGGCGACGACCTGCGACGCATCGACTGGCGCGTGTACGCCCGGAGCGAACAGCTCATGATCAAGCAGTATTCGGAGGAAATCGACCCGCGGTGCGACGTGATCGTGGATCATTCGGCGTCCATGGCGTCGACCGAACGCAAGGCGTCCGCCGCGATCTCGCTCGCCGCGATCTTCGCGACCGCCGCCACGAACTCCGGGTTCTCCCTGAACCTCTGGCACGCCGCCGATACCTTCCGCAAGGACCCCGTGCCCGCCTCGCCGCTCCTCTGGGACTTCCCGCCCTTCGACACGCCGTTCAGCCCGTCCGAAAATCCCGCCTCGTTCTCCGGCCAGTTCTTCCGGCGCGGCATCCGCATCCTCGTGACCGACCTCATGGGGCCGGACGATCCCGCGCCCGTGCTGTCCCGCCTCGCCGACGGCGCCAAGCGCGCCGTGGTCGTGATGGTGCTGGACCAGGCGGAACTCGAGCCGGAACCGGACGCGAACGTGCTGCTGGTCGACGCGGAGACAGGCGAGGAACGCGAGCTCGTGCTGGACGAAGGCGCGCTCGCGCGCTACCACGAACGCCTCGAGAACCACCGCGCCATGTGGGCGGCCGCCGCTTTGTCGCGCGGCGTCCTGCTCCTGCCGCTTTCCGCCGCGGATTTCTGCCCGGAGATCCGCCCCGATGAACTTTTCCGCGCGGGGCTGCTCAAATGAACGACTTCTTCTTCGGATTCGAACATGACCTGCTCCTGTGGTGCGCCCTGCCTGTCTTCGCGATCCTGCTCCTGCTCTATCTCCTGCACCGCCGCTCGAAAATCCGCATCGTGCCCGCCATCTTCCTGTGGGACCGTCCGCAGGCGTCGCCGCACAGCGGCACACGCATCAGATTCCGGTTCCCGCCCGCGATCTTCTACATCGAGCTCGCCGCGCTGCTGCTCCTGACCCTCGCGCTCGCCGCGCCATTCGTCTCCACCCCGGAGACCTTCCCGCCGCTCGCCGTGATCCTCGACGACTCCATGTCCATGCAGGCGAAAGTCCCCGGCGGCAAGTCCCCGCTCGAATCCGGCGCGGAGTTCGTCAAACGCGAAATCCGCGACCTGCCCGACCGCCGCGTGCTGTGGATCGTGGCGGGCGAAACGCCTGTGCTCGCCTCGGACAGCAACGCCCGGACGGACTTCGGGTCGTTCTGGACCGGACAGGCTTCGTCATCCGACCTCGCCGCGGCCGCCGCCCTCGCCCGGCGCATGGCGCGCGGCTGCCACCTCCTGATCGTGACCGACCGCAAGCCCGCGCTCGAGCTCGCGCCGGACACCACATGTTATTCCGCGGGCGCGCCTCTGGGCAATTCCACCATCGTGAACGCCCGCCGTACGGGCGGACGCCTCCTGATCGAGGCGGCGAATTTCTCGACGCTTCCGCTGGACGCCGCGCTCGTGCTGGAGCCCGGTTCCCTGCGGACCCAGCTCCGGCTCGCGCCAAAGGAAACACGCCGTATCGTGCTGGCGGCCCCGTCCGCCGCTGCGCATGAAGCCGTCACGGTCCGCCTCGAAAACGCCGACGCGTCCGCGAACGCCCTGCTTATCGACGATGAAGTCGTGCTGGAGGCGGAGGACGATTCCCCGGTCTCGTACCGCGTCGCCGCCGGTCTCCCAGTCGCCGCGCGGTCCGCGCTCGAACGCGTGCTGAACAACAATCCGGCATTCCGGCCTGTGCTGACGGGCGAGACACCCGACCTCGACATCCTCCCAACCGAAGCGGAAAGCCCCGCACCCGTGCATCTCTACTGGCTCGCATCTCCGAAAAAGAAAGCGACGCCCGCGGATCAACCCGGAACCGCCGCGGATCAGCCTCAAATTGAAGACGACGCGCCCTCCGCGTCCGGTCCGCTTTCCATTGAAAACGCCGCCGTGCTCTCGCGCGGGCTCCCGCTCGATTCGCTCCAATGGGCGGTCAGCGCGGACGATTTGCCGGGGCAGACGCTTCTGCGAAGCGGCGACGTGCCGGTGGTGTCCACGCGCCAGAACCTGAACCGCGACCGCGAGATCTTCCTGAACCTCGATCCCGCGCGCTCCAACATCTCGCGCCATCCGTTCTGGCCGGTCTTCTTCCAGAACCTCGCGCAGACCGTCCGCACGGAGCGTTTCGGCCCGGCGCGCACGAACCTGCGTTCCGGCGAACTCCTCCACGTGCGCCTGCCGCGCGGATCGCAGTCGCTGACCGCGGTCCGGCCCGACGGCAAATCCACGGAGATCCGGGCGATGCGCGGCGACGCCGATTTCCGCCCGATGCTCCACGGCGTGTGGAAACTTGAATCCAACGGGACGAAATGGTCCGCGAGCGTAATGGGGCTGACCGCGGAGGAATCCGACCTCTCCGGCGCGGGACCGTTCCGCCGCGACGCCGACAAGCTTGCCGTCATGCCGTTCTGGATGCTACGTCCGCTGGCGTGGGCGTTCCTGCTGCTCGCAGCGCTGCTCCTCGCAGCGCACCACATCATCCTCACGCGGAAAGGAGGCGGCGCATGCTGAACTATCTCCTGATCTGGCAGCAGGCGGCGCTCCTGGTCCTGCTGCCGCTCCTCGCGCTGTTCACGTTCCGCAGGCTCCCGACCCGCGTCCTGAACTTCATCCGCATCCTCATCTACATCATGGTCGCGGCGGCGCTCGCGGGCATTTCCGTCCGCCTGCCCGAACGCACCGGCACGCTCGTCGTGCTGACCGACCTCAGCCGGTCCATGCCGGACGGCGCGCGCCAGGAGATGGATTCGCTGATCCGCCGCCTGGAACACAGCGCGCCCGACAGCTCTAAGCTGAGCGTGATCTCGTTCGCCGGGACGCCGTTCGTGGAAAAACTGCCGGATTCCCCGGCGTTCCCCGGCCTCAAGACCGATCCCACCGAACCGCACGCCACAGACATCGCCGGGGCGATCGACGCCGCGCTGGAGCTGATCCCGTCCGACGCCTCCGGGCGCATCCTGCTGCTTTCCGACGGCCTGCACACCACGGGCAGCCCAGTCGCCGCATCCGCCGCCGCTGCCGCCACGCGGGGCGTCGCGATCGACTACCGCCTGCTTTCCCGAGGCTCCGCCGACGATGCCGCGGTCCTGTCCGTCGACGCGCCTCTCCGCGCCGCGCCCGGCGTAATCTACACCGTCTCCGCCCGCCTCTACGCGCAGTCGTCCGGCACCGCCGTCTGCCGCATCCGCAAGAACGGCGGCGCATGGCTCACGCGCGAGGTGCGCCTGCGGCGCGGCGTCACGACCGTCTCCTGGCGCGACAAGACCGATTCGCCCGGCACGGCGAATTACGAGGTCGAGCTCGTGCTCCCCGAAGACGCGCCCGCCGACCCGGTCCCGGAGAACAACCTCGTCCGCCGCATCGTCTCCATCGAGGGGCGCAAACCCGTCCTGCTCGTGACCGCCTCCCCCACGAAGAACCTCGCGCGCATCCTCCGCGAATCCGGGCTGGACGTGAAGGTGATGGAACCGACTTCCGCCGCGCTCGCGCCCGAGGTGCTGGGCGGCGTCTCCGGCGTAATCTTCGAGAACGTGAAGGCGTCGTCGTTCTCCATGGATTCGCTCGCCCGCCTGAAGGGGCTCGTCTCCGCGGGTTCGATCGGGTTCATGATGACCGGCGGCAAGTCCTCCTTCGCGCTCGGCGGCTACTACCGCAGCGAACTCGAGGACGTGCTCCCGGTCACGCTCGAACAGCGCAACGAGGTCCGCAAGGGCACGAACGCGGTCGTGGTCGTCCTGGACCGTTCCGGCAGCATGGCAATGACCAATTCGAAGGGCCTCACCAAGATGTCGCTGGCGAACACCGCCACGGTCGAGGTGCTGAACCTGCTCTCCGACTTCGACAAGATCGGCGTGATCGCGGTCGACAGCTCGCCGCACACGGTCGTCGGCCTCGCTCCGGTCGCAGACGTCCGCGGCCGCGCGGGCAAGATCCGCTCCATCGAGTCCATGGGCGGCGGCATCTTCACCTATACCGGCCTGAAAGCCGCGTTCGAAATGCTCACGAAATCCGACATCCCGTCCCGCCACATCATCCTCTTCGCCGATGCCTCCGACGCCGAGGAGCCGGGCGCATACAAGGAACTGCTCGGCACCGCCGAGGCCAACGGAATCACGGTCAGCGTGGTCGGGCTCGGCACGAAGACGGACAGCGACGCGGCGTTCCTCATGGATGTGGCGAAACGCGGCAACGGCCTCGCCTACTTCACCGACAAGGCGGAGGAGCTCCCGCGCATCTTCGCCGAAGACACGTTCGTCATGGTCCGCAGCACGTTCCTGACCGATCCGGTGAAGGCGCTGCTCCAGCCCTCTGCGACCACCCTCCCCGGCTCCGGCAAGTTCTCGCGCACCTACGATTTCAACGGCTTCAACCTCTGCTATCTGCGCCCCGGATGCGACGCCGTGCTCATCACCGACGACGAGGACCGTGCCCCGCTCGCCGCCACCGGCACGTTCGGGCTCGGGCGCACCGCGGCGTTCTGCGCGGAGGCAGACGGACGTTACACCGGACCGTTCGCGCAGGACCCCGGCGCGGTGCCGTTCCTGACCTCGCTCGTCACGTGGATGACCGCGTCCGACGACGAGGGCGCGGACTACATGATCACGCAGGAGATACGCAACGGCAGCCACTTCGCCGCGCTCGAGCTCGACCCCGCGCGCACGTCCGAACCGTTCCGCAACACGCCCGTGCTCACGGCGGTCTTCTGCGACGATTCCGGCAGGACCGAAACGCGCAAGTATCCGCTCGCGTGGGACGGCCCCGACCGCCTCGTTTCCGAGGTCCCGCTCCCCGGCGGAAACATCGTGCTCGGCTCCATCCAGTGGGACAACGCGCGTCCGCATCCGCTCGTCCCCGTCGAACTGCCGTATTCGCCCGAATTCAATCCGGGCCGGACTTCCGGCCGCGACCTCGCCGAACTGCTCCGGGCGAGCGGCGGACGCGAACGCATCGCCGTCGAGGAGACATGGGACGATATCCCGAAACGCCTCCGCGCGTTCCCGCTCACGCCGTTCTTCTGCCTCGCCGCGATCCTGCTGTTCCTGTTCGAGATCGCCGAACGCCGTTTCCTGCTGATCGGACGGTTCTTCGTCGCGAAGAAGAAAGAGGACAAAGACGGGGCGGATTCCGGTTCCGAAACCAAATCCGGCGTCAGACTCCCGCGCAAGCGCAGAAAAACGCCGCGTTCTCCCTCGAATTCCGCCCCTGAAACGTCCGAGGCCGCGCAGGAATCCTCCGAGCCAGTCTCCCCCGCCGAGCCGCCGCCCGCGGACTCCATTTCCGCCGCGCTGAAGAAGGCGCGCCGCCGCTGAAAACGCCCCGGATCAAAGACAAGGGAAGCCCCCCGGATCCGCGTGTTTTTTTCTCTTTTTTCCGCGCGCGATTTGAATGGATGGCAAAACAGGTGTATATTAATATACTTGGCTTATTGTTTTTGGAAAGGGTCAGATCGAAGCTATGGATCCGAAGAACCTCGTGAAAGATTTTGTCGTCATCAATCCCCTCGGGATACACGCGCGCCCTGCGTCCGTTTTCGTGCAGGCGGCGGCGGATTTCGAGTCGGAGATCTCTGTCACGAATCTTGATTCCGGGCACGTCGCCGACGGAAAAAGCGTCATGTCCATGCTCATGCTCTCCGCGCCGAAGGGAACGAACATCCGTCTAGAGATCAGCGGACGCGACGCGGACAAAGCCATGGAGATCCTTTCCGCGCTCATCGAAGGAGGCTTCGACGAATGATGGAAAACGCCTCCGCCGATCCTCTCCCCGCCGCGGCCGCGCATCCCGTTGAAAAGAAGGAAGTCCTCTTCCACGGATTCCCGGCGTCTCCGGGCATCTGCCGCGGACGCGTGCTGGTCTTCGGCGCCGCCCACACCGATTTCCACGAGATCGACCCGATCCCGATCGAGGCGTCCGAAGTCGACGCCGAAGTGGCGCGCTTCCAGTCCGCCATCGAAAAGACCAAGTCCGAGATCAGGACCATCCAGGACCGGATGAAGAAGACCATCGAAAAGCGCGACGCGAAGATATTCGACGCGCATCTGCTGATCGTGGAGGACAAGCTCCTGCACAAGGAAGTCCTCTCCCGTATCAAAAACGGCCTCTGCAACGCCCAGTCGTCCTTCCTGCTCACCATCCAGAAATACCTCGACGCCATCTCCGGCACGAACGACACCTACCTGAACGAACGCGCCGGCGACATCCGTGACATCGCGAACCGCATCCTCCGCAACCTGAACGGCGACAAGGACGGCGGCCCCTCGCTCGACAACCTCCCGGAAAATACCGTTGTCATCGCGCACGACCTGACCCCGTCCGACACCGCCATGCTCGACCGCAAGAACATCCTCGGATTCGCGATCGAGACCGGCAGCAAGACCTGCCACACCTCCATCCTTGCGCGTTCATTGCGCATCCCGGCGGTCGTCGGCATGCGGAACATCGCAGGCAAGTTCGCCAACGGCGACGAGGTGATCGTGGACGGTTTCCTTGGCATGGTCATCCGCAACCCGAGCCGCGAAACGCTGGCGTTCTACCGCGAGAAGATCAGCCGCAAGGACGAACTCTACAGCATCCTCCGGAAGGAAAGCTCCCGCGCCGCCGAAACGACCGACGGTTACCGCGTGAAGCTCTGCGCCAACATCGAAGGCGCGGACGACCTGGAGGAAGTTTCCCGCTGCGGCGCGGAGGGCATCGGGCTCTTCCGCACCGAATACCTTTTCATGAACACCCCGGTCGCGCCCGACGAGGAAACGCAGTACAGCATCTACGCGAAGCTCCTGCGCGCCATGCGCGGCCGCGCCGTGACCATCCGCACCGTCGACCTCGGCGGCGACAAGCTCGACTTCGCCTCGGCGTCCGCCACGCGCGAACCGAACCCGTTCCTCGGGCTCCGCGCGATCCGTCTCTGCCACGAGAAGCCGCAGCTCATCCGCACCCAGCTCCGCGCCCTGCTCCGCGCCGGCACGGAAGGCGACCTGCGGATCATGTTCCCGATGGTCTCCTCGCTCTCCGAGATCGAGGAGCTGCTCGCCATCCGCGACGAGGTCATGGAGGAGCTGAAAAACGAGAACATCCCGTTCGATCCGAAGGTGAAGATCGGCGCGATGATCGAAATCCCGTCCGCGTGCCTCATCGCCGACGCGCTCGCCGCGAAGGTCGATTTCTTCAGCATCGGGTCCAACGACCTGGTCCAGTACACGCTCGCGGTCGACCGCCTGAACGAACGCGTCGCGTACCTCTACCGTCCCAGCCACCCCGCCGTCATGGAGCTGATCCGCCTCACGGTCGAGGCCGCGAAGAAACACCGCATCCCGGTCTGCGTCTGCGGCGAGATCGCCGCCGATCCGCGGTTCACGCCCATCCTGCTCGGACTCGGCGTGCTGGAGTTGAGCATGAGCCCGAACGCCCTGGCGGAAGTCCGCGGCGTCATCCGCAAGACCTCCATGCTCGCGTCGGAACAGCTCGCGAAGATCGCCCTCACCTCCGCCGACCCGGAGGACGTCATGGTCCTCGCGAAGGAGCACATCCAGGCGGTCGCGCCGGACATCGCGTCCATCCTCGGCTGAGCGCCGTTCCGCCGGATGAAAACAGAAAGCTGATTCCCTATGCCTTCCCTCCCCGCGTGGCTTCTGCCCGTCCTCGGTTCCGCGTTCGCCCTCGGCTTCTACGACCTCTGCAAGAAGCACGCCGTCAACAGGAACTCCGTCATGCACGTGCTGTTCTACGCCACGCTCTGCGGCTCGGCGTTTTATCTGCTCGCGACCGTGCTCTGGACCGGCTCCCTCGCCGACGCGAAGTGCTCAGGACGCGATTTCGCCCTGATCGTCCTCAAATCCCTGCTCGTCTCCTCCAGCTGGACCTGCGTCTACTACGCCATGCGAGACCTGCCGATCTCCATCGCTGCACCCATCCGCGCCAGCAGCCCGGTCTGGACCTTCCTCGGCGGCCTGCTGCTGTTCCACGAGGTCCCGACGCTTCCGCAGGGGATCGCCATGCTCCTGATCTTCACGGGATACTACCTCTTTTCCGTCTTCGGCAAGCTCGAAGGCATCTCGTTCTGGCGCGCCCGCGAGGTGCATCTGATCCTGCTCGGCACGCTCCTCGGCGCGGCTTCCGCCCTCTACGACAAATATCTCCTGAACACGCTCCACATCCCGCCGCGCACCGTCCAGTTCTGGTTCTCCGTCGACCTGGTCTTCATCCTCGGCGCGGGCTGTCTGGTCCGCGCGAAATGTTTCGGGCAGAAGCACAAGTTCATCTGGCGCTGGACGATCCCGCTCACGGGCGTCCTGCTCATCCTCGCCGACTTCCTGTATTTCTACGCGGTCAGCCTGCCGGACATCAAAATCTCCATCGTCTCGCTGGTGCGCCGGTGCAGCTGCATCGTGTCGTTCACGGCAGGCGCGTGGTATTTCCGCGACGTCCATGTGAAGAAGAAGGCGTGCGCGCTGGCGCTGATCCTGCTCGGCGTCGTCATCCTCGCCCTCGCGAAGTAAACGGCGCATCCCACACAGCCGTCCGCTCCGTTCCCGGCAGGGATACATCATCATCCCTCCCCCCTTCCTCTCCCCGCCACATCTTTTTATTAGGTCTTATAGGTCCCATATGACCTGTATGTCCTATTCAGTATTGCTCTGACGGCATCCGGGATCCCCCGACCGCCGCTTTTCCCCAAGATCGCGGCACAAAAAAACTCCGGCGGACCGTCGAGATCGCGCCGGAGCGGAGTTTTCTTTCAGCACGGTCCGCACAGACGGACCGTTGTCAGAGGGGACGGATTACTCAGTGTCCTCGCCCCAGAGTTTCTGGTTCCAGGTCCAGTATCCGGAGGGAGTACGGTCTTCGACCTTGGCGACCTTCGTGTTGATGGTCTGTTCGGGACGGAGGTTCGAGGCGTGGCCGTCGATGAAGGAGTAGTTCCAGGAATTGCTCACGTGCCAGGGCTTCGTGCCCTTCGAGCCGCTGTCGTCGAGGCTGCCGCTGTTGAATTCGGGGGCGAGGTTGCCCTGGTCCCAGTGGTGGCAGACGCTGCCGGGCTTGAATCCGTAGGAGTGGGACTTGTCGCTGTACACACGGCCGGGGGCGTTGGATCCGCTGGTGCCGGCAAGGTTCCAGGATGTGTCGCAGACGTAGATCATCTGGGACGGGATTTTGAACTTGGTAGTCTTCAGGACCGGGCCGCTCGGGATGCTGGCGGCGTTGGAGCTGCTCTTCATATTACGCACGGCGGAACGGTTGATGGCGTAGGAGAGCAGAGGCATATCGTTTTCGGATCCGCCAACGGCCTTGGAGCCTTCGTCGGCGGGGCATTCGAAGAGCTTGCTGCTCTTCACGCTTCTAAGCCATTTGTCCTTGCCGCTGGAGTAGCTGCTGTAGGGCATCGGGGAAACGCCGCCGATCTGGTTCCAGATGATGGCTTCCCAGATGTTGACGCCGTCGCCCCACGCGATCGGGGTCACGTAGCCGTTGAAGTCGGCGCCGTACAGGTGGTTCGACTGCGCGAACTGTTTGCAGTTCGAGGTGCACTGCGCCATTTTCGCGGTCCTTCTGGCGCTCTGCAGCGCGGGCAGGAGCATCGCGGCGAGGATCGCGATGATCGCGATCACGATCAGGAGCTCGATCAGGGTGAATTGTTTGGAGCAACGGGATTTCATGATGCCGTCCTTTCGGTTTTTATGAAAAGGTTTTTGGAATTGCAAAGGGACACTGCGGCCCGCCTCAAAATCCGCCTCGCGGCAGGAAAAATGATACGGTCCGCAAATATGTTTGCTGTAATATAATATTCGCATGCGCATATTTCAAGCCGTTTTCCAGAGTTTTTTAACGTAAAATCCCTTTTTTTCTAAAATTCTTTCCCGGAAGACCGGCATATCCGCCCGGTGAATCTTTTTTCGGCGAAAACACGCGCCCGCGCCTTGACTTTCCCCTTGCGCCGTGCTACAGTAAAAAAAACGCATCCGCATCTTCACCCCGTTTGAGCGCGCCATACCATGGCGTATGCTCAAAAACAAGGAGTCCCCATTATGTCGTTCCGTTCCTTCCGTAAATTCGCCGCCGCGGCCGCCGTCTGCTGTGCCGCCATCCAGATGACCTCGGCCGATCTTCAGGCCCAGACCGTGCAGCACGCGTCGTTCAACGGAAACTACAAGCTTTTCCTCACACTCGTCAACAAGGATTCCCGTGTCCGGATCCTCGTCGACGACGCGGACTACGCCTGCGTGAAGAAGGCCGCGGACATGTTCTGCTCCGACCTG
The DNA here is from genome assembly GCA_045114235.1 of Victivallales bacterium. Classification (GTDB taxonomy): domain Bacteria; phylum Verrucomicrobiota; class Lentisphaeria; order Victivallales; family UBA1829; genus UBA1732. The sequence continues at coordinate 18,217 of JBGUKB010000027.1, forward strand.
AAGGCCATCACCGGACGCGAGGACGCCGCCAAGGTCGAGAACGAGCTCAGATACAGCACAAAGGAAGCTCTGGTCGTCGTCGGCACGCTCGGACACAGCAAATTCATCGACCAGCTTGTCGAGAAAGGCAAGATCGACGTCTCGCAGATCAAGGGGAAATGGGAACACACCCTGACCGCCTGCGTCAGAAATCCGTTCAACAGCGGCGAAGATGCTCTCGTCATCGCCGGAAGCGACCGCCGTGCCGCCGCCTTCGGCCTCATGAAGCTTTCCGAGGATTGCGGCATGTCCCCGTGGAACTGGTGGGCGGACGTCCCGCCGAACCGTGTCGAGTCCTATATCTTCTGGCCGAGCGCGGTCGACCGCGGCGAAACCAGCATAGGCTGCATCGATGCGCCGAAGGTGAAATACCGCGGCATCTTCATCAACGACGAGGACTGGGCGCTTCACGAATGGGCGAAGAACAACTTCGAAAAGGACGGCTTCGGCCGCATCGGCCCGAAGACCAATGAAAAGATCTTCGAGCTCATGCTCCGTCTCCGCATGAACTATTTCTGGCCCGCCATGCACGACGTGAGCGTCGAGTTCGGCGCGGTCCCCGAAAACCCGGTCCTCGCCGACCGGTACGGCATCGTGATGGGCGCGAGCCACTGCGAGCCCATGCTCCGCAACAACTGCCACTGGAAGAAAGAGGACGGCGAGTGGAACTACACCACGAACCAGGCGAAGATCGATTCCTACTGGAAGGAGAGCGTGGACCAACGCGGCGACAAGGAGGCCGTCTGGACGCTCGGCATCCGCGGCATCCACGATTCCTCCATGGCGGGCGCGAACACGATGGACGAGAAGAAGGCGCTCGTCTCCAAAGCGATCACCAACCAGCGCGCCATGCTCGACGCGGGCGTCTCGAAGGAATGGGGCCCCGTCGCCCAGTGCTTCGTGCCGTACAAGGAAGTCCTCGCCATCTACGACGCCGGACTTGAGGTCCCCGAGGACGTCACGCTCGTCTGGGTCGACGACAACTACGGTTACATCCGCCGCCTCAGCAATCCCGAGGAACAGAAGCGCTCCGGCGGTTCCGGCGTGTACTACCACATTTCCTACTACGGCGGGCCGCACTCCTACTGCGAGCTGAACACCACCCCGCCCGGACTCATGTACCTCGAACTCCTCAAGGCGTGGAACAACAACGCGCGCGACCTGTGGGTGCTGAACGTGGGCGACCTGAAGCTCATGGAGATCGGCGTGGACTATTTCGCCCGCCTCGCGTGGGATCCGACCGCTTCATCCGGGCAGGCGGACTTCTCGCTCCAGCAGGAACGCTTCTTCTCCAGATTCCTTGCCAAGAACTTCCACGGCATCCCGGAAAACGGCGTTCAGGATTGCTACCAGACGCTGGAACGCTACTTCTCGCTCGGATTCTTCCGCAAGCCCGAGGAAATGTCCCTCACGTGGGCGAAGGATCTCCCCGACGCCTACATCCCCGTGCTCAAAAACCTGTATGAAGAATTGATCCTGTCCGCGAAGAAGGCCGAGGAGCAGATCCCGGACGCCGCCGCGAAAGACGCGTGGTTCGAACTCGCCGGATATCAGGCGCAGTACCTCGGCAACGCCGGACTCATCTTCCTCTCCTGCCGCGAGGCGTCGAAACAGAACCAGGACCTCCGTGCCGCGGCCGAACCGTACATCAAGGCCATCGACAAAAACCGCGAACGTTTCGGCAGGCTCCACGACGGCAAATGGGCCGGATTCCTCCCCGACACCGTCCGTAACCGCACCACGAACAACGAGTGGTGGACGCACATGCAGTGGCCGTGGAACGACGGCCGCGGCTGGCATTTCGGAAACACCGACCACAGGAAAGGACTGGAATCCGGTCTCGCGCTCACCGCGCCGGACAAAGTGAACAACTGGCTGACGTTCCGCGGCATCGGGGAACTCGACCTGCTCTCCGGCAAGCCGTCCATACCCTCCCCCAGCTACGCGGAAAACGGATTCTGCACCTTCTCGACCGACGTAATGCGCAAGGACATGAACAAGGACGACCAGGTACTGGAATACACGTTCAGCACGGAAAAGGCCGAGGCGAACGCCCTGATCGACTTCCTGCCGTCCTATGAGCTTTATCCCGGCAGCAAAGCCCGTATCGCCGTCCTCCTGAACGGCGAGGAGATCCAGACCGTCTCCGTCCCGCATTCCGACAGTCTGAAGGAGGAAAACGGCCCGCGCAGCACGCTGATCCTCGACAACTTCGCCCGCGTCGTCGTCCCGCTGAAGGACCTCAGAAAAGGCAAAAACTCGTTCATGATCCGCGCGGTCGACCCCGGCGTCTCCATCCGCGCGGTCTACCTGCCGCAGAAGTAAGTCCGCCTCAAAACGAACAAATCCCGCCGGTGCTCGCGATCCATACGGGCGCCGGCTTTTTCATATTCTTTTTTCCTCTCCGGGACCGCGCCGGACGATTCGCAAAAAGATATATAAAAACACCATGGAAACGGTAAAAATCGCGCCCATGCGCGAAAAATATAGAAAAAAGTCGAAGAAATCCGCGTTTTCCGGTTGAAGAAACGGGTTTGACGGGGTATAGTTAAAGTTAATTTGAATCTTGTTGGAGTTTTCTCATGTTCTGGCTTATCACTGGATTGATCGTTCTGCTGCTCGTCGTCGGGCTGATCGCGCTGTACCAGCGCATCCGCATCGCCCTGCTCCGCAGCAAGCTGGAAAGCTCCATCCACGCCAACGCGCAGACCGCCAGCTACCTGAACATGTTCTCGCGCGGCGTCCGCCTGAACGGTAACAAAAGCGAATGGATGAGCGTCACGGCGAAATACCTCTCCGACCTCATCCAGGCGGATTCCGTCTGCGTGTACCTGTACCGCGACGGCGCGTTCTTCCCTTCCGGCATGACGCCGCACTATCCGCTCCAGCTTTCGCGTCCCCTGCCCTGCGACCTGAACGACCCGGAGGCCCGCGACAAAATACAATCCGCCGCGCCGAAGGACCTCGCCGACCTCATCCTCTCCACGGTCCTCGCGCACGAATCCCTGCTCATCAGCGACCCGCGGCACCCGCTCCTCATGAAGATCACGCACACCGAGACCGTGAAGACGTTCATCGCGGTCCCCATGATCTACGAGAAAAACCTCCTCGGCATCATCTGCGCCTCGAACAGCTCCGCGCCGCACCGCAGGGCCTTCTCGCAGGAACAGGTCAATCGCCTGAACCTCCTGACCGCCCCGGTCGTGCTTGCCCGGAACATCCTGGCGATGTACGACCGCCTCAGCCAGCAGCAGCGCATTTCGCAGGAACTTGAATTCGCGCGCACGCTCCAGCGTTCCCTGCTCCCGCCCGACTGTCCGCAGTGGGGCGGTTTCTCCATCCAGGCGGTGTCCCGCGCCGCAAAGGAGGTCAGCGGCGACTTCTACGATTTCGTCGAGATTGACTCCAACCGACTGCTCGTCGTGATCGGCGACGCCTGCGGCAAAGGCATCCCGGCATGCCTCATCATGGCAATGACGCGCAGCTTCATCCGCGCCAACATCCCGCATTTCACCACGCTGAAAGCCATGCTCTTTGAGCTCAACGACAACCTCTTCCGCGACATGGGCGACGGCCGCTACATCACGCTCGCCGTCTGCCTGCTGAACAAGAAGGAGAACACGCTCGAATACGCGCGTGCCGGGCACACCGAGCTCATCCTGTACGTCCGCAACCACATCCGCAGCATCAACCCGAACGGCGCGGGCCTCGGCCTCTTCCCGTCCGAGCTCACCGAATACGACACCTTCAACACCCAGTTCGGCCCGGAGATGTCGATCATCATGTTCACCGACGGCATCAACGAAGCGGAAAACGCGCAGGGCGAGCAGTTCGGTGTCCAGCGCATCAAGGACTGCTTCATGAAATCCTGCGTCGCGCAGGAAGCCCCCCGCGAGGCCGTCGCCAAGATCATGGACAGCGTCGACCGGTTCGCCCCCGCCAACGGCGAACAGGACGACCGCACCGTCGTCGTCATCTCGCCCCTCATCTGAAGAAAGGAACCCAAGCTATGACTCTCGCCTCGAAATTCGCGCTCCTGATCGTTTCCGCATGCGCGGTTTCCTTCCTCTCCGCCTCGTCCTGCGCCTCCACAGAAGCGCAAAAACAGCAGCAGATGGCCGAGCTCACGCCCGAGCAGATCGCGAACATGACGCCCGACGAGGTCGCGGAATACTACGCGCGCCGCGCCCGGCTCCGCGCCGAACGGTCCAACCTGCAGGTCGAGGACGAAACTGCGAACAGCGGATTCTCCTTCAAACCCCACAGCGTCGAAAAACGCGAACGCCTCGGCAACGTGAACGAGCGCCTGAAGGACGACGCGTCCAACGCCGTCTTCCCGTGGCAGACCCACGATCCGCACCGGAGCGAATCCCTCCTCGGACGGGGTTCCGCCATCTACAACTGGTAACAACTCCCATTGGAACGCCATACCGACATGAGCATCACGAACACGCAATACATCGTCACGGGGGCCGCCGGATTCATCGGCAGCGCCGTCGTCTGGGGACTCAACCGCAGGGGCATCGACGACGTCCTGATCGTCGACCACCTCGGCGAGTCCGAAAAATGGAAGAACCTCCGCGCGCTCCGCTACGCCGACTACATGGAGAAGGACGACTTCATTCGCGAGCTCGCGGCGAACGGACTCCCGTCCAACGTGAAGGCAGTCATCCACCTCGGCGCGTGCTCCTCCACCACCCAGCTCGACGCCTCCTACCTCGTCCACAACAATTTCGAGTACACCAAGCTCCTCGCCACCCTCTGCGCGGCGCGCGGCGTCCGATTCATCTACGCCTCCAGCGCCGCCACCTACGGCGCGGGCGAACAGGGCTATTCCGACGCGATCGACGGCATCCCGGCGCTCCGTCCGCTGAACATGTACGGCTACTCCAAGCAGATGTTCGACCTGTGGGCGATCCGCAACGGCCTCGTGAATTCCATCGCGGGCATGAAATTCACCAATGTATTCGGCCCGAACGAACGCCACAAGGGTCCGATGCGCAGCATGGTCTGCCGCGCGTTCGAGCAGATCCGCGACACCGGGACCGTGAAGCTCTTCAAGTCCTGCCGTCCCGAGTACGCGGACGGCGAGCAGAAACGCGATTTCGTGTACGTGAAGGACATCGTGGAGATGATCCTCTTCCTGCTCGACCGCCCGGACCTCTGCGGCATCTACAATGCCGGAAGCGGCCTCGCCGAGACCTGGAACGAGCTCGTTTCCGCCGTCTTCGACGCCATGGAGAAGCCTCGTAAGATCGAATACATCGACATGCCGGAAATCCTCAAAGGCAAGTACCAGTACTACACCTGCGCCGACATGACGAAGCTCCGCTCGGCAGGCTTCACCGGCGGTCGCACCCCGCTCGCCGAAGCCGTCGCGGATTACGTCCGCGGCTACCTGATCCCGGACAAATATCTCGGCGACGAACCATCGAACTGAAACCAACCACACCAGACATAGCGGCAACCGCAAGGAACCCCCTCAATCATGGCTAACGAACCCAAACTGAAAGTCGGCGTCATCGGCACCGGAGTCCTCGGCAAATTCCACACCAACCTGTACCGCACCGCGCCTCACGCCGACCTCGTCGGCATCTACGACGCGGACCCGAAAGTCGCGGCGGACGCCGCCAAGCAGTTCAACGTGCAGGCGTTCCAGAATCTCGACGAGCTCGTGGATCGCTGCGAAGCCCTCACGGTCGCCGTCCCCGCCACGCTTCATTACGACACCGTCATGCCGCTCCTTCAGAAAGGCAAACATATTCTCGTGGAGAAGCCTATCGACTCCGAGGTCGGGCACGCCCGCGAGATGGTCCGTCTCGCAAACGAAAAGGGCCTCGTGCTCGCAGTCGGCCATGTGGAGCGCTTCAACCCCGCCATGGATTTCCTCGAAAAAAACCGCAGCAACACGCTCTTCATCGAGGCGCACCGCCTCGCGAAATATCCCCCGCCGCGTCCCGGCCACCTCCGCCGCGGCACCGAGGTCAGCGTCGTAATCGACCTCATGATCCACGACCTCGACCTCGTGCTCACCATGGTCGGGCAGGAAATCGAGAAGTTCGACGCCGTCGGCGTGCCCATCCTCAGCAACACCGAGGACATCGCGAACGTCCGCATCAAGTTCGTGAACGGCGCCGTGGCGAACATCACCGCCAGCCGCATCAGCGCAGGTCCCATGCGCAAATTCCGCGTCTTCCAGACCGATTCCTACATCTCCATGGACTACTCGAACAGCACGGGCGTCATCTACCGCAAGGGATTCCTCGGCGTCGGCAAGAAGGACATCAAGTGCACGAACACGAACGCGCTCGCCGACGAGATCAACAACTTCGTCGACGCCGTGATCGCCACGAAGGCCGCCGGGAAGATCGTTCCCCCGAAGGTCACAGGCGAACAGGGGCTCCGCGCGCTGGAGCTCGCCGACGCCATCTGCCGCGAAATCCACGACTACAACTCCAAGTACGGCCTCTACAAGTTCAAAAAATAACATAGGTCGACGCCTCAATGCTGACCTGCTCCAAAGTCAATCTCTCGCTCGCCGTCACCGCGAAACGCCCCGACGGTTACCACGACCTGGATTCGCTGTTCTATCCGTTCCGCGATCCGTCCGATGAGATCACCCTCGAAGACGCGCCCGCGGCGTCCGGCGTGACCATCCGATGCGACGCGCCCGGCGTCCCGCTCGAACCGGAGAAAAATCTCTGCGGCAAGGCGGTCTACGCGTACTGCAAGGCCGCCGGAATGGACGTCCCCGGGCTCGTCATTCATCTTGAGAAACACATTCCCGTCGCAGCCGGAATGGGCGGCGGGTCCGCCGACTGCGCGACCGTGCTCCGCCTGCTTCAGGAACGCTTTCACGCGCTTTCGGATTCCCAGCTCGAAGACGCGGCATTTTCCCTCGGCGCGGACGTCCCGTTCTTCCTCAATCCGCGTCCCTCGCACGTGACCGGAGCGGGCGAACACCGCGTGCTTGTCGACGGCATCCCCGAACACCTTCCGCTTCTGCTCGCCGCGCCGCAGTTCCCGGTCAGTGCCGCCTGGGCGTACCAGCATATGGACCTCGCCTGCGCCGTCGCCGAGCCGCCGCGCACAAACGAGCTGATCGACGCCCTCCGCCGCCACAACTACGAATCCGCCGCACAGTTCATGCGGAACGACCTGGAACATGCCCTGTTCATCAAATATCCCCTGCTCGTCCTGCTTCGCGCGTTCCTGCTCGAAAACGGCGCGATTCGCGCCATGATCAGCGGCAGCGGCCCGACCATCCTCGCGCTCTTCCGCGACGATGCCGCCGCGCAGGCCGCATACGCCCGCGCCGCCTCGGAATTCGATCCCGCCGTCCGCTTCCTCCTGCCCACGTGAACTCAAAAAAAGCTGGATTCAAACCGGCCAGGCGGCCGTCACTTTTAGAATTTTCACAAAAAAAAGATATTCAATGTTTTACGGCTTGATTTTCCTTCGACCGGTTTTATATTACAGACAATGAAAAGCGGAATCGTCAACAGGAATCCAACCCGACCATGCAGAACGAATTAACAACGGAAACGAAAGCGGCAACGACACCCCCGCAAAAGCAGGCCGCCCCGCCGGAGCAAACATCTCCGCCGGAGAAACGGAACCGCCGCCGGTACGGGAAACTCGCTCTCTTCATCCTTCTGCTCATCCTGCCCGGTTATGTCGCGGTCATGTTTGCCTGGGCGATCCTGTTCGATGGAATCCTTGAAATCCGGGTCGAACAGGAAGGCGCGGTCGATCCGCAAACGGCCGCCGCCTATGAACAGCCCGTGCTGGACGCACTCAAGCCGCTTCTGGCACAAAAGTACGGACGGGAGGAAATCGTCGTGACGTACACCCGTCCGGGCTGGTTCATCGGGCAACACCGTATCCGCGACACAAAGAAGGACAAGGGCGGCGTTATCAGGATCCGCCTCGCCGACTGGGGCGACGCCGACTGGAAGGACTGCTACGCGCTCGCGGAGGACATCGCCCGCATGAAACGCGAGACGCCCGGCATGCCCCAATGCCTCTATGTCCTGAATTTCCTCGATACCGCCGGAGAATATCCGAAATGGACGCCGGAAAATGCCGCCGCATTCGGGGAGGAGAATGCGATCTGCGGATGCCTCTGTAAAATCGCGATCCCGGACGCCGTGCTCGGATATTCCGGCGGGAACCGGCGGCGCGAGGAGAAATGGCATATCGACGATTTCACACCGACGGAAGATCCCGACGAGGTGCGGAAATGAAACGGAACGCTTTTCTGAACTGGCTTGACCGGGATTGGAAGAAGAACGGCACCTGGTTCCTGCTGCTTGCGCTTAACGCCATCCTGGCCTTTTTGCTTTTCCTCGGCGGGTGCGTCCAGCGCAACTACGACAGGGGATTCCGCCGCATCGCCGCAAAAAACGAGACTTTCATCCATACATACATCATCCCGGATTTGACTCGGAAGCACAATCTCGGATCATGCCTGGAAAAAAGTTTCGGCTGGGGCGAAATCAACCATTTCCGGCTCGAAACGGCGGGTCCGCAAAGTTATGAAGCGATCACCAGGGACCTGGTGCGGCTGTATCAGGAACACGGCGACGAGGGACGCTATCGCAACACGAACAGCGTGGAATATGTCAACTACGCAGACGGCCGTCCGTCCGAAGTCCACTACGGTTATCTGGACGGCAAATCCTTCCTGTTTCAGGACTTTTATCTGGAGTTCGATCACGACTCGGAGGACCTCGGCCTGACGGCCCGGATCTTTATCAAACGGCCGAAGGACCGTAGAGAAACCGATACGCACCGGGATACGTCCCCGTCAAACGGGGATCCCTCCCCTCGCTATGCCATGCTGAAACAGAAGGACGCATCATGAAACAGGACAGCGACCAAAGCACCCCATCTAAGGAGATCAGACAGCCGGAACCGGTATTTCAATGGACTCTGGAACAGCTGAAAGGCATCTTCTTTCCCCTCAAGATCATCCTGTTTCCGCTGGTCTTCGCGCTTTCGATCTGCGGATGGATTTACCGCTGGCTGTGCATCCATCCGTGGCTGAAGCTTGCGGCCTTCCCCGTCCTGCTCGTCATTCCGGCTGCAGTCTTCTGGTTCCTATTCGTCGGACCCGGCAACCTGATAACTTACGTGGACTGGAGCCGTTCCGTCCTCCCTGAGGAAGCGGCGCCCTACGAATCGCCGCTGCGCGAGCTGGTCTGCCCGGTCCTGAAGGATAAGTACGCCCTGGAGGAATGCGAGGTGCAGTACACCCGGCCGGCCCGATGCGGACAGAAGGACCACAGGGTCGTCGGGATGCTGGACGACGCGGGCGGCGCGGTCCATTTCAAGATCGTTTCCGCGGACCACAAACGCCGGATCGAGATCGCGCAGGACATCATCCGCATGAAACGCGAGCTGCCCGGTCTGCCGAAATGTCCCTACGTCCTGGAATTCGACCTGCCGAGAAGATGGATTGACGATTTCACGCCGGACGGAGCGAAAGACTTCAGCGATCCCGCCGCACGCGCCGTCATCGCGGCGATCGTGATCCCGGACGAGGAACGAGGCTACGACGGACGCGGGGACTGGCATTTCGACGATTTCACGCCGACGCCCGGCGAAGACGAGGAGGCGCGGAAATGAAACCGAACGCTCCCGGCGGATTCCTGAACAGCAACGGCGTGAACATCGCCCTTGCGGTCCTTCTTGTCCTCAACGTAATATGTCTTGGGCTTGGCACAGGGCTTTGGGTGCTCGGCTGTCTCGTCATGGATTCGTATCAAAGGCAATATCGGCATTGGGAATACGAAGCCGAAAAGAACGTCCGCGAATGGATCGTGCCGCGGCTCGTCCAGGAGAACGGCCTGAAGGAATGCCCCGTGAAACATGCGGCGTTCGGCTGCACCCATTTCAGGATCGACGCCGCGTCCCCGGAGCAGTACGCGAAGATCACGGAGGACGTCATCCGGCTGGAACAGGAAACGCGGAAGGACCGTACATGGCACAGCAACTTCATCCTGGAGTTCGACCACGACAAGCCGGGACACGGCATCTCCGTCTTCCTCTATACCGGCGCAGGCACTTCCTCCAGCATGTTCGATCAGTGGCGCACCGAACATTTCTGGGGATCCTCCGGCCGGTAAAGCGCTTTTTTTCAAAAAATCACAAAAAAAGAGAATCAATGCTTTATCGCTTGACTTTGCCGGTTCGCAGGGTATAGTATTTGTGAACTAACGGAATAACACGCATCATCGGAGCGCAAGAAAACGAAGATGGCGGAACGTTTGAAACTTTTTTTGGAGAATCCTCTGTTTGTCTTTCTCACCGTGACCGGCATCGTCGTCTCGGCCGTGCTGTTCGTCCTGTTTTGCCGGAACCGGAAACAGGACCGGCTGACGCGGCGGCGTTTTCTGCTCCCGCTCGTTCTGATGCTGATTCATACGCTTCTGCTTCCGCTGGCGTTCCTGTGTGGTCCCCCCTACATCGACATCCTGGCGATTCCCTGGCTATTCCTCGTTCCGGTCCTGCTCATCGTGCAAATCCTCTATCTGGTCCATTATCTCAAATGGGATAACCGTGATCTGCGAATCGCCACAACAGCACTTGCGTTCTACAACGTCCCTCTCTTTTTTCTCGCGTTTCTCATGTTTTTTGTCATTGTATTCCACTGAACCGGACGCAGGGATTATTTCCGCCCCCCGCCCTCTGGAAATGAATGCAGAAAGAACCCGGCGCGGGCATAGGACCAGATCGCCGGGCTGAAATAAGGAGAGAAGCGGGACGCGTGCAGTTGAATTATTCTCTTACTGCGCATCCTCGACGGTCGCGGTCACGAAGAGCAGCGTGAGCGTGTCCGGCTGGTACGCGGGATTACTGATGCGTGCAGCCAGAACGGGCTTTCCGAGCTCCAGATACAGCGTCTGGCGGAACGCCGTCGTGTCGATCATGGGCAGCTTCACCGTGCCGGACAGGATATCATCCGGTTCGGAATCCCACTGCTGCTGCGGGCGCGCATAACGGTCCTGCACCGGAGCCGCATCCGCGGGGTCGCCGTAGAACGAATACGTGTAATTGCGCCAGCCGGTCTGGTTCGCCTTCTCGAACTTGTAATCCAGCAGCACGGTCTTCCCGTCGCCGAGGACGCGGGCGGCGGCCTGCATGGACGTCCCGGTCCAGATCGCGCCGGTATCCAGCGGGATGGCCGGGATGCCGGGCTCCTGCGCGGGGGCCCATTTCAGCGGCACGATCTGCGTCTTGGTGTTGAGTTGGATGGAGACGGGCTCCTGCGAGGGGATCAGGCGGAACGTCGGGCTGTAGAAATCGCGCAGACGATTGCTTTTCAAAAGTTTTTGCAAAAAGTCGTCAGACGGGACGGCCGGGCAGCCGTCGGTATTCCCGGCGGCGCAAATCTCGTTCCACTTCGCACGCACGATTTGGAAATCCAGCTTGACGAGCTTGTTTTCGCTGCCGGCCGCAGGCGTGGTCTTCTCCGGCATCGGCTGCGGCTTGGTGAAGAACACGTGCAGGATCCAGGTGGACCCGGACAGCGCTTTCGCCACGATCATCGGTTTGCCTTTAGTCGCGGCAAGCGCACTGGAGAAGGAATTGTCGTCGAAGATGGGAGCCTGCCCCCTGCCCCAGTCGCCGTAGTCGGTATTCGAGAATCCGCTCAGCTTCTTCATGTTGGAGTCGATGGAGAAAACGCGCGGAGGCCGGAGCTCGACGAAGAACTCGTTGCCGTAATACGTGGGATCGCCGAAGAACGGGAATATGCTCGCGAGGTTGTTGTAGGAACCGGTGCCGGAATCGTCGGAACCGTCGTCTTCCTCTTCTTCGTCGTCCGCGGCGGATTCTTCTTCATCGTCCGCGGCCTCGTCATCCTCTGCGCTGGCGTTCACGTCATCGTCCTCCTCGTCGTCCATGTCGGGCGGCGGGAGCTCCCCGTCCTTGAACTCGCTCTCGTCATCGGCGCTTTTCGGCATGATGTAGAAATCCGGGTAATACTCCGAACGGGACATCTTGAGCTCGACCGGCGTGTCGGCGGTCGCGTATCCGGAGGAATACCCGATCACGCGGTAGCCGCCCACATGGTAGATCGCAGGCAGAAGCTCGTCCGTCGGCTGGGAATCCTTCGGGAGCTTCATGTATTCCGCGGCTTCCGTCAGCACCTTTTTCGTGACCGCGATGACCTGATACTCGAAATACTGGTACGAATCGGAACCCGTCGGCGCGGAGGCTTCTTCCTTCGCAGGATCCGTTTCCGTTGCGGCGGGCACGGCGGCAGGCGCGGCGGTCTGCCCCTGCACGGGCGCGGTCAGGGCGCACAGAAGGATTGCTGAAACGAGAACGATCGACTGGCAGACGGTATGTTTCATGGATTTCGGCTCCCCGGCATATAAAAATGGATACAAAGCGGCTTCAATTCAAAAAGGTATCACCGGATAGGGAAAAAGTCAACCCTTTTCCGCGAAAAAGAAAGAAAAAAGAAAGCCGGCGAAGATGAGTTCGTCGGCTTCCGGGAAATGCGATTCGGAACGATTCCGTCTTACTTCTTGACGGGCTTCGCTTCCTTCACGATGAGCAGGACCGGGTACTTCGCCTCGGTCTCGGGCACGGTGTACATCGTGCCGGTGAGGGTCAGCGGGGAATCGGTCAGCTCGAAGCCCTCGGGCAGAGCCACGGCGATCGCCTCACCTTCGTTCTTGCCGTAGGCGGTCGCGAGGGTGTGCTGCTTGTCGCCGAACATGAGGATCATGCCGGCCTCGATGGTGCGGCCCGTGATCAGGGACTGGTCGGGAATTGAGGCGCTGTTCTCATCGTACGCGCGGACGCCGGCGACTTCGAACGTGGCGAGCTTGTTGCAGAAGTTGCGGCCGGTCGACTTCTCGACCTTCGCGAAGTTCAGGTCGGCGGGACGGTCCGCCATGGACGGGGTCAGGACCAGGAGCGCACCGACGACGATCACGCCGGAAAGGAGCGTGGCCGGGAGGCCGACCGCGAGCCATTTCATGAAGGTAACGTGCGAGGCGGACGGACGCTTCTCGAGCATGCCGAGCGCCACGATGTTCGCCGTGCTGCCGATCATGGTGATGTTGCCGCCGAAGCACGCGCCGAAGAGGAGCGCCCACCACAGCGGGAAGTCCTTCACGCTCAGGGAGAGCTGTTCGATCACGGGGCAGAACGCCGCGACGAAGATCACGTTGTCGACGAACGCGGACCCGACGGCGGAGGAGAAGAAGATGAACGGGACGAGCTCATACGGGCTGGTGCCGCAGATCTTGGAGAATCCGTGCGCCATGACCTTGTCGACCTCGGTGTATTCGAGCGTACCGGCGACGGCGAAGAGGAGCATGAAGAAGATGAGCGTCCACCAGTCGACCTCGCGTTCGATGTAGTAGCGGGCGCGGTTCTGCTTGATGATCATCACGATGCCGGAGCAGACGAGCGGCGCCACGATGAGCACGGTGTTCTTCGGCAGGCCGAGGAGCTCTTCGGTCGGATGGTGGGAGGCGATGGCGCACACGGTGCAGACCAGGAGGATCAGGCCGGGCTTGTACGGCACTTTCACGCGGGGAGCGAGAGAAAGCCCCTGCGCGAGACGGCTCTGCAGGCTCTCGTCGAACTTCTTCAGGTCCTTGCGGAAAATGAAGAGGAGCAGCGCGATCACCGCGAACAGCGAGACGAGCATGATCGGGAACGACCACAGCATGAAGTCGCCGAACGTGAGGCCGCCCTTCGTGCCGATGTAGATGCCGACCGGGTTGCCCATCATGGTGCCGGAGCTGCCGATGTTCGTGGCGAGCACGGCGATCAGGATGTACGGGGTCGGGTTCAGTTTCAGGCGGTCGCACACCTGGAAGATCAGCGTGGAGATGAAGATAATGGACGTGACTTCGTCGACGGCGCAGGCGAGCAGCGCGGACGCCACGCTCGTGACCGTGATGAACTTCATTCCGGAGAGGTTCGGCATTTCCACGATCAGCTGCACGATCCATGTGAAGAAACCGAGGTCGCGCAGAGCGCCCACGATCACCATCATGCCGACCAGGAACAGGATCACTTCCAGCGAGGACGACTGCACGAAGTGCGGGATGTCCAGCGAGCCGGTGAAGATCAGGACCGCGAGGCCGAGGAACGCCAGCGCCAGACGGAACTTCCAGAAGAACAGCGTGCCCATGATAAGTCCGATGAACACGGCGCAGGCCACGGCCTGGTGCGATTCGAGCGCGTGGGAGAAGAAGCCGCCGAGGCCCACGAACAGGCTCACGGCCAGCAGGATCAGGAAACGCGAAACAAAGTATTTGACGGAAATGGAGGAGGATTCTTCCGACATGGTATCTGTAACCTTTCTTTAGTTATCTCGTATTCGTTGCGCCGCGGTCATTCCCAGAAGAACTTCGCGCAGAATTCACGCAGGGAGACCAGACCGGCCAGGCGGCCGTTCGCATCCGTGATGATGAGCTGCGCCGTCTCCTGTTCCAGAAAGAGCTTCGCCAGCTGGATCGCCGGGACGTCTTCCGAGACCGGCTCGCCGAGCTCCTGCATGATGTCGGAGACGCGCGTGTCGCTGGCGCTCTTCAGCAGGTCGACGAACGGCTGGAAGCGGTAGATCGGGGAAAGGTTCTCCATCCAGAGGAGGTGTTCCGGCAGCGTGTAGGTCAGGACGTCCTTCAGCGACAGCACGCCGCGCAGGTCGCCCACGGAGTCGATCACCGGCAGGGACGCGCTCTGGGTGGTGGCGAAGATGTCGATCGCCTCGCGGATGGTGTCCGTCTCGTGAAGCGGGGTGAAGTCGGTGCGCATCACATCCTTCGCGAGCAGGTATTCCGGCATCTTGATCTTGCCGGTGGCGAAGAACGTGGTGACTTCCGCCGGAGTCCGCAGTCCGGCGACCTGGCGGATGTTCGCCGGGTCGGAGAACGATTTCGCCAGCATGGACATGACCTGAAGGTGCAGGTTCGGGTCCTCCAGCGGGGACAGGATCAGCACCATCACGTTGATGAACACGTTCATGTTCAGGGAAATGACCTGCGTGGTCATGTCCTTGCCGCCGTAGGAGATCCCGGTCGGGCTGCACGCGATGGCGATCATCGGCTTCTCAAGCCCGGCGATACGGGCGTGCGGCACGGCGAGGCCGGGGGCCACGATGCACGGGAAGACTTTTTCGCGCTTCTCGATCTCGGCGCGGGCTTCCTCGATGTTGAGCTGGGGAAAATGGCGTTTGAGCATATCCAGCAGCATGCCGATGACCTTTGCACCGTCGGATTCCGTCACGCCGCAGGCGATGTTGTTCGCAAACAGGTAGTCCGAAAACTCGTTCTTCGTTTCACTCATGGTGGGGATAACCTCCTGGGTCGTTCCATGTGTTTAAAAAAAATGAAATCCTTTTAAAGTAGCACGTAATTCAGAATTTACAAGTTCAGAACGCGTTTTTCTCTGGTCTTTTTCGCGCCCTTTCCGTCGCGGGACATAAAGTTTTCGGATTTTTTTGCGTTTTCCCGCTTCAACCGCTTGAAAAACATGTTGAACAGCAGTATATTAAAAGATTGTTTTTACTGAAAAATCATCCATTTCAGAGGTCTCACTCTTATGATTACGAAAAAGAATCTCGTTCTGCTCGGCCCGCCCGGCGCCGGCAAAGGCACGCTCTCCGACCCCCTGATGGCGCAGGAAAAGCTCGCGCACATCTCCACCGGCGAAATCCTCCGCGGCGAAGTGGCAGCCGGCACCGAACTCGGCAAACAGGCGGAAGCCTGCATGAAGGCCGGCAAGCTCGTCCCCGACCAGGTCGTCGCCGACATGGTCGCCGCCCGCCTCGCCACGGCGGAATGCGCCAACGGATTCATCCTCGACGGCTTCCCGCGCACGGTCGCGCAGGCCGAACTCCTCGAAGAAGCCATGGTCCGCATCGGCATGAAGCTCGACGCCGTGATCCTCTTCGAAGCCCCGGAAGACCTCCTGCTCCAGCGTCTCACCGCCCGCCTCACCTGCAAGAAGTGCGGCGTCGCGTTCAACAAGCTCTTCGCGCCCCCGAAACAGGAAGGCGTCTGCGACCGCTGCGGCGGCGAGCTGATCCAGCGCGCCGACGACTCCCTCGAGACCGCGAAGAACCGCCTGAAAGTCTACCACGAGCAGACCGCCCCCCTCATCCAGTTCTACGAGGGGAAAGGCTGCCTCGCGCGCATCGATTCCTCGCTCCCCGTCGACAAAGGATTCGCGGCGCTTCTCGCGCTCCTGAAGTGATTCCGCGGGTTCCCGTATGCGCCTGATGAAACGCAGAAATTTTGTCATTCACACGCCCGAGGAGATCGTCCGCATTCGCGAGGCCGCGCGCGTCACCGCGCTCGCCCGCGAGGAGATCGCCGCGCTCGCCCATCCGGGCATGACGACGCTCGAACTCGACGAACTCGCCGGGGCCGTGATCCGCGCCACCGGCGGGACTCCGACGTTCCTGAACTACAACGGGTTCCCGCGCAACATCTGCATCTCGGTCAACGACGTGGTCGTGCACGGGATCGCCAGCGAGAAGTGCGTGCTGAAGGACGGCGACCTCGTCAGCGTGGACGTCGGCGTAACCCTGAACGGCGGCATCGGCGACACGGCGAAGACCGTGCTCGTCGGCAACAAGCCGACCACGAAGGACATCGAACGACTCCTTGCCGGAACGCAGGAAGCGCTCGAGGCGGGCATCGCGGCGGCTCACCCCGGCGGGCATGTCGGCGACATCTCCCACGCCGTCGCGGAAGTCGCGAACCGCTACAAACTCGGCATCGTCCGCGACCTCGTCGGACACGGCTGCGGCACGCGTCTCCACGAGCCGCCCGAAGTGCCGAACTTCGTCACCACGAGCGAAGGGCCGGTCCTCGCGCCCGGCATGGTCCTCTGCATCGAACCCATGCTGAACCTCGGCACGGCGCGCGTGTACGTGGAGCCGGACAACTGGACGGTCCGCACGGCGGACGGCCTGCCCTCGGCGCATTTTGAACACATGATACTTATAACTGAAACTCATACGGAGGTCTTAACACGTGTCTAAAGACGTTGTCAAAGTAGAAGGCGTCGTCCGCGAACTGCTCCCCAACACCATGTTCCGGGTCGAACTTGAAAACAAACATATCGTCCTTGCCCACATCAGCGGCAAGATGCGGCTCCACTTCATCCGCATTCTTCCGGGCGACACGGTGACGCTTGAAATGTCGCCGTACGACCTGACGAAGGGAAGGATCGTTTTCCGCCAGAAATAACGTCCGCGGCACTTTCCCCAAACTCGAAAACCGCAAATCAGCCCCCGGCGCTTCCGCTTCGGGCATAACCACTTTTTTTGACTTGATCCAACAAAAACCAATAAAAGCCCACAGGGCAGAAAAGGAAAATCAACCATGACGAAACGTGACCTCGTTGTCAAAATCTCCGCTGAAACCGGTCTCATCCAGACCGAAGTCGCCAGCATCGTTCAGAAGACCCTCGACTACATCGCCGACGAACTCGCCGCCGGCCGCGACATCGAACTCCGCAACTTCGGCGTTTTCGAAATCCGCGTCCGCAAGGGCCGCAAGGGCCGCAACCCGAAAGTGCCGCAGATCACCGTGCCGATCCCGGAGCGCAAGGTCGTCAAATTCCGCGCCGGCAAGGAACTCAAGGACCGCGTCGCCAGCCTCAAGATCGACTGATCCCGGAGAACCCCTCCCATGCCGAAAATCGCGCCGCCTCCCGGAGTGAGCGACATCTTCCCGGACGAGGCCACAGCCTGGCTCCAGCTCGAATCCGCCGCCCGCAAGGTCTTCGGACTTTACGGGTTCGGCGAACTCCGCACCCCCATCTTCGAGTTCACCGAGGTCTTCCAGCGCGGACTCGGCGGGGAAACGGAAGTCGTCCAGAAGGAGATGTACACGTTCGAAGACCGCGGCGGCCGGAGCCTCACGCTCCGTCCCGAAGGCACCGCGGGCGTCATGCGCGCCCTCGCTGCCACCGATGCCGCGAACGGCGTCGAACACCGCGTCTTCTACATGGGCCCGATGTTCCGCGGCGAACGACCCGCGGCGGGCCGCAAGCGTCAGTTCCACCAGGTCGGCGTCGAAAACGTCGGGCGTCCGGCCTCGCCGGGCCTCGACGCGGAAGCCATCGCCATGCTCTGCCATTTCCTCGAGGAAATCGGCATCACGGGCTTCAACCTGCTCATCAACACGCGCGGCGTTGCGTCCGACCGTCCCGCGGCCGAACAGGCACTCGCGGAGCATTTCCGTCCGCATCTCGCCGAGATGTGCGATGACTGCCGCGCCCGCATCGACCGCAACGTCTGGCGCATCCTGGACTGCAAGCAGGCGTGCTGCCGTCCGTTCATCGAATCCGCGCCCGATCCCGCGCAGTTCTTCAGCGCGGAGTCCCGCGACTACTTCAAGAAGGTCTGCGACCTCCTCACGGAACAAGGCATCCCGTTCACGGTCGATCCGCGTCTCGTGCGCGGCCTCGACTACTACGTGCACACGGTGTTCGAGCTCACGCACTCCGGACTCGGCGCGCAGAACGCCATCGCGGGCGGCGGACGCTACGAGCTGACGCTCCCCGGTCTCCGCAATCCGATCCCGGGCGTCGGGTTCGCCGCGGGCATGGAACGCCTCCTCATCGTGCGCGACGCGCTCGGCGTGACGCCGCCTCCGGCGCCCGTGCCGAAGGTCTACCTGGCCTCGCTCGGGGACGCTGCGCTGGCGTTCAATACGTCCTTCGCCGCGAAGCTCCGCCATGCCGGCATTTCCGCCGCCATCGACTACGATGCGAAGAGCATGAAGTCCCAGATGCGCGCGGCCGACCGCATGAAGGCCGAATACGTGATCGTGATCGGAGATTCCGAACTCGAAGCGCAGTCCGCCAAGCTCAAGCACATGGCGGACGGACGCGAGATCGAGGTGAAGCTTTCCCTCGACGGCGTGCTTGCCGCACTTGCCGCCGACGCGGAAACGAAGTGATCCTCCTCCGTTTTCATTGACGCTCTGCCGCGGGACATGTTCCCGCGGCTTTTTTCATGCCCTGCCGGGAATACCGCCCCCTGCCCCGGCGTCATTCCTTTTTCGGATCCGCCTGCTTCTGCTTTTCGGATTCCCGGCGGTCGATCTCCTCGGCGTCCTCGTCCGTGAAAGCGTCGATGATCATGTTCGGGAACAGCGTGATGAAGTGCTTCGTGTTGTCGGCGAAGAAATGCGAGATGGACCGGCCGTAGGACACCTTCGGATCGAGGATGTTTCCGTTCAGGTAGAACGGCCAGTAGAGCAGCGCGAACCGGGCGGTCGTCTCCAGGTCGGCCCCGCCGTCTCCCGCCAGGTCGATCGTCCCGCTCGCGTGATACTCTTCGATGAGTTCGCCCTCCAGATCGAGCGATTTCAGGTCGATGACGCCCTTCCGCACGGACATTTCCATCGTGCCGTTTCTGAATTCGACCGGAGCATCGCCGGACAGCATGTCCATGAAAGCCCCCGCGGTCGTCAGGCGGAGCGCGCGCCGCAGCATTTCGCCCGGCACGTAGTCGATGAGGTGCGGGATGCTGACCAGCGGAAGCAGCAGGATATTCAGGAAGAGCGACCGTTCGCGCAGGTCCGAACGCAGGGACACGCCCTCCAGCTCCGCCTCGCAGTCCGCCTGAAGATTGTTCACCAGAGCCTCCGTCGTGAAGCCTTCGCCGCGCACCGTGGCCTTCAGGCGTTTCACGTATCCGTGCATGCGGCGCGGGATCTCGGGGCTGTCGTCCGTGGCAAGGAACGCGGTAAAGCTCTTGTCGAACGGGATGTTGTTCAAATCGGCCTCGACGTCGAACGGCCACGCGCCGTCCTTCAGGTGGATTTCAGCCGACGCGGTCCCGGAAACGTCGCCGGAAAACTCCGCGTGCGGCACCAGGATCGCCGGGTCGTCGCCGTCCCGGAGCTCCATCAGCCCCGCCCCGGAGAAGATCAGCGCGTGCTTCCGCGAATAGATCCCGTGCATATCCAGCTCGAACGTCTTGTCGATGAGCGAGATCGCCTTTTTTTCCACGCCGGGGTCGGTGTTGTGGTTGTAGCGGAAATACGACACGGCGAACGGCAGGTCCAGCGAGCTCGAAACGAACTTCGGAAGCGCGTCCTCCCCGCGCCGGTACAGGTACTGCCCGGAAATATGCTCCTCGCCCTCGGCGTCCGCCAGGCGGATCAGGGCATCACCGAACATCTCGTTGTCCGCCCAGGACAAACTGCCTTCGAGCCGGCCAGAGAGCTCAGGGAACCGGTATTCCTCCGGGGTGTCCGACTGAAGCCGCAGGCGGTTGATCTTCACCCCGCCCGTCCAGCTCATTTCACTAAAACCATGCTCCGCCCGGAAGTCGATCTCCCCGGCGGCGTCCAAGTCCTCGAAATAGAAACTGCGCTCCACGCCGTATCCGATCAGGTACAGGAATTCCGGACCGAACCGAACCTCCGGGAACTTCATGCGCGTCCGGCACTCTTCCGCCAGATCGACCGTGCCGGACCCGGCGGCGAACAGCGTCTGCCTCGCCTGGCGGTCCTGAATATCCACGTTCACTTCCGGCAGGACCAGGAATCCTTTTTCGCGGTCGAACCGGAAACTGCCGTTCGCGCCAAGGCGCGCCAGCTCGCGCGGATGCCCGTCAAGCAGGACCGTCAAATCGTTCCCGACGAGTTTCCCGGTCCCGCCTGCGACCGTCCCGTCCGCGCTGACCGAGACATCGAATTCGGAGGTCACGACGCCGCCTGCGAGGCGGAAATCGTCGTCTTTCAGGAAGGGTTCCCAGAACGAAACCGGAAGGCTGTTCATCTTCAGCTTGAATTCCATCGGAAGGCAGGAAAAAGCATCGTTCTCCCAGGTCAGTGCGGATCCGCACTGGACGGACAGGCTTCCGTCGCCGTTGTCGATCTTCGCGAACATCCGGTCCAGCGTGACGCTGGACGTCTCCGGCACGCACCGGAACGCCGCCGACGCCGTGGCGTTGACAAACCTCAGGAACGGCAGATCGCCGCGTCCGGGCAGGAACTTGTATTCGAGCTGGCGCGCCAGCGAATCGCTGAGCTTGTCGACCTCGATCTTGCCCGAAACCGCCGACTTGCTCCCGCCGGACGCGTTCAGCATGGCGTGGAAATCGTTTTCCGCCTTCAGTTCCAGCGAACAGTCGAGCTGCCAGCCGCGGTCGTCCGGCTCCAGCCGGAAATCCGCGTCCCCGATCGCGTCCAGCACCAGGCTTTTGTTCCCGCTCCCGTTCAGCGCGAGGTGCGACAGATGCGATTCCTTATGAAGTTTCGCCGACATGTTGATCAGGTCGAGTTCGAGCTCGGCCGTGGCATCGTGCTCGGCCTCGCGCAGATTCGCATCGTCCAGAAAACTGCACAGGTCCGCCAAGGTCCGGTCGCCGTACGTTTCGATCATGCGGTACGGAAAATACTTCAAATCGCCCTTGAGCGAAGCCGTGCGGACATTGTATGTTCCGGTAAGATTCGCCCGGCAGATCCGGTCCTCGCCGTCGTAAAACGCCATGCCGAAGCGCGACACGTTGAACGAGCCGATCCGGGTGATGCCCTCCGTCTCGAACTCCGCGTCCGCATCGAACAGGCGCTTCCCGCCGTCATTCTCCCGGACCTCGGCTTTCGCGCCGCCTAGGAGACACACCTTCTCCGGGTCAAGCTCGACAAAGTAATCGAACGACAGCCCCTTGCCCGCCGAAGCGAACGGCAGAACGGGGTCGAACGGCGTCAAATCAACGGCGTTCTCGGTCGCCACGGTCAGCTTCGCCGGATGCGGATCCAGCGTGTACGTCGCATCCTCGTGCCGCACGAACTCGAACACGCCCGTCGTCCCGAAATTGAGGCGGCCGCTGTTCGGCCCGGTCAGGTGTCCCGACACGGAATCCAGCGTCACGCCGCCGTTCACCAGGTCAAACTCCACGTTCCCCTTCGCATCGAACAGGATATTCCCGGGGATGCCGACATCCCGGCAGACCAGGCCGCTCCCCTGCGTGTCCACCGCGAATTTCAGGCGGAGCTTCTCCCCGGCGAGCGCAAGCGTCCCGAACACGTTGAAAACCGTATTCTCCAGGCTCACGTTCAACGGCTTGTATTCCCAGCTGCTCGAATTCGTCCATTCCCCGCCGAATCCCAGGTCGGCATTTTCCGGGTCGTACTGCATGACCAGTTCCGTCGACTCGAACGCCGGGAACTCCAGGTGCGAATCCGGCAGGTCGATCACAAGCGGCTCCTCGGCATCGAGGGACACGATCAGTTTCGCACCGTCGTCGGAAGACAGCACGTTGATCCGCCCGCCGCACTCCAGGGACCGCTGCGGATCGTTCAGGCGGCATTTCACTCCGCAATCGATCTCGGGGCGCGTCAGGCAGCCGTCCTCGAACTTCGCGAACAGATCGGGAACGGTGATCCGGCTCCGCACGGCCCCGGCCTGCCACCCAGCCTCGGCGTCAAGCAGCGTCAGGTCCGCCATCCGCACGACCGGTTTCGACGCCCGGGCCCAGACCAGATGCGAAAACGTCCGCACCTTCTCGCCGGAATCCGGCTCGACGCCCTCCCCGGAGCCGCGATCGTTCCGCATTTCCGCAAGGCGGGCGAAATCCAGCGAGACGCGAAGCCCGTCTGCATGGACATTCGATACTCGTATCTCCTTCAGCGTCCGGCCGCTCAACTTCACCCCGTCCAGTTTCAACCCGAAGGATCTCGCCTCGATCCTTCCGGCGGGGGTCTTCACCTTCAGTCCGGTCAGGATGATCTCTCGGTCCGCGAGGGAAACCATTACGCCGGGTTCGCCCTCGACCTCCACGCCCGCGCACCACGCGCCGAACGGCACAATCCATTTATCGATCGTGAACAGCGCCGCGCAGGATATGAACACAGCCAGAAACACGAGGATGCCAACCGTCCGGAAAACGGTTTTCAGACATTTGCGCGGCGACGGCCGCTTTTTTGTTTGTTTCGGTTCGGGCATATCTATGGCTCAGCCCGGGACGGTTCGGATGGAAACGGGAAGGAATCCGTTGTGCCCCGGCCCCGGATTCGGACAGTTGAAAAAAGTTCGAATTAAAATTTACATCCGGCGGGAGTTTTTTTCAACCGTACAGTTTAAAGAACAAATCTTTTTTCGCGTTTTTCGGGAATTAAAACGCGTTTATCCAAGCATCCCCGTCTTTCCGGATTCCGTTTCCGCCTCAAACAAACAGGCAAAAACACAATAAAAACACGACTCATCGAACGTTAATTAAAGCAATATTTTCTTCCATTAAACAGACTTTTTTTCGGACGATTCCGTTTTTTTGACATAAATATTTGATTTTTCGGATTTCCGGGTGTAT
>JBGUKB010000028.1:0-2102 GCA_045114235.1 Victivallales bacterium
CTTCATCCGCGTGCTTCAGCAGTCCGGCAACGCGAAACTGGCCGCGGAAACCGAACTCACGTTCATGAATACGCCCATCTACGAGACGGAAGAGCAGAACCAGCACCTGCCGAAAGTCTACAAGGCCAGCCTCGTGCCCGGCTATGAGAACATCACGAAGGACGACGACGACCGCATGAGCGTGGTCACGGGCGGCGACAGCAGCATCACGCTCTCCGTGATCAACCCGGTCATCTGTTTCGACGCCGCAAGGGAGGAACAGGCCGCGCTGAGGGGCCGTATCCCCTCCACGCAGGAATATTATGAAACGTCCGACGGCGGGGTTGTGTTCGCCTACAAGCTCGCGTCGAAGAGCGTGACGGAGCGCAGCAATCGCGGCGACGAACTCGGCGACGTCGCCACAGCCTCCGGCGAGCTTACGCTCGGGTTCAAGACCGAAAAGCTCCTGGCGTCCTATGTCCGCGAAAACGACGTCGAGCAGACCATCGGCATTCCGTTCCTGGTAAAGATCCCCGTGCTGAAATACCTCTTCGGCACCACCACCAGCATCAGGGAGCGGACCTACGTCGTCGTGACCGCCGAAGCCTCGCTCGTTCACCCGGACGGCCCGATCCTGGCTGCCGAACCCGTCGTCGAATCCGATTTCGGCCCCGACCGCTGATCTGGAAAGGAGCATAAACCATGAAAACCATGATGAAACATCTTCTCGCAGGCGCGTTTCTCCTTGCCGCCGTCTCCGTGTTTTCCGATGATGATGTGTCGGTCGATTTCACCCCGCACGGGATTCCCGGCGCGCCCCAGGCATACAACAATGCCCCCACGGAAGGGTACGGCAGCAGCACCGTCCAGACGCATATCCGCGTGGACCTGAAGGACGGCGAAGATGCCGTTCATTTCATCCGGGGCAACACCGACCCCTTCGTCATCACGAAGCTGTACGAGCTGAAACACACCAATCCCTATACGATCCGGGGCTATATTCAGGGCGTGGTGAATGCCACGCAGGTCGTGGGAAACCCCGTTGCGGTCGACGCCGTCAGGTACAATGACGGACGCGGCATCGTGCTGGTTTCCGCCGAGGACTACCGGTTTGAGAATCGCGGAAAAGGCGACAGCATCGATGAGATCATCGCAGGGCTGGATCAGCCCGGCATGGAACTCATCACGGGCAAGGGCCTGTTCCTCTACTTCCCGAAAGCCAACACTGCCGCCAACCTCCGCGAAATGCTTCTGAGAGTCGGCGCGACCACCGAGGACGTCGAATTCTCGCATGGCGTGGACAAGCTGGTCGTCGACGGCGGTCTGAACGCTCTCTTCGTCGCTTCGTCCTACTGGAGCTGGCACGGCATCCGGGAGCAGCTGGAAACGTATGACAAGCCGATGCCCGAAATCCGCCTCTCGTACTGCCTTTACGAGGTCAGCACGGAGAACGACGACAAACTCGGCGTCGATTTCCAGAGCTGGAAGAACAACGACGGGATCGATTTCTTCTCCGTTGGCGGCCGCTACCGCAATAACTGGGCGCGGACGTTCGCGGGCGGCATCGACGGCTCCCACAGCAGCCGCACCGATTACTTCAACTTCAACCCGAAGTGGAACACGAAGTATTTCGACTTCCTGACCTCCACCGGACGCGCGAAGGTCGTCACGGAGGGCGTCATCACCGCGAAGAACCGCCGCAAATCGGAGATCTCCGTCGGCTCCGGCCTTTTCTACGAGGAGGAAGACCCGATCGATGACACCTCCATCAACAACGGCATCCTGATCGACGGCAAGGACAAACTCCCCGCGGGCGCGGATGTCCCGATCGAACATGGCAACCGCCAGAACACGAAGGCCTCCGAAGGCTTCCGGTTCAGCATGGAGGTCACCCCGGTCGTGGCAGGCATGGCGTCCGTCCTGCCGATCAAGGTTTCCGGCGTGAGCTTGCTCGGCTGGAACAGCGATGGCACGCCCCGCCTCAGCGAGTCCAAATTCGAGACGGAAGTCCACCTTGGGTACGAGGCGCGCGACTTCGTGATCGGCGGCATCAAGCGCAAGCAGATCGTCCGCAGTGTGTCCGGCCTCCCGATCCTGAAGGACATCCCGATCCTCGGCTGGGC
>JBGUKB010000029.1:0-3188 GCA_045114235.1 Victivallales bacterium
CGCAGCTGGGCATCGCTTTCAGGAACAAACCATTTGGTACGTATCGTTATGATCGTTTCATTGGGATCGTACGAATCCTCGGCTGGAGCGTGATATTCCGCGGAATAGAGATCATAGAACCGGGTTTTGATGAAAACGCTGTCATTCACCTCCAGCGTCTCCAGCAGGGATTCCATATCCTGCTGAGGCGGATAACTCCCGTGTTCTTCTTCATACACGTACAGATATTTTGAAATTTGAGACAAGTTCGACGTAATGTTGGCGTCATCTATTTTCCTCTGCATTGCCACGGACATCTTTAAAATGAAAAATGTGATCAGGATATCCATCGCAAGCAGAAACAGATAGAAGGGGTTTTGCATCGGTTTCCACTCCTTGATATCCCGGACCATCCGGCATATCGCAATGAGCACACAGATGACCAGAGACGCCAGGATTGCAAACGCGGTATCTATCCAGTCAGGTCCCACTTTCTCTTCGATCTCATCCGGAAGCAGCTTCAGGATACCCCCCAGCGCGAACAAGATACCAAACCATGCGGGTATGAAGAGCACCAGGATGAGGTCAATATGGTCCTCCAAGAATCGTAAAGGCTTCATAATGTTTCTCATTTTG
The DNA here is from genome assembly GCA_045114235.1 of Victivallales bacterium. Classification (GTDB taxonomy): domain Bacteria; phylum Verrucomicrobiota; class Lentisphaeria; order Victivallales; family UBA1829; genus UBA1732. Next base: position 616 of record JBGUKB010000029.1, read on the forward strand.
TCTTCATGTCCTCCGGGGAAACTCGTCAATCGAGCTGTTGCATTTTTTGCAACAGTTGCTGCCACGAAACAATATACCATGCAAACGAGGCAAAGTCAAGGAAGGAAAAAGATGGAGTTATAAAAAAAACTAAATCAGTGTTTTATATTTGCTTCCCCGCCCTTTTCCGGCTGGAGTTCGCGTCAGAACAGCGTGGGCTGTTCTGGCTCGTCGTCCTCGGTTTCCGGGGCGGCGTTTTTGCGCGTCTTTTTCGTGTTCGCGTGGAACTTGGCGTGGCGTTCGCGGAGGATGGGGCGCGTGTAGGAGGGCATGCCGGCGTCGGCGATGGCGTTTTCCTCGAGGTTTTCGAGGATTTCGCGGGCGCGGACGATCACGTCGTTCGGGAGCCCGGCGAGCTTGGCGACGTGGATGCCGTAGCTCTTGTCGGCGGCTCCGGGGACGATCTGGCGCAGGAAGATGATCTGGTCGCCGTATTCGCGGACCGCGACGTTGTAGTTCTTCACGCCCTTCCGCGTAAGGGCGAGCTCGGTCATCTCGTGGTAATGCGTGGCGAACTGGGTGCGGGCGCGCGCGGCGGGGTGGTCGAGGAGGTATTCGGCGACGGAGAGCGCGATGGAGAGTCCGTCGAACGTGCTGGTGCCGCGTCCGATCTCGTCGAGGATCACGAGGCTCTTGCTGGTGGCATGGTTCAGGATGTTCGCGGTCTCGATCATTTCGACCATGAACGTGCTCTGGCCGCGCGCGAGGTCGTCCATGGCCCCGACGCGGGTGAAGACGCGGTCCACGAGCCCGATGTGCGCCTCGTCTGCGGGGATGAAGGAGCCCATCTGCGCCATGATGACAAGCAGGGCGGTCTGGCGGATATAGGTGGATTTCCCCGCCATGTTCGGCCCGGTGATGATCATCATGCGGTTTTCGCCGCCGTCCAGCAGCGTGTCGTTCGGCACGAATCGTTCGTTCTCCATCTTCGCATCAAGCACGGGATGGCGTCCGGCGGTGATGCTGAGGACGTCGTCGTCCGCGACGTGCGGGCGACAGTAGCGGTATTTGGAGGCGCATTCGCCGAGGGCGGTCAGGACGTCGAGGCGGGCGACGGAGAACGCTGCCTTCTGGATTTCTCCGGTGAAGGTGCGCGCGTAGGTGCGGAGCTCCTCGAAAAGCTGTTTTTCGAGCGCGACCGCCTTGTCGGACGCGCCGAGGATCTTGCTTTCCATCTCCTTCAGCGCGGGGGTGATGAACCGTTCGGCGTTGACGAGCGTCTGCTTGCGGACATAGTCGTCGGGGACGCGCGCGAGGTTGCTCTTCGAGATTTCGATGTAGTAGCCGAAGACGCCGTTGAAATGCACCTTCAGGCTCTTGATGCCGGTGCGCTCCTGCTCCTTCGCCTGAAGCGCGGCGATCCAGGACTTGCCGTCGGTGATGGCGGAACGGAAGATGTCGAGGTCGTGGTTGAAGCCCTCGCGGATGAATCCGCCCTCCGCCATGTCTGCCGGGGGATCGTCGGCAAGCGCGGCGAAGATGCGCGAGGTGAGTTCGGGGAAGTCGCCGAGGCCGTCGCGGATGCGTTCCACGAGCGGCAGGTCGTAGGCGTTCAGGATCATCTTGAGGCCGGGCAGGACGGAGAGGCTGTGGCCGAGCGCGAGCAGGTCGCGCGGGTTCAGCGCGCCGGCGTTGAGCTTGGCGGTGAGGCGTTCCATGTCGCGGATGGAGACGAGCGTTTCGCGGATCTCCTGCCGGGTCAGCACCTCGTCCTTCATGAGCCCGACGACGTCCTGACGCTCCACGATCGCGTCGACGTCGCGGAGCGGTTTCAGGAGCCAGCTGCGCATGAGGCGGGAGCCCATGGCGGTCGAGGTGCGGTCGAGGACCTGCAGGAGCGTGCCCTCGCGGCCGCCTCCGTGGAGCGCGTCGACGAGCTCCAGGTTGCGCTGGCAGACGGGGTCGAGCCCGAGGTATTGTTCGCTGTAGTTGCGGCGGATGGAGACGATGTGGCCGGTGCTGCGGCGGAGGTTTTCGGCCGCGTAGTGCAGCACGGCCCCGGCGGCGCGGACGCCGCACGCGCAGTCCTTCAGGCCGAAGCCGTCGAGCACGGCCACGGAGAACTGGCGTTTCAGGAGCTCGGAGGTGTGTTCATACGAGAAGATCCAGTCGTCGAGCGGGGTCCAGAGGATCGGCCGGATCAGCATGGGGCGTCCGCCGGTCTGCTCCCATTGTTCGTGGAGCGAACGCGGGATGAGGCATTCGCGGGGCTGGAGGCGCTGGAGCTCGCTTTCGAAGGCTTCGCGGGTGTCGAGGCGTTCGGTCTGGAATTCGGCAGTGCTGATGTCGAGCCAGGCGAGACCGTAGACGTCCTTGTCCTCCGCCACGACCGCGCAGAGGAAGTTGTTGTCGCCGGGCTTCAGGAACGACGCGTCGAGGATGGTGCCGGGCGTGATGATGCGCGTGATGGCGCGTTCGACCAGGCCCTTCGCGAGCGCCGGGTCCTCCATCTGCTCCGCCACCGCCACTTTCAGCCCGGCGTCAAGCAGTTTCGGGATATATGCGTCGACAGCGCGGTACGGCACGCCGCACAT
>JBGUKB010000030.1:0-14653 GCA_045114235.1 Victivallales bacterium
TTCCCGAATATATTAAAGGAAAAGTCCTTCCGTTTTCAACGTCTTTTCAACCGCGTCTTTCAGCTATGCCCCGCATTCGCTTCGTCACCCAGTACGCCGGGATCATCGGCGGCATCGAACGCTACATGGAGCGCACCGCTCTGCTCCTGCGGCGGAACGGCTTCACGGTCGACCTGTGCTATGCGGAAAAAACGCAGGATTCCGGGCGTTTCCTCGCCGCGTTCGACCACGCGGAAACGATGGACGAAGCAATCCGGCGGAACGAAACCGAATACGACCTCACGGTCCTGCACAAAGTCCGGGATGCCAGGGCGGTCCGTGCGCTTCGAAACGCGGGCCGGACGGCGGTCTTCATCCACGACCATGAATACTACTGTCCCCGGCGGGCGTATTACTACCCGGTCACGCGGAAAAACTGTTCCCGCGCCTACTGCGAATTCCTTTGCGGATGCTGCGCGATGCTGCGGCGTCCCTCGCCGGACAACACCTTCCGCGCCAACTTCGGCGGGTTCGCCTCGCTCTGGCGGGAGATCCGCGCCTGCGACGGGTTCATCGTGCTTTCCGGTTTCATGCGGGACATCCTGCTCCGGCAGGGCATCCCGGCGGAAAAGATCACGCTGATCCCGCCCTCTATTTCAATTCCGGATACGGTTTCACCCGTTGATACGACGGACGGCGTGCCGCACATCCTGGTGATCGGACAGCTCATCCGGGGCAAAGGCGTCGACCAGCTTCTGGCCGCCATGCACGGCGTGAAAATACCGTGTGTGCTTGACATCGTCGGCACGGGCAACGACGAAGCGCTCCTGAAACAGCTGGCGGAACCGCTCGGGAAAAAGGTCGTTTTCCATGGATACTCGCCGAACCCGGACGATGCGTTCTGCGGCGTCCGCGCTGTCATACTGCCCTGGCGCTGGCAGGAACCGTTCGGGCTGGTCGGACCGGAAGCGCTCGCGCACGGCGTCCCGCTCGTCGGATTCGACGTCGGAGCGGTACGCGATTACCTCATCGACGGGCAGACCGGCATCCTGGTCCCTTCAGGCGACACGGATGCCCTGGCAAAGGCGATCGACCGTCTTCTGAACGCCCCGGAGGAAGCGCGCGCCATGGGACAGCGCGGACGCGAACTCGTTTCCGCCCGGTTTACGGACACCGCCCTGCTGAACGGCTGGCAGGTGCTCTTGAACAAACAACAGACCGCATGAGTTTTTCATACCATGAACATGACAACCCTCTCAAACATTTTCACGCAAGGCCCGGAAAGGATCGCGCCATGAGGATCCTCGTCAGCTGCGTCCCGTTCGATCACGGGCGGTCCGGCATCTCCGTCTACATGCGCAACACTGTGGCGGCGCTGGCCGCAGCGGGACACGACTTGACTTTGGTCGTGGAGCAGGAGGCGACCGATGTCCCCGAATTCGCGCCGTATCCACAGATCGTCGCGCCCGGCTGGATCCGCCGTCCCATCCTGAGCATGCTCTGGCACCTCCTTTTTCTGCCGTTCCGGATCGGCAAACGAAAATATGACCTCTTCTTCATCGCCGCCGCGAACCGCCGCGCGGTGCTGTTCCGCCCCGTCCCGACAGTCGCGATCGTGCATGACCTGGCGGCGCACCGCATGCGGGAAAAATACGACCGGTTCCGCACGCTCTACCAGACGGGCATCCTGCCGTTCTTTACGAAGCGGGCGGAATTCCCCGTGGCGATCAGCGAATCGACGGCGAAGGACATGGTGGAATTCATGGGGCTGCCGCGCGAACGCATCACGGTGAGCTGGAACGGACTGTCTCTGCCGAACGTGAAACCGGCGGGCGGCTGGATGAAGAGGTACGGGCTTGAGCCGGGCGAATATCTGCTTTACATCTCCCGTCTGGAACATCCCGCGAAAAACCAGCACCGCCTGATCGAAGCATACGAGAAACTCCCGCCGGAGATCACCGGCCGGTACAAGCTCGTGCTCTGCGGCGCGGACTGGCACGGCGCCGACGTCATCCACGCCCGCGCGGAGCAGTCGCCCCTGCGGGACCGGATCGTCCTGACCGGATTCATCGCGAACGAAGACGTGGAGGAGGCGTACCGAGGCTCGGCCGCGTATGTGTTCCCGTCGCTGTTCGAGGGGTTCGGGCTCTCGCTGATTGAGGCGATGCACTACGGCGTGCCCTGCGCATGCTCGGAAACGTCGTCGCTGGGCGAGATCGGGAAAGACGCCGCGCTGCTCTTCGATCCCGAGGATCCCGATGCGATCGCCGATGCGCTGAAGCGTCTGCTCGGCAGCCCGGAGCTCCGCGAAGAACTGAAGGAAGCCGGGCTTCGCCGCGCCGCCGAATTCACCTGGACCAAACACGTCGAAAGGATCATCCATGCAGTCGAATCCTCCCGTTCCTGAAGAAAAGCCGCGCCCGGTCGTGCTCGGGATGAAATTCGACGCAGTGACCGTGCAGCAGGCGCTCGACCGCTTTTTCGAGCTTGCCGCCATGCCGCCGGGTCCGCGCGGATGCCGCATCGCCGCGACCGTGAACGTCGACTTCATCGTGAACACATACTGCGCCACGAAAACCACGCCGCGCAACCCTGCGTTGGCACGCGTCCTGCGCCGGGCGGAGCTCGTGATCGCAGACGGCATGCCGCTGGTCTGGCTCAGCCGCCTGATCGGGACGCCGCTACCGGAACGTGTGACCGGCGCGGACCTGGTGCCGATGATCGCCGAACGCGCCGCCCGCGACCATGTGAAGCTGTATTTCCTCGGCGGGAAGGAAGAATACACGCGAAGCGCGGCGGAGATCCTGACGAAACGTTACCCCGGACTTAAGATCGCCGGGATCGACACGCCGTTCGTGAAGTTGGACGACCCGGACGCCGCACAGAAAGACCTCGAGATCTGCCGGAAAATCAACGAGTCCGGCGCATCCGTCCTGCTCGTCGGATTCGGCAACCCGAAACAGGAGATCTGGGCGGAACGCAACCGCGCCAACCTGAAATGCGGCATCGCGGTCGGCATCGGCGGCACGTTCAATTTCATCGCGGGCGCGGTCAAACGCGCCCCGGACTGGATGCGGCACAGCGGCACCGAATGGATTTTCCGCATCATCCAGGAGCCGGGCAGGTTGTGGAAACGCTACGGATTCGGATTGCTGGTGTTCAACACCCTGGCGCTTTTCGCATTCCTGAACCGGCCGCGCAAGGGCGGCGCAAACGTCTCCGCCGATCCGAATGCGCCCGGAGTCCTCACGACGACCGGACGCGGACGTTTCTCGCCGGAAGCACTTCAGTCCATTCTGGACGCATACGCAAACGCGGACGGTCCGATTGAGATCAAAGGATTGAACGGACGCCAGCGCCGTCAGCTGAGAGCGCACCGTATGATCGACATGCTCATTTCGGAGGCGAAGCATGATTGACCTTAAGAAAATACTCGCGCCGTTGAAGAAGGACTGGAAATGCACTGCGATCTTCGCCGTCGCGTTCGCGTTCGCTTGCTGGCAGTCGGCCTGTCAGATACGCTCCGAGTGGGGCGGCGCGGCGGCCCTGCTGATCCTGCTCGCATGCCTGCTCTACCAGGCGGCGAAAGCCTCCGCGGACGCGCCGGAAAAGAAAGGCTTCCCATGGCATAAAGTTTTTGCGTGGCCGCCCGTCCTGATCGCGCTGGGATTGCTTTTCCTGCCGTGGTCGAATCCCGACGCGCCGGGATTCAAGTTCGGCGCGTGGTTTTTCCTCGCGCTCGGGGCGGTCTGCTTCTTCTGCAGCGTGCGGGCGATGCTGTACGGATCCGTGCCGCTGCTCGGGTGCTTCCTCGCTGCCCCGTTCCGCGAATCCATCGTGCTGTACCTGAGCTATCCGTTCCGCATGGTCTCGACCGTGCTCTCGGTCGGCTTCCTTCAGATCTTCGGGATGCACATCGAAAACGACGGGACGACGATCCGGATCGAGGGGCTGGACATTGCCATCACGGACGCGTGCAGCGGCATCCAGCAGTTCGAGGCGATGATCCTCGTGGCGTTCTGGCTGGTGATGGTCTGGAAGAGGCCGCTTGTCTGGCGCTGCGTTCACTATCTGTTTCTTATCCCGTCCATCATCGTGGCAAACGCCGTCCGCATCGTCCTGACCATCGTGCTGTATAAGGCGGGCTTCACGGCCATCCTGAACAACGCCTGGCACGAAGGGCTCGGCTACGCGCAGGTCGTCCTCGCGGTCGCGCTGTTCTTCCTCGTGGGATGCCTGCTGCCGGAAAGTGGAGAGGAAACGTCCTCCGGGAAAGTGAAAGAAAACGGGAAAAAGAAAAATGGGAAAGGGGCAAAAAAGCATGAATAACCCCGTCAAAGGCACGCCAAAGCCGGAATCCGCATCGGAGGTCGTCTCCGCGGCTTCCCTGCCGTGGAATCGCCTTGCAGGTGCTTTTCTGGCAGGGATCCCGTTCTCCTGCACCCTGCCGTATACGCTTCATTCATGGAAGACGTCTCCCATGGACCGCATGAACTGGATATTCTTTCTCGCGTTTCTGTTGGTCGCAGTATGCGGTATGCCCGCGATCGTGGATTCCGTGAAACGATGCAGGCTTGACTGGTTCGCGCTTCTGGCGGCCGCGGCGGCGGCTGTCCTGTATGCGACCGGGATCGTGAAGCATATCTACATGATCCGGATCCTGGCGGGGACGTGGTTCTGGTGGACAGGCATATGGTTTTTCTGCGGATGGAAGGCCGCCTGGGCGACGATCCCCGCGTTCGGGGCGCTTTCGCTCGGATGCACGAGCACGACGTTCCTGTTGTGCAACCGTCTCCTGATCCAGCCGCAGACGGCGCTGTTCCTGAAGCTCGGTGCGGCGGTCCTGTGCACGGCGGTCTGCGCCGTCCTCATTCTCACCGACTACGTCATGAAACGCGAAGTCTTCTGGTTCCTGCTGGCGGCGGGCGCGATCCTGACGGGCACGCTGACGTCGCGCGGAACCGGAAAGACCGCGGCATCGTTTCGTCCCGATCTCAGCACGGCAGTGGAAGGATTCACGACGGCGGAGACTCCCCTTTCCGAAGACACCATCCGCTTTTTCGAGGGCGCCACGGTACATCAGTATACAGTTTCGGACGGCATTTTCCGGGCCGCCATCCTGGAGGTGAAATGCGGAAACGACATCCACAAGATCCATCCCGCAAGTCACTGCCTCCGTTCAAGCGGCGCGGAAATCCTTTCCGAATCGGTCGTCATGCACGCCATGCCGGACGGACGCAGCCTGCCCGTGACCGAGATCCGGTCGAAAATCCGGGGGACGCCGGTCCTCACGTTCGTGTGGTACACCGGGCCGGAGGAAACGGTCGGCAGTTTCTATACGTTCCGCCGCAAATGGTCGCCCTCCGAACAATGGTACTCCTACCAGGTCGTGACGGAAATCTATGACGGCAACGAGGACGCCGCGCGCAAGTTCCTGCTGGATCTGCTGTCGAAATACTGACGGGGGAAGCGGGGCCTCCACTGCGGCAGTGCCGTGCTGCGCGACGGCACTTGTTCCCGCGTAGCAGAATACTGCTTCAGCACAGCTTGCTGTGTGCCTTGATTCGAGATTCGGGGGGATTCAGCGGGACCGGCTCAAAAGCTCAGAAGAACATCCATTCGTAGAACTGGACGTAGCCGTTCGTGGCGCCGGTGACGGGCGTCGGCGTGTAGGTGAAGACGAGACGGCGGCCCGGGATTTTCTTTTCCAGCTCCTCGCCGTACTCGTCGGTCACGGCGGGGCGGATGATGACCGTATAGACGCCGGACGAGTTCCAGCGCACGTAGTTGTTGAGCTTCGTCATCACGTTGGAATCGGACGTGAGATTTTCGGAGAGCGGGACGCGGTCGATGGAGTGGAACTCCGCGATCGCCTCATGCAGGTCCTCCAGTTCGTCTTCCTCCAGGTCGCACGCCAGGACGAGCCAGTCGTCGGTCACGCCGAAGATGTCCGGGTTGCCGTCGATGGTGACGCCTGCGTCCGCGGGCGGGATCAGCCGGATGTAGGACAGGCGGCCGTCCTGGTCGATCGGGAAAAGCTCCGTCATGCCGGGGATGTAGGCGAATTCGTTGCGGTCGGTGATCGCGCCGTTGCGCGGCAGCGGCGCCATGCCGGCATCGTAGTATTCGTCCTCTTCCCAGCTGTCCGTGTCGGTCGGCGAATTGTCCGTGTCGACGTAGTCGGTGATGATGTAGTTGAGTTCTTCCAGCAGATCGGTGAAGTCGTTTTCCTCGTCGACATAGTTCCGGAACTGCTGGAGCGCCTGCTGGAATTCCGTGCCGCGCAGGTTCACCGGGCCGGCGGCGTCCTTGATCGTGAAGACGACCGGCGTGCCGTAATAATCCATGTAATGCGGCACGGCGTCCGGGAGGTACCGGTCGGTGTCGTATTCGCTGTAGTTGTCGACGTTCAGCTGCTGCGGGTTGCCGTAGAGCTCGCGGTCGGCGGAGATCAGGAACTGGATGCGCTGCGCCATGCCCTCCAGCACGTAGTAGCTGCGCTGAAGCTGGACGAACGGCATGACGGTGAACGACGTGGTCTTGGAGATGGACATCACCATGAGCGCCAGAAGCGAGCCCGTGGCAATCAGGAGCAGCACCGAGATCAGGGCGATGCCGGATTCGCCGCGGCGTAAGATGCGTTTTGCAAGTCTGCGTTTCATCATTCGTCAACCTCATGAACTGCGCCGTACACGCTGTTGCCGCCGGACGCCGCCGTCCTGCGGAGCCACTGTTCGGTCGTGCCGTCCTTCCATTCCACGGTCATCTGCACGGCCAGCGGGATGAAGTCGTATTCTTCGCGGTCCCATTCCTCGAGCCAGATCACGGTGTCGTCCTCGGCTCCGGCGTAGAGGAAGGAAATCCGGTCGACGTTCGTGGCGAGGACTTCTCGGTCGTAGGGCATCGCGTCGTCATCGTCCTCGATCCATGGAAGGCGCGGGAATTTGCTGTATTCCGCCACGAGCTCGTCCTCGTCCACGTAGACGCGCACGAAGAACAGGTTGCCGCCGACGTCGTCGTAGGAACGCCGCAACGTCGTGAAATGGATGTAGTCCTCCTCGCCCAGGAAGACCTGGAAGGTGTCGTCGTTCTCGTCGTCGGTCTCCCAGTTGAACGGGATCATGTTGCGGAAACATCCGTCCATGACCTGGTCGATGTTCAGATAGACCTGAAGCTGCGCGGAAACGCGTTCCGCGGACGCAAGGGCGCGGAAGAACGAACGCGAGGCGAACGCGATGATGCCCGCGATCGCCAGCATGATGCCTGCCGCCGCGACCAGCTCCATCAGAGTGAAGAAACTACGGCGGGTCCGGCGCTTCTTATTCTGGTTCCAGACCTTCATCGTCGTAGATGATCCTCTCGAGTTCGAGCGTGCCGACCGTTTCCTTGCCGGACGTCTTCAGGTTGATAAGTTCAATGACACAGAGTTCGAGCGGCAGCTGATCGGTGATGGACCGGAAGTCGTCGTCGATCTGTTCGTCGGTGACTTCGCCTTCGAAGTTGACGTTGATCTGGTAATCCCTGTAGGGGAAGAATTCGCGGTCGATGCCGTCCACGGCATCGCCTCTGTGCAGAAGGACATATTCCGCCGCCTGCGTCAGCATGTGCATGTTGTGCCAGGATTCGTCGGCCTTCGCGATACGGGCGCGCGAGGACGCGATGATCTGGAAAAGCGAAGCCAGCGAGATCGCCAGGATGCCGATGGCGATGATGACTTCGATGAGCGTGAAGCGCTTCCCGCTCCGCATCTGGCCGCGCCGGTTCATCATTCGTTCCGCCCCTTCTCGCGCGAAACGACCGCGCCGGTCAGCTTCGCGACGCCGATCTCCATCACGAGGTCCTTGCCCGCGATCGCGAGGTTCAGGTTCCACTTGCCGGAAGCGCCGCCGTCCGGGTAGAACCGGAAGACCTCAAGCGGACGGTTTTCGTCGGTCGTCAGCTCGAATTCCTCGGGGAGCTCCCATCTCGCGCCGTCCAGGACCACGAATCCGTCCTCGTACTCCAGGTACTCTTCCTGGTTCCGCACGGGGCGCGCCATGTTGAACATGCGCTGTTCCGGGTCGTACACGACCATGCGGTCCTCGCCCGTCTCCATTGCCTTGTAGCGGACGCGGGAGCAGAGGGAGCGGAAATCCGCGGTGGTGCGCCGGATGAGACGGGACGTGGAGTCCGTACGCATCGCCGAGACGGCTACCGCTCCGGTCAAAACCATGATCACGATCACGACCACGACTTCGACAAGTGTAAATGGTTTCCGTCTCGACATTTTCGTACTTGGACTCCCGTTATGCGGGGGTATTGCTGCGTTTCAGGAGATCACAGTTCCCAGTTGGTCTGGTCGGCGTATTCGCCCTCGCCGCCTTCCTGTCCGTCGGCGCCGAAGGAGTAGATGTCGAATTCACCGTGTTCGCCGGGGAAGATGTACTGGTATTCGCCGCCCCAGGGATCCAGCGGGACTCTCGGCTTGATGTAGGGGCCGTCCCACTTTTCGGACTGGTCGATATTCTCCATGAGTCCCTGCAGGTCGGACGGATAGGTGCCGACGTCGAGCTTGTACTGCTGCAGCGCATCGTCGAGGAGCTTGATCTGCGTTTTGGCCGTCGCGACCTTGCTCTTCTTGATGTAGTTCATGTACATCGGGGTGGCGACGGACGCCAGCGTGACGAGGATCACGATCACGACCACGACTTCGATGAGGGTGAACGGTGTAACTCTGCGGCGTTGTTTTTGCGTTTTCATGGGGGTATCTCCTTTGATGATTGGGATGATTTGTTCAGATTCTTTTCTTGTGTCAGGATTTTACTCGACCGCGTTCAGGTCCATCATGGCCTGGAAGATCGAGACCACGACCAGAAGCACGACCGACGCCAGGAGCAGAATCACCGCGGGCTCGAAGAGGCTCAGCAGGCGCTTGATCTTCGCGCGGGTGTCGTTTTCCAGGTTGTCGGCGATGCGCACCAGCATGTCGCTGACGTTGCCGGATTCCTCGCCGACGCGGAGCATCGGGACGGTTTCGCGCGGCACGAACGGGTTGCCCTGAAGCGTCGCGGAGAGTTTCTGGCCGGATTTCAGCTTGTCGGCGATGGGCTGGAAAGGTTCCGCCACGACCGGGTTGTGGATGATGCGTCCGGCGATCCTCACCGTGCGGATGATCTCCACATGGTTCGCGGTCATGATCGACAAGGTGCGGATGTAGCGGCACATCTCCAGGTCGGAGATGATGCGCCCGATCAGCGGTATCTTCAGCTTCAGCTTGCTGGTCACGTAGTCGAACTGCTTCTTGCCGAAGATCTGGATGTAGGCGAAGCAGCCGCCGACGATCAGCAGCGGGATGATCCACCACGCCCACTTCGCGAACGCGCTGAACGCCAGGAGGCGGTTCAGCGACGGCGGCGTCTCGCGCCCCATGTCCGCGAAGATGTTCGCGAACTTCGGCACGAACACGGTGAACAGCAGGATCACCACGATCAGCACGATGCCGAGGATCACGGACGGATAGATCGAGTTCGACACGATGAACCCTTTCAGGTCGCGCGTCTCGCCCATGAACTTATACAGCTGGACCAGCACTTCCGGAAGGCAGCCGGACTCTTCGCCGGATTCGATCAGGTTCGCGTAGTAGTCGGGGAAGAGCGAGCCCTGGGAACGGATGAGTTCGGAGAACTTCTTGCCTTCGTGGAGGCCCTGGCGCATGTTGTTCACGAAGGATTTCTGCCGCGGGTCGTCCGAGCCTTCGGCGATGATCGCCAGGGCGCGTTCCAGCGGGATGTACGAACTCAGCAGCGGAGAGAGCTGCCGCGTGAACGCGAACGTGTCGATGCCGCTGTTTCCGAAAAGCTTCAGCTTGCCGCCGGTGTTCATGGACGCCTCGCCCAGATACTGGATCGGGATCAGGCGGCGCGAACGGAGTTTGCTCAGAGCTTCGTTCTGGTTGTCGGCTTCGATCAGCACCTCGGCCGGCTTGTCGCGGCCCGAGGACGCCAGATATTTATACAGACCCATGCGGCTTCTCTCCTGTGATTACATGTCCGCTACGGACCGGTTGGCTTCTTCCATCGTCGTGATGCCGAGGCGGACCTTCTCGTCCGCGTCCTGACGGAGGGTGCGCATGCCGTGCTTGACGGCGATCGCCTGCAGCACGCTGCTGTCCTCTTCACGGATCACGGCGGCGCGCAGGTCGTCGGTCACGGTCAGGAGCTCGAAGACGCCGGAGCGTCCCTTGAACCCGGTGCCGCCGCAGCGTTTGCAGCGGTTCGTCGCGTCGCCCTTCTGGCCCATCGGGACTCCGATGTACCCGGAGCCGCCGCAGACCGTGCAGATCTTGCGGACGAGTCGCTGGGACAGCACGCCGTAAAGCGCGGAGGAGACCAGGAACGGTTCGACGCCCATATCGAGGAGTCGCGTGACGGCGCCGACGGCGTCGTTGGTGTGCAGCGTGCTCAGAACCAGGTGGCCGGTGAGGGCTGCGTTGATGGCGATGTCGGCGGTCTCGCGGTCGCGGATTTCGCCGACGAGGATGATGTCGGGGTCCTGACGCACGATGGAGCGGAGGCCCGCGCCGAACGTCACGCCGATCTTTTCGTTCACCTGCATCTGGCAAAGGCCCGCCGTCTTGTATTCGACGGGGTCTTCGATGGTGATGATCTTTTTCTTGTTGTCGTTCAGCTGGTTGATCACGCTGTACAGGGTCGTCGTCTTGCCGCTTCCGGTGGGGCCCACGACCAGGATGATGCCGTACGGGATGCTGATGAGCTTCTCGAAGTCGCGGAGGTTGGCGTCCGACATGCCGAGCGTCTTCAGGTCGAAGGTCAGGGCGTCCTGGTTGAGGAGTCGGAGCACGATGGATTCGCCGGTGAGGATCGGCAGCGTACTGATACGCATGTCCAGTTCCTCGTGGCCGAGCTTCACGTTGGTACGGCCGTCCTGAGGAAGACGGCTTTCGGCGATGTTCAGGCCGCCGATCAGCTTGATACGGGAGGCGATGGCAGGGAACTGGTTGAGCGGGCAGCTCATGATCTCGCGGAGCACGCCGTCGATTCGGCAGCGCACGACTACGGCGTCTTCGCCGGGTTCCACGTGAATGTCGGATGCACCGTCTTCCAGAGCTCGCGTGAAAATGTCGTTCACCAGACGGACGATCTTCGCCTCGCCGGCCATGCTGCGCAGGGAGGCTTCGTCGTCGGACTCGTGGAATTCCTCCTCCTCGTCGATGTTCTGGAGGCGGGAGAGCATGCGCTCCAGGTACGTCCGGCGGACGAACTGGAAGCTGACGGTCATGCGCCAGCTCTTGCTGACCAGGAACGTGATGTGCTCGATGGAGTACGGGTCCGCGACCAGGAAGAGCATGGTCTTGTTTTCGTCGGACCACTCGTACGGGACGCACAGGTTGGCGTTCAGGAATTCCTGCGGCGCGTTCGGGTACGGATCGGGCATCCGGAGATCGTTCTCGTCCGGGGCCGGGATGCCGTAGCACTCGGAATAGATCTCCGTCAGCTGCTGTTCGCTGATGGTCCCCGCTCTGACCAGATTGGAGTCCGCATCGCGCAGATCGGCCGCGGAGGCATCTGCGGAGGGGTACTCCTCCGAGAGCGCGGCGAGGCGCTCGCGGAGTTTGGCCCGCATATCGGGGAACGAGTTGATTTCATTCGTCATGGGTAAGGACCTCAGTCAAGAGTGAACATGCGGGAGCTGGCCTTCTTGTAGTGGCCGTCGGCGGAGCTGCCCAGGTTGTCTTCGAAGTCGTTGATGGCTTCGAGGGCGTCGTTGTAACGGCGGATCATGTCTTCGACGCGGCTCTTCTCGTTGATGATGTGGCCGGTGATCATGATGAGGATCTCGGTGCGGGCGAGTTCGGTTTTGGTGTTGCCGAAGAGCCTGCGGAGGAGCGGGATCTCGTTGATGATCGGGAGGGACTGCAGGGAGTCGGTGCCCGTTTCCTCGATCAGGCCGCCGATGATCATGGTCTGGCCGTTGTGGATCGTCATGGAGGTGTCGACTTCACGGGTGGTGAGCTTCGGCGCCGACGTCGTGCCGGAGACGACCATCATCTGCGCGGCGGAGAGGGACTGGTTCAGCTTCAGGGTGATGAGGTCGGTGCTGGTCACCTGCGGGGTCACGACCAGCTTGATACCGGAATCCTTGTAGGACGTGCTGGTGAGGAGGGATCCGGAACTGCTGGTGTCGGTCACCGTGCTGCCGACGTACGGAGTTTGTTCGCCGACGCTGATTGTGGCTTCGGTGTTGCTGGAGACCAGGAGCTGCGGGCTGGCGACGATTTTGTACTTGTCATCGCCGGCGTAAGCGCGGAGATAGCCCAGCTTGTTGTTCGGATCGCTCGGATCGGCAAGCATGAAGGAGTAGCCGGTCTGGCGCGCATCGATGCCCGTCTCCTCGGTATCCGGGTCGAGATCGGACCATTTGGTGCTCATCGACATCATGTTGCCGCCCCAACTGCTGGCGGCCGCGAGTTCGAGGCCGAACTGCATGGAATCGTCGAGCGTGACTTCGGCGATGGTGACCTGCAGGAGGACCTGCGCGGGCACGACGTCGAGGCGGTCGAGGAGCGCCTTGATGGAGGCGTAGGTTCTCGGCGTGGTACGGATGACCAGGCGGTTCAGGGCGCCGTCGGAGAAGATCTTCACGGGTGTCTCGAAGACGTTGGACTTCTGGTCGGTCGTGGTCGAGCTGTATTCGGAATACTGGCTGTTGCGGTTGGTGTTGTTGTTGGTACGCGTGGTGCCGGTGCCGTTGACGGACTGCGTGCGGTTGCTGCCGTCCTCGTCGATCGTCAGCGACGTGCCGGTCATGTTGTAGAGCACCGCCAGGGCCTGCATGAGCTGCTCGGACTTGGTGTACATGACCTTGTGGACGAAGATGCGTTCCTGGTCGAGGGAGATCGTGCCGTCGAGGATCTCGATCCAGTTGCGGATCTCCTGCGCGGCCTCCTTGGTGGCGGCGCTGGCGACGATGAGCTGGAGACGGTCGATGGACGTGATCTTCACGGAGCCGGGCTGTTCGTTGTTTTCGTTGAGCTGCTTCACCACGAACCCGAGGGTCGGGAGGACCTCGCGGAGTTCTTCGGCGATCTTGCTCGGGAGGATGTTCTCGCAGGGGACGACCACGCGCGGCCATTTGACGCGCGGGTTCTCGTCGAGGATGTCGAGCAGATCGGAGAGCTTGCGGATGTTGTCGCGGTCATCGATGAGGAGAACGGCGTTCGGGCGCTGGACCTGGATGCAGGTCGCGGTGCTGCTGAGGAACGGACGGATCTGGTTGATGACTTCCTGCGCGCTGGCGAACTTCAGCGGATAGAAGCAGATCTCGGATTTGTCGAGTTTCGCACGGGAGCTGAGTTTGCTCGGCGGGAGGATGCGGAGCAGGCCGGAGTTCTCGACGGCGATCTTGACGCCGGCGTTTTCCGTGAGGGAGACGAACGCCGCCCACAGGTCGCGCTTTGTCATCGTGGAGTTCAGGTTCAAGGTCACGAAACTGCGGATGTCGGTGTCGATCACGAAGTTGAACCCGAGGGCGTCGGCGAACGCCGGGATCACGTCCATGATCGGAGCGCTGTTAAACACGATGTTCACGGCGATTTCCTCGTCGCCGCCTCCGCCGCCTTCGATCTCCTCGTCGATCAGGATTGCCTCGTAGAAGGGGACTTCCTTCTTTTCGGCGGCCTCATCGTCTTTTTCATACTGGACAGGGGTTTCAACAGATTCGATCTGTTCGGGCGTCGCCAGGTCGCGGGACACCTCGCGGTCGGTAACGATCATCTCTTCCGGAATGGACTGGGGGAGAAGCGTGATGTCCTCGCCCTCGTACTTGTCATGGTAGAGGAAACGGAACTTGTGGGCGGGGTCGTTTTTATTGCCTTCACCGTCGCCGGGATCGTCGCCCAGGCCGATGGCCGCGAAGAAACGGCCGAGCCAGGTGGAATCGCCCTTTTCGGCGGCTTCGATCTCTTCTTCCGCGGCGGCCTCGACGCTCTCGACCTCATCGGACGGGGCGTTCACGACCACGACGTTTCTGACTTCGACTTCGCCGTTCTCGCCGGGCGTGACGATCGAAGTCTCTTCGACTGTGATCTTGTCGGCGCTGGGGTCCTCCAGGATCACGACCTTGCCGTTATCCTTGTCCTCCAGGATCTTGCCTTCGCTGATCTGTTCGATTGCGGGGGTCGCCGCGCCTTCCGCCTGAGCGGAAGCGGAGTTTTCCGCCTCATCCGCCGCGCTCGTCATCTGGGGCAAAACGAGCAGGAAGGAAGCGAATGCCGCACCGGTGAGGGTTGTGCAAATCTGTCTCTTCATCTTTGAGGTTCCGTTTCTTATGTAATTGTTCCCGGCAGTGCCGGTTTTTTTGTTATGTTTCTGAATCAGGTAAGTTGGTTGTTCGGTATCAAGGTTTTGACGGTTGGATTATCTGCCGCCGCGGCCGCCGCCGAAGCCGCCTGCGCCACCGCCGCCTGCACGGCCGCCGCCGGCATTACCGCCGCCGAAGCCGCCACCGCCGCCGGTACGAGTCGCACCGCCTGCATTGCCGCCGGTACGGGCAGCGCCGCCGCCGGCATTGCCGCCGCCGAAGGAAGCTGTCGCGCCGCCGCCGGTATTACCGCCGCCGAAGCCGCCACGGCCGCCACCGCCGCCGCCGAAGCCGCCGCCACCGGGACCGCCGCCCA
>JBGUKB010000031.1:0-18925 GCA_045114235.1 Victivallales bacterium
GCTCCCTGCTGGGGTTGCTGTTGTCTGGGACGCTGGCCCTGCTGAGCGAAGACTACGCCCATCGTCAGTGCGAACGTCGTCGTCAGACCGATGAAAGCTGTTTTCGGCGACATACCGTCATCCTTTCTGAATTATGGTTGATGGAGTTGTTTGGAGAGTTTAAAACATGATTCTACCTGAAACATAGCAGTATTTCCGGAAAAATCAATCCGTTTTTCCGTCTTTTTCCGCTTTTTTCCATAGGAATACGCGCTCCGCGAAAGGAAACACGTTCCTTAACCATAAAAGGAATTCGGGAAACAAAGCAGGATCAGCGGCTCAGGATCCGGTAGACCGCCGCAGCGCACTGAACGGCAAACGCCGCGGGCATGAACGACACCGTGCCGATCGGCGGGCGGCCAGCCTCGTCAAGCTTCGGCTTGCGCGGCGTCTCCGTAGAATAGACCGCTGTCACGCCGTGCTCGAATCCGAGTTCGCGAAGTCCTTTCCGGACGAGTTTCGCGAGCGGACACACGCTCGTTTCCGAGATGTCGCCGCAGCGGATCGCTCCGGGATCGGTGCGAAGTCCCGCGCCCATGGCGCTGACTACGGGGACGCCGCGCCGGATGCACTCGGCGAGGAGCGCGATCTTCGACGGCACGGAGTCGATGGCGTCCAACACGCAGTCGTAACGCCCGGTATTGAGCACGCCGGGCATGTCGTCCGGCGAAAGGAAACGCTCCATCACGGTCAGCTTGAGCTTGGGGTTGATATCCATGAGGCGGTCCGCCATGACGATCGCTTTCGACTGCCCGACCGTGCTCGTGAGCGCGGGGATCTGACGATTGATGTTGGTCGGCTCCACCGCGTCGCCGTCCACGATCGTCATCGCGCCGACGCCCAGCCGCGCGACGAGTTCGGCGGCAAGCCCCCCAACCCCGCCGAGGCCGACGCAAAGCACCTGCGAACGCCGGATCGTTTCGACAGTTTCGGGTGTTTCGAGCGCGAGCATGCGCCCCAGCCATTCCGGGGCGGGATCAAGGTCAGACGGGGTCATGGCGGAATATCCTTTCGAAGTTGGCACGGACGGCGGAGGCGAATTCGGACGGCGGCAGCAGGTGCATCGCGGCGGCTTCGGACAAGATCTGCCCGAGAAGCTCCGGCGACTCGTCCGTCTCAAGCAGGATGCGGTCGAGCGGGATCTCCGCGAAATACTCCATGTTTCCGGCGTCGCGGAGCAGACCCGCGCCGAACGACAGCGTGCAGCCCGCGTCCAGCAGGTCGAACGCCTTGCGCTTCGTCCCGCGGAATCCGTGAATCACCCAGTCGGACGCATCCAAAGCAAGCGAGGATTTGAGGCACAGGAGTTCAGGGAAACATCGCACGCAGTGAACGACCAGCGGCTTGCCGCGCCGGACGGATTCCACGATCTGCGCCTCGAAGACCTTCATCTGAAGCGGCAGCGGAGCCTCCGAGGTGCGGTCGAGTCCGCATTCGCCGATGGCGAGACAGCGGGGCGAATCGAACAGCGGAGCGAACGCGGCGAGTTCATATTTTCCGGCGTCCCAGGGATGGATCCCGGCGGAAAAGAAGAAATCTTCAGGAACGGGGTATGAGGGATCGCCGACATTCCGCAGGCGGAACACGCCGTCATCCGCGCCGGGGATGCCGTGCGCGTGGGCGTCCGGGACGGAAAGCCCGTTCAACGGCGTACCGTTCATTTGCCCCCGTTGCGGACGAAGAGCGCGGTGAAGGAGCAGTCGCAGTCTGCGTGGCAGGGCAGAGTCGTCAGCGTGCCATCCGTCTTAGTGCCGTCGTGCGGATTCTTGAACGGCTTGAGCTTGAAATCCGGGCGCGCCTGCAGGAAACGCTTCACCACGCCCATGTTTTCGATGTCGAAGACAGAGCAGGTGCCGTAGACGAGTTTGCCGCCGGGCCGGACCGTGTTCGCCGCCTTGTCCAGGATCGCGAACTGCGTTCTGGCGAGTTTCGGAAGCTCCTCCTGCTTGAAGATCCAGCGCATTTCGGGATTCCGGCGCCAGCGTCCCGAGGCGGAACACGGCGCATCGACCAGCACGCCGTCGTATTCGTGCAGCGAACCGTTCAGCGGAGTTGTTATCACGATATTGCGGAGCTTTGCGGCCAGCATACGTTTTTTCAGCTGTTCCAGCACGTCCTGGCGAATATCGGAAGCGAAAACATGCACTTTCCTGCCGCCCAGAGATGCGAGCTGGAGCGCCTTGCCCCCGGCGCCGCAGCAGCAGTCCCACCATTTTTCCTTCGGCTGGGGATCCGCGGGCCACACGATGCACTGGGACGAGAAATCCTGCACCTCGAAGTTTCCGGGGAGGCCCTTCACTTTGTCGGGATGCGCATGCGGCGTTTTCACGCGCACGGCGTCCACAAGCACCTCGGAGCCGCGTTCCGCCTGAATATCCTGCGCGGCAAGGCGGCGGATCAGGTCGTTCGCCGTGATATTCTGCGCACGGAGCCACAGGGGGGAATGGGAGGCTAGGCCTTCCAGCCACGCCTGACGGCTCTGTTCCGGCACTTCGTCCGGCATCCACTCGGGGACCAGGTCGTACACGTCCAGTTCCACGTCGTTGTTCGTCACAGTGCGGATGCGTTCGAAGGGGTCCTTCATCGCCGCCAGCACGTCCGGCGCCACGTCGCACCAGAACGGGAACACGGGGCAGGACGGATCGTCGGCGGCAAGCGCCGCGGAGAGCGCCGGACCGGGGATGTTTTCATGGTCGATGTCGAACAGTTTTTCGAGGACGCCCTTCCAGCGGAAGAACGCGAAAACGCTACTCGTGATGGCGTGCCTGTCGCGCGAGCCGTACTTATGGTTGAGGCGGAAGAACTCGGACAGGAATTTATCCGCAGGCAAACCTTTTTCTTCAAGGTCCTTCCAGACGAGGCGGGTCACGTCCTGGCATGCGGTCGCCAGCGTCTTCAGTTTGTTTCCGGCCAATCCTTCCAGCATAACGGCGGACCTTTCCTTTTAAATCAGTTTTCTTCCTTCGGGAAGAGGATCACGGCGGCGTGCGCCTCGATCGCCTGGCAGTGCCCGACGGAATCCAGCCCTTCGGCGGTCTTCGCCTTGATGGAGACATGGTCGGCGCCGATGCCGAGGACCGCAGCCAGGGCTTCCCGCATCTTCGGGACATACGGGGCGAGCTTCGGTTTCTGCGCGATGATCGTGATGTCGGCGTTGCCGATCCGCCACCCCTGGAATTCAGGCAGGGAGAGCGTCTTTTTGAGCAAGGTTTCGCCGGATACGCCGAGGTACTGCGGATCGTCGTCCGGGTAATGCTGCCCGATGTCGCCGAGCGCGAGCGCGCCGAGCATGGCGTCGATCAGGGCATGGACCGGTGCGTCGGCGTCGCTGTGTCCGTCGAGTCCGGTCTCGTTCGGGATATGGCAGGTGCAGAGCATCAAATCGCGTTCCGGCGCCATACGGTGAACGTCGTAGCCGATTCCGATTCGCATGTCTTTCATGGGATCCGTGTCTCCTTCGCTTCTGCGGGAAAAAGTTGGATTATTCCTGGTTCCGTCCGCGGTTGACGACCGAAGCGGAGGAAAACACCCAGGACTGAAGTCCGCGGCTCACGACTTCCTGCTTGCGGTATTTCAGCTCGCGGACAAGCGTTTCCTTCTTTTCCGCGATCTCCTCCGCCGTGGCGGGCGTATGGGCGGACACGAAGGCGAACGCGGGGAATCCGAACTGCCGGTCGGGGGAGGAAAGCTTGCCGGCGTCGGTGGTGAGGATCTCGTTCATGCACGGCAGGTACGGATTGCCTTCGATGTCGTAGCGGGTCTTCGTGACTTCGGCATGCCAGGTGCCTTTCAGGGATTTCACAAGCTCTTCGATCTCCGCGGAGGCGTCCTTCAGTTCCAGCGCCTTCAGCGCGAGCTGGGAGGCGGCTTCTTCCGCCAGGGCGTATTCGCGCTGGGAGGTGAGGCGTTTCCGCGCGACGTCCTTCACGTCGTCGAACGGCTGGACCACGGACGGGCGGCGGGCGGTCATCAGGAACATGGACACGCCGTGTTCGCCGGTCAGCAGGTTGGTGTAGGAGCCGACGTTCTTCAGGATCGTGACGGCATTGACGAGCTGGCCGTCGATGTGGAGTTCCTCGTCCGCCGACGTCTTGGAGGTGAGGTTCTTGATTTCGGAAATCTTCAGCCCGGCCTTTTCCGCCTCGTCGCGGAAGAGCTTCTGCGGATCGGCAAGGAAGGCGTCCTTGTCTTCGCGGATGGCTTCGCGGAACGACTTGTTGAAGGCGCGCGCCTTCGCTTCCGCTTCGTCGCGTTCGACCGTGACCTCAAGCTCCTTGCGGATGTCCTCCTTCGCCTCGTCGAACGTCTTTTCCGTGCCGTCGTCCTTGACGAAGAGAGCTTTCCGGAGCTCGTAGTAATCCTTCAGCTGTTCCTCGGTCACCTCGTTCTTCTTCACCGTGTATTCGGCGAACGCGAGCAGTCCGTCGGATTCCGGCTCGCTCATAAAGAGGCTCGGATTGGCCGCGTAGAAATCCTGGATCTCGGCGTCTTCGAGCTTCACCTGGTCCTCGAACGACTCGGGGTCGAACGTGACCATGTGGTACGTGATCTTCTGAAGCAGGGATTCGATGCCGGTTTCCGCCTCGCCGTCCGACACGATCACGTTCGCGGCCGTCAGCATCGGCACCTTTTCCATGCGGATCATGGAGCGGATCGCCTCTTCGAGGTCGGAGAAGCCGAGGCCCGCGGGCGCGAGGCATTCGTTTTTGTACTTGGTGTAAAGCTCCTGAGAGAACTTGCCGTCCTTCTGGAACGCCGGCAGGGCATGGATCACGTCCGCGACTTCCTTGTCGCTGGCCTGGATGTTCAGGACGTCGGCGGCCTTCAGCATGAGCGCGGCCTGGAACGAGGCGTCCTCGTCCAGCGACTGCACGCGCTGGGGAGACAGTCCGTAGGATGCGCCCCTGACCAGGGAAGCGACCTGGCGGGCTTCGCCCACATCGCCGTAGGTGACTTTATGCCCGAGCACGGATCCGTACTGGGAGCCCATGCCGACGTTTCCGCCGAACAGCAGCGATCCGTCCACGCCCGGCGTGAAGAACCAAACGAAGGAGACGATGACGACTCCGGTAAAAATGGCAAATGTGACTTTTCCGTGCTTCACCAGCACGTTGTTCATTTTCTGAATGATCATGGGTTGCTTGACCTCTATTGGTGCAAATTTGTTTCAGATGAAAATACAAAACATTAATTTAATGCCAAATCACGAAAAGTCAAGGTCGCCCCTTGCAAAAGTCGGGGAAATGTCCGCGAATTGTTCGCGAATAGCGCGTCTTCCGGCAAACCGAAGGGACGGCCTGTTTTTTTCCGGCACGACGGCAGGCAATCTGAATGGACGGAAAAAGCCCGTTTTTTTCAGGCGGAAATGGACAAGTTTTCCGTTTTCGCTTGACTTTTTTTTTCTGTGTTGTATAATATATAAAAACTTTTTTTGAGATCGATATCCTTTCCGGAGTGTCTGTCATGTCCAAAGCGTTCCTTTCTCTCTGCATCCTTTTCTCCGCGGCCATACTCTTCGCGGCACAGCCCCTGCCGACCACGGCGCAGGCCCGGTTCGACAAACTTGCCGGACACAGCACATTCGGCGAACCGGAATTGCTGGAACTTCTTACCATCATGGTCGCGGAAAAGGAATCCGGCGAAAAGACCGACTGCACGTTCTGTCCCGACGCGCTCACATGGTATCTTGCCTCGAACGGTTTTTTCGACGAGGCGACCTGGCTGTTCGACCACAATGCCGACTTCGGCATCAGGGACAAGGACGGCATGACGCTCCTCCATCTGGCCTGCCGCGGCGGACACAAGGAATTCGCCGAACAGCTCCTTCAGCGCGGCGCCGAAATCAACCTGCCCGACAATGAAGGCCGTACCGCCATCCATTACGCCGCAATAAGCGGCAACGAGAAACTGGTCGAATCGCTGCTCCAGCGCGGCGCCGACCCGAACAAACTGACGAAAAAGAAGGAAACACCGCTCCATTTCGCGGCGAAATATGCCGGGGTGGAGGAAGTCACGTTCCTGGTCGAACACGGCGCCTCCATCAAAGCCATCAACTGGTCGCTTGTGGAGTCCCTGAAAGAACAGCGGCGCCGTCAGGACAAGCTCTATTACGACTCCGACGAGGAACATATCATCGCGCTGAAAAACGCCCTCGGCCTGAAAACTCCGGAAGCGCTTCAATATATCGGAAACGAGGAAGATGAGGAAGACGAGGAAGACGAGGAAGACGACGGCGGCGAACGTTATGCGGATGCAAACTACGACTCCGGCGATGTTTCCAGCAAAAAAAAAGAAAAAAAAGAAATTCTCAATGACCTTGAACATATCCCCGTCGAACTCCTTCCCAGAGACGTCAACGACGCCGCGAACTCGGACGGAATGACCGCGCTGCATTTCGCCGCGCAAAACGGCGATACCGCTGTCGTGCGTTTCCTGATCGAACACGGCGCGGACATCAAGGCACAGGATACTCTTTTCAGCAGATCCGTGATTCATTTTGCTGCCGAAAACGGCAACCTTGACACCATCAAGTATCTTGCGGAAAAGGGCGCCAATCTGCTGGACAAGGACGACTTCGGCGCGACCGCCATGCACTATGCGGCAAGAAGCAATAAGCTGGATGTCTTAAAATACCTCGTCGACAAGAAAGTGAGCTATACCGACAGGGACAACCGCGGCTGGACGGCCATGCACTATGCGGCATCCGGCGGCAGTATCGAGACCGTCGAGTATCTCCTCTCGAAGGGGCTCAATATCAACGAGCTGAACGAGACCGGCCGCACGCCGCTTTTCTTCGTCAGAGATTACCGGGATCTCCGTAAATTCATGATTTCCAAAGGCGCGAAGTAACCGTTGCAGCAACGGATCGTCGCAGCCGGAACCGTTCGGGAGTCTGAAAAACGGTCGGATTTTCCGGGGTGGATTGCTTTGGACCAAAGTTGCCCGCCGCGTTTTTTCGTCCCGTCTTTTTTCGAAAAAAACGGGTCCGGCACTTGCGAAAAAAGCCATTCCGTGATACAGTAATTATCTCATTTTCACCCGCCACGGCGCGGCTTTTCCTTTTCACGCCCGCCGATCAGATTGAAAGGATACATCATGTCATTTGAAACCGGAAGCATCTCCCTCATGATCTGCCCGCTCCGCAACCCGATGCCGGAGAATTACCTGGAACTCTTCGCGAAACATTCCGCCGGAAAGCTCGACGACGTGAAGGACGAGCCCGTCCTCGGCTGGGTCAGCGGACGCCATCTGCTCGAAAGCAAAATCGACGACACAACCTCCATGTGCGGCGGATTCCCCTACCTGAACCTCCGCAAGACTGAACGCAAGGTCCCGTCCCAGCTCCTGAACGCCGTCTGCCGCCGCGACGAGCTCGCCTACATGCAGACGAACGACTGCCTCTTCGTTCCGCGCAAGGAAAAGAAGATGATTAAGGAAGCGGCGATCGAATCCCTGATGCCGAAGATGGTCCCCACAATCTCCGCCACGCCGTTCGTGGTCGACACCGCCGCGAACGTGCTGTATTTCGGCGCCGCCTCGCTCGCGAAGTTCGACGTCTTCGTGCAGGAGTTCACCCGCGCGCTCGGACTGGACGTCGAACCCGTGCCGATCTCCTTCGACGAGCTTATGGTGACACTCCTGAAGAAGAACGAGACCGACCTGCCCCCGCTCACGCTCACCAACCTCGCATCCGGCATGGACGAACCCCAGCCCGGACGCGATTTCCTGACCTGGCTCTGGTACGAATCCGAAGTAAACGGCGGCGCGTGCTCCGTCGGCGACCTCGGCGATTTCGTGCTCGCGATCGAAGGCCCGCTCACGCTCGCGTATTCCCCCGGCAAGACCAAGGACCCCGACCTCGCCGGTTCCGGCGAAAGCGTCGTCAAGCGTGGCAATCCTCTTGCCTCCGGCGAGGCGAAGGCCGCCCTTTCCAGCGGCAAGAAGCTCCGCAAGGCTCGTGTCTCCTTCGCCCGCGAAGGCGGCGACGCCGAGGTCGACAAATGGTCGTTCACGTTCGACGCCGACGCGTTCACGTTCGGCTCCGTGAAACTCCCGGCCGGCGAGGAGATGGAACGCGAATCCGCCTTCGAGGAACGCGTCTCCAACCTGAATATCCTCCACACCGTCTTCAACGCCTACTTCAAGAAATTCGCCGCGGCCGTCATGAACGGAAAGAACATCGCCACCGAAAAGGCGATGCGCCAATGGGTCGCCGACCGCGAATCCCTCTGAGCCGAAAACGAGGCCTCCCATGAGGGTACTTCTATTAATTTGGTCGGATGGTTTTTCAGCAAATGGACAAAAAGACGATGCGGAAAGATTTGAAGTGTGGCTACCTGAACGGTAACCACCGAAAATCTTTCCCGTCGGACTTTATTCAGATGCGAAAAGCCGCCGATCCCCAATTAATAGATGTGCCCATAAACCATCCGCGGGGCAGTGAATCATCCGGTGCGGCCGGATTCGACCGCATCACGCCGGAGTATTTTCTGCCCGCGCTGGAGGACGCCCTCGCGTGCCGTCTGACCGGGCTGGCCTCCGCCCTGCCCAGCTACATCAACCGCGTCTACGAGATCGAGGCCGCCACCGGCGAACGCCTCGTGGTCAAGTTCTACCGCCCCGGACGCTGGACACGCGAGGCGATCCTGGAGGAACACGAGTTCCTGTGGGACTGCGACGGCGAGGAGATCCCCGTCGTGCCGCCCTACGAGCTTGAAACGGACTCCACACTCGGCGAGCTCGACGGCGTGTTCTTCGCCATTTTCCCGCGCATGAGGGGCCGCGAGGTCGAGCTCGAACAGGACGAAACGCTCGAACGCGTCGGGTCCCTGCTCGGACGCATCCACGCCTGCGGCGAACGCCGCGCCGCCCCTCACCGGCTCCGCATGACGCCCGCGAACTTCGCCGAGGCCGCCATGCGCCGCATCTTCGAATCCGGCGCGGTCGACCCCTCGTGCGAACAGGAACTGATCGACCTCTGCGACGCCATCCTCGACCTTGCGGAAGCGGTCTATCCGCCGGACGAAGCCATGATCCGCATTCACGGCGATTTCCACCGCGCGAACGTGCTCGACCGGCCCGGCACCGGGCTCATGGCCATCGACTTCGACGACATGGTCACGGGGCCGCCCGTGCAGGACCTCTGGCTGCTGCTCCCCGGCACGCTCTC
This sequence comes from Victivallales bacterium, assembly GCA_045114235.1. GTDB lineage: Bacteria > Verrucomicrobiota > Lentisphaeria > Victivallales > UBA1829 > UBA1732. The sequence goes on from JBGUKB010000031.1 coordinate 9,209, forward strand.
CGAATCCAAACGCGAGCTCGACGTGATCCTCGCCGCCTACGAGGTCTTCCGTCCGTTCGACCGCGCCTCGCTCAGCCTCGTCGAACCCCTCCGCGCCATGCGCATGATGCACTTCCTCTCCTGGTGCGCCGTGCAGTCCGGCGACGCCGGGTTCCGCTCGCAGTACCCCGACTGGGGCACGCGCGAGTTCTGGCGCCGCGAAACCGCCGACTTCCGCATCCAGCTCGAAAACATCCGGCGCGCGCTGGATGGAAAGGACTACTCATGGAACCGCTGAACGAACAGAAAACAGCTCAAAAAAGCCCCCGGAAAAAGAATCCCGTGCTCGCGGCGTTCCTCCTCGGCGTGATCGCCGGGGCCGCCACCATGTTCTGCGCCGGATTCCTCTACCTCCGCCACAACCTCATCGTCTCCTATGAATTCCCCGGCCTCACCGCCGACGATTTCGACGACGCGTTCGAGAACGCCATGCCGGCGGAATCCGGCTGGAAATCCTCGCGCGAGGCGTGTTCCCTGCCCCTGCCCTCGGACGGGCGCGCCCTCTACAACTGGAAACTCTGCAATCGCACGCACGCGCGCGGCCTCATGGACGACCCGGACCACGGCCTCGTCCTGCCCGCCCTGATCCCCTGCACCGTCAGCGTCACGAACGGCCCGGACGGCGCCGTCGTGTCGCGCCTGAACACCTCGCTCCTCGGCGTGATCTACGGCGGAAACGCGCGCCGTGTCCTGCGGTCCGGCATCGCCCCGGAACAGGAGGCGCTGATCTCGCTCCTCGCTGACGGCATCCGTAAAGAAAAAGCTCAACGAAAGGAAAATGAACCATGAGCACCGAACCCGGCTCTCTCAATACGAACGAACCCGCCGACGTCATCCACAACGGCAACCCGTATTTCGAGGGGAAACCCGCTGCAATCACCCGCGAATACCCCACGCAGCTCCACGCCATCGGCCCGGACGGACGGCTCCGCCTCGGTGCGGCGTTCGACCTGATGCAGGACATCGCCGGAGCCCACGCCGAACTCCTCGGCGTCGGCATCCACGACCTGCGCCGACTCGGCATCACCTGGGTCCTCTCCCGACTCATGATCAAGTTCGACTCCCTGCCCCCGCGCGCCGATTCCGTTCGCCTGACGACCTGGCCCAGCGGCGTCCACCGTCTCTTCGCCATGCGCCAGTTCGAGCTCTCCGACCCCGCCACGGGGCAGCGCATCGCCACCGCCAGCAGCTACTGGCTCATGCTGAAGCTCGCGAACCTGCGCCCCGTCTCCCCCGACGACGTCACAGGCAAGTTCCCCTCGAATCCCGACAAGCCGATCTTCTTCGAGGACTGGGGCAAGCTCGATCCCGCGCCCGGCTCCGACCCCGTCCGCACCGACATCGGCCAGTCCAAGATCGACTACAACAACCATGTGAACAACGCGCATTACCCGATGTTCGCGCAGGACTGGCTCGCCGCCAAGCTCGGCTACCCCGTCCGCGTGAACTCCATCCGCGTCAACTTCAACTTCGCGCTCCGCCTCGGCGAAACCATCGTCACCACGGGCGAAATCAATGGCGACAGCTTCCGCGCGGTCGGCCACACCCCGGACGGCAAGAACGTCTTCGCCTGCGACGGCACGTTCGCCCCCATGGAGATCGCCGAAAAGTAACCTCATCCCCCGTTCAAGAAAAGCAATTCACTTTCCAAATTCCACAGGAGACACAGCATGAATCCCGAACTCAAACGGCTCTCCGGTCTGCTCAACGAATCCGTCGACCGCGGCGAATACGCCGGCGCGTCCGTCATGGTCATCCACAAGGGCGAGGAGATTTTCTACACGGAAAGCGGCTATGCCGACGTCGAATCCGGGCGCAAGATCGCCCGCGACACCATCTTCCGCATCTATTCGCAGTCGAAGCCGATCACCGGCACCGCCGCCGTCATGAACATCGACCGCGGCGTGCTGTCGCCCCGCGCCATGGTCGCGCGCTACCTGCCGGGATTCGCGAACCAGCGCTACGACACCGAGCACGGACAGGGCCTCGCCATCGTCAGCGACCGCCCGATGTACGTCGCCGACCTGCTGAACATGACCTCCGGGTTGCTCTATCCCGACTGCTCGCCGGACGTCGCGCTGGTCGTGCGCGAGATGGAGGACCTCCGCAAGCAGGGCGTCCAGCTCTCCACAGTCGAATTCGCGAACAAGCTCGGCGGCTGCCGACTCGCGTTCAAGCCCGGCGACCGCTGGGCGTACGGCTACTCCGCCGATGTGATGGGCGCGGTCATCGAGATCGCCGCCGGGAAACGTTTCGGGCAGCATCTCCAGGACGAGATCTTCGGCCCGCTCGGCATGAAGGACACCGGATTCGTCGTCCCCGAGGCGAAACGCGCCCGCCTCGCCACCGCCTACGACCACCGCGACCACACGCGCAAGCGCTTCGACTACGCCGACTGGCACCTCGGGCTGAACGCCTACCGCGAGGACACCGCGTTCGAGTCCGGCGGCGCGGGCCTCGTCTCCACCATCGGCGACTACGCCGAGTTCGTGAAGATGCTCATGAACCGCGGCACGTACAACGGACACAGATTCCTCTCCGCCGCCGGGTTCGACTACCTCATCTCCCCCCAGCTCACCCCGTGGCAGGCGCGCACGTTCACCTGGCAGGACCTCCCCGCACAGAACTACGGCAATTTCCTCTTCATGAAGACATTCGGCGGGTGCTCCTCCACCACCGACGCCATCGGCTCGTTCGGCTGGGGCGGCTGGCTGGAAACGAACTTCACGCTCGACCTCAAGAACCAGATCGCCGTCCTCTTCATGGCGCAGAACCAGTCCCCGCAAGACAATTCCCACCTCTTCCACCGCCTCCGCAACGCCGCCTACTTCGCCCTCACCTGATCAAGGAAGCAACTACAGGATTTCAACGGCTTTCGCAAACAATTCCGGATGCTCTTTGAACAACTGGCAGTCAGGCGAAACAAGAGAAACTCTGTGCCGGAGCAGGATGGTGAGTTCATTCAGAAACGCCGCCTGATCAAACAGAGAAAAAGGCTGCGGATGCTCGAAAAGGAGCTCCAAGTCCGAATCATACTTCTCGGAACGGCTGGCGATTTCTCCAAAAACCTTGAGCGATTTTATATTAAAGCGTCCGGCTATTTCCCGGATGCCCTCCTGATTGCGAAGCAGGAAGTCAAGAGCGTGTTCCTGGGATTGGTCGAATTGCTGTTTTGCACTTTGAAACTCGGGAATCTCTTCGATCTGCTTCAATGCCTGCGGCACATCTTCCTGCGCGATCGACCAGACGACATCCAAGTCGATCCCGAAATAATGATGCGAGAGCAAATCGCGGAACTTCGCCATGTAGGACCAGTCGACATTCGGATACTTTTCCCGAAAGCTTGAAGATAAATTCTTAACGGCCTCGCCGATGATCTCGAACTTCCGCTCGACGGCGTCCTGCCTCATTTTCTCTGCGAAGAACTCGGCCTGACCGTCCGATGTGTAGGAAACGATATCGTTCAACGCTTCGTAAATGTGCAGAAGGAACGTGCCGTCCGATCGTTTTTTCATAACAGGACGGCCTCGGACAGGACGGTATTTCTGATGAACGGACTGAGCCCGTTTTTGGAAACGACGTCGACGCTGCACCCCAGGAGCTTTTCGAAACCGTCCTGAAGTCCGAGCAGATCGCGGAACGAAACGCCTTTTTGAAGCTCGACCAGAAGGTCGATGTCGCTGTCCGGGGTCTCCTCCCCGCGAGCGCAGGAACCGAACACATAGACCTTGTCGGCCTTGTGTTTTCTGGCGATCTCGTAAATCTCGCCTCTTAAACTGCGCAGTCTGTCGAGCTGGCACATCATTTCGTCTCCTGCGTTGGGGAATGCGTTTCCGGTTCAGTCTCTATACTTTACATCCGAATCGGGAAAATGTCAAATCCTCTTCCAATCCAAGGTAATATTTTCTTACAAAGAGTTCGTCGTGTTTCCGCTTAGTTTCACGGATTGATGTATGTGTTCCACATCGTGATGCAGGAAACATTTTCCAGTTCCGAGATTTCAATCCGTTGGATCGTTTTGATATGATCGGACAGAATGGTAAAACGATAAAAGGATGAGGACTCCCTGAACGAGGAGGAAATCTTTTCGCCGTTCATGAGGCAGTATTCGACCGAACAGCCCATTGTCCCGGAATCCTGAGCTTCTATGTCTAAATCCAAATGCCGATAATCCCGCCGGAATGTTTCGGGGATTTCATAAACGATCTTTTCCGGGGCTTCCCCGTCCGCTGTCGCTTGATAGATCGTTTCGATCTGCGGCTGATGAGTTTGACGTTGATACAGGATATAGACTGCGGGGCCGAGCACAACGCCCAGTGCAAGGACGAGGAACAGAACGATCAAAAAAAAGACATTCCGCTTTTTCATTTCCCGGCGCCTCCGTTCGAATCGCCGGAAACCGCCGCGATCATTTCCAGCACATCGGCGATCGTGTGCTCAGGCGTAATGAGCGAGATGTCGATGAGCGGGATATCGCTCACGGCGTCATGAAACCGTTTCAATCCGGCCCGCAAACCGTTCTTTTCTTTTTCACCGGGGAAAAGAATATAATAAAGCTCATTGACGGTGTCGCAGTCAGCCGTGAACGCGTCATAACGATTGAGTTCGAGGGGCGCCAGCGCCAGAAACGAATCGGACGGAAGAAACAGGGAGTTGGGCCAGCCGTTGCCCCGGATACATTCCCGAATCTCCCGTATCTCCTGCGCCGAAAAACGGCTGGAGGACCACATGGCGTCTATTTCAGACTTGAAGGAATCCCGTGACAGCAATTGCCGCCTGACCGTTTTCCTGAATCTGCTGTTCGCGCCCCAGAAAGGAACGGGAGCAAAGAATCCGAACGCGCTTTTCGGCGGGTATGATATCGGTTGAATCGAAGCCATGCAGTTTCCTCGCTTTCAGGTTTATGATGATGCCTGCTCCATGAAAGGCTCGATATAGATGTCGTACACGGCTTGAGGAATAAGCTTCGGGACATATTCCGCCCGATGCAGGAGGAACTGTTCCCTCGCAGCGTCACGGTCCGATTCGGAAAGGAATGGATAAGACGGCCTCGGCGCCGGCCGCTTCCGCAGCCAATAGCGCCAGAAGAACAGCAGGCGGAAAAACGCTCCGAAGAGAGTCTTCAGGCAGCCGTCTTTCTTTCCGGCGAATTCGAACTTGCTCGTCAGCAGGATGAGGATATCCCCGATGATCCTGACCATTTCCCTGTTTTCCTCTTTGTCGACATCGAAGAGCTCCAGCCACAGCTGATCCTTGTAATCGTCGTAGAAAAACCAGAACCAGTAAGCGACATCATAGCAGGTGGGATCGCTCGCAATCAGTTTTAATTTGGTTCCGCCGAAAAAGTCTTCGTCGTATTTGCCGCTCGAGATTCCGCCGGACAGAAAGAGACAGATCTTCCTCAGCAGCCACAACTTGACCACTCGCCGATCGACCGGATGCGTTTTCCTCTGCTTAGCCATAAAACAGGGCCTCCGCGATCAGGGCCTTTCAGGACCCTCATGGTTCATATAGAGGAATCTGTCGAAGTCGGCATAGCCGCCGCGGGCGTTCGGCTGGGACTGGGCATACAGAGCCAGGTAGACGCCGGTGAAGCCGCCGGCCGTCTCGCTGCTGAGGTAACTCGCATCCATTTCGCCGAGCTTGCCGAAAGACGAACCGTCGGCGGACCAGAAGAAGGAATACACATCCTTGTTTCCCGTCGTCCGCAGGAACACCACGGGCGACTCGAGCGCGATCTCCTTTTCGGTATGTTCCAGCCGGTTCAGTTTGTACCGCAGGATCAGGAAGAACTTGCCGTCGCGTTTCCGCACCGCCACGTCGTAATGCGAGCTCATGCACATATAGACGGTGAGTCCCGCCTCGTCGCCGTCTTTCAGACCGGACGCGTCCAGTTTCGTCGTGGCGGTGAAATCGATCTGCTGCTGGCGGCGGCCGACCCATGTGGGCGAGTCGTTGCTGTCGATGGAAACCGGGCTTGCTTTCAGGCGCAGCCAGCCGGGGCGTTCGGTCAGGGAATAGTTTTCGGTTCGCGGCGCGCCGAGGTAATTCCACTCCAGCCCGAGTTCCGGCGCGTCGAATTCCGTGCTGACGCGCCCGCGCTGAACTTGGGCGGCATATCCATCCGCAACGGGGACCTGCGGCAGCGTCGGCACATCCATATCGAGGGAGATTGCGCCGTTTCCGTTCACGACCGGCCAGCCGTTTTCGTCCCACTTCACGGGGGCCAGGAACGTTTCGCGGCCGAGGATATGGTGGAATCCGTTCAGCGGGCGGAACGCGAGGCAGACCAGCCACCACGAACCGTCGTGCGCCTGGATGAGGTCGGCGTGCCCGGTGCCCTGAATGGGGTTCTGGTAACCCCGCGCCAGAGCGTGGGAGAGGATCGGGTTCGACGGGCAGCCATCGAACGGTCCGCGCAGATTGCGGCTGCGGGCGATGGTCTCGCAGTGGCCGTATTCGGTCCCGCCCTCGGCGATCATGAGGTAGTACCAGCCGTCCTTCTTATACATGTGCGGACCTTCGGCGCAGCGTCCGCCGGTGCCCCGCCAGATAATCTCGCTCCGGGAGAGCAGGCGCCCGCTCTTCAGGTCGATTTCCGCGAGGTGGATTTCGCCCGCGCCCTGCGCCGTCAGGAGATACGTCTTTCCGTCGTCGTCGAAGAAGAGGTCCGGGTCGATGCCGCCCTCGCGCACCCAGATCGGGTCGGACCATTCGCCCGCCGGGTCCTTCGCCGTCACATAGAAATTCCCGCGGTCGGACACGTTGGTCGTGACCATGTAGAACGTGCCGTCGTGATGCCGGATCGTCGGCGCATAGATGCCGTTCCAGGTCCCGATGTTCTGCAGCCGGGTCTGCGTGGGACGCGTGATGCAGTGGCCGATCTGCTCCCAGTGGATCAGGTCCTTGCTGTGATGGACCGGCACGCCGGGGAAATAGCAGAACGAGCTGTTCACCATATAGTAATCGTCGCCCACCCGGCACACGCTCGGGTCGGGGTAGAATCCCGGCAGAACGGGGTTCCGGTAGCCGCGCGTCTTGACCTCGGCTTGAGGCTGGTTGGCGTCGGCGTTCTCCTGCGCGAACGCGGCGGAAACGAAAACCACCCCGGCGACCGCGACGGCGAGCACAAATATCCTGCGGAATCTCATATTCGGAACTCCTGTTTTGAAAGTTGATTTATATCCGGCACAGCCCTTACTTAAACGGAAGACGGCGGGTTTCCTGGGATATGACTCTCTCGTCCTCGAACGTCAGGATATATTCCCTGCTGAACCAGCCGCTTCCGCCCCGATTATTGACGCGCCATTGTTTCCGGTCATAAAACAGAGAATCGGACACGAGATCCTCCCATGAATGGAAGTATGATCCGGCGGAATGCAGATAAACCTCCTCGCCCTCCTCGGGAGTTCCGCGAATGGATATGTACGGATCGTCCAGTTCGACCAGCTTGTCATAGACTTCCCGCTTCGTCATCCCGACATAATCCACATCCGGAAGCGGCTTGAGTCCCGTCCCTGTGGTAAACAGGAGCATATCCATGGCATCCATGCAGCCGGTGAGAAAAATGACCGCGACAAGGCAGCAGAACAACAGGCAGGCGGATTGTTTTCGTTTTTTGAGGACAGTGCTTTTCATTGTCAAACCTTTCCGGCAATCTCCCGCCTCTGTCTCACGTTCACGGTTCGGATTCAATTCGCGCGATTTCCGCGCGGACGTTTATTACAGCGCGAGCATGCGTTCGATGGGAGCGAGCGCGGCGGTCATGATCTCGGGGTCGAGCACGATCTCCTCGCATTTCCCCTGAAGCGCGGCGAGCACGTTTTCGAGCGTGATCTTCTTCATGTCCGGGCAGACGACCTGCGGCAGGAGCGGATGGAACACCTTGTCCGGGTTCTCGCGCATCATGCGGTGGATGATGCCGAGCTCGGTGCCGATGATGAACTCCTTGAAGGGCGATTCGGACACGTGCCGGAGCATACCGCCCGTGCTGAGCGCGGCGTCGGCCGCCTCCACGATCATCGGACGGCATTCGGGGTGCACCAGCACCTCCGCGCCGGGATGCGCAGCGCGCGCCTCGCGGATGCTCTCCAGCGTGATATGGTCGTGCACGGGGCAGCAGCCGCTCCACAGGGACATCGGGCGGCCGAGCTTGGCGGTCATGTTCGCGCCGAGGTTGCGGTCGGGCAGGAACATGACCTTCGCGTCCGCCGGGATCGCGTTCAGCACGCGTTCCACGTTGCCGGAGGTGCAGCACCAGTCGACCTGCGCCTTCACGGCGGCGGTGCTGTTCACATACGCCACCAGCACCTCGCCGGGGTGTTCCCTGCGGTACTTGCGGACCTCGTCGACCTGCGCCATGTCGGCCATGGGGCAGCCCGCCGTGGAATTGGGCAGGATCACGCGGGAATCGGGCGAAAGGATCTTCGCGGTCTCCGCCATGAAGCGGACGCCACAGAAGACGATGAGGTCAGCCTTGTATTTTTTCGCCTTGACGCTGAGCTCCAGCGAGTCGCCGCAGAAATCCGCGATGTCCTGGATCGCGCCGTCCACGTAGTTGTGCGCGAGGATGGTCGCCCCGGTCTGCTCCTTGAGCTTCAGGATCTCTTTCTGCAGCTCGGCGGGATCGCGTTTCATTTCGCGCCTCCGGCGTCCTTGCCTTCGAGCTCGGCGATCTTCGCCTCGAGCTTCTCGATGCGGCCCATGAGCTTGCGGACGCGGATCGGCAAGGCGAAGCGTTCGAGGTACGCCTCCTGGCTTTCGCCGGGCACACCGAACACGGTGTCGCCGGGGGCCGTGCTCTTCTGGGCGGCGGAGCAGCCGAGCACCTTGGATCCGTCGCCCATGGTGATGTGGCCGTTCACGCCGGCGCGCGCCTGAAGCACCACGCCGCGTCCGAGCTCGGCGCTGCCGGCCACGCCGGACTGCCCGATCAGCACGGAGGATTCGCCCACGATCACGTTGTGCGCCACGAAGACCTGGTTGTCGATCTTCACGCCCTTCTTGACCCACGTCATGCCGAAGCGCGCGCGGTCGATGGTGGAGCACGCGCCGATCTCCACGTCGTCGTCGATCCTCACGATGCCGTTCTGCGGCACCTTCACGAGTCCGCGGAACGAGGGCGTGTAGCCGAATCCGTCCGCGCCGATGACCGCGCAGCCGTGAATGATCACGCGGTTGCCGATGATGCAGCGGTGCATGATGCACACGCCGGGGTAGATCGTGGTGTTCTCGCCGACCTTCACCTCCTGGCCGATGTAGGCGCAGGCGCAGATCTTCGTGTTCTTGCCGATCTCCGCGCCCTCCATGATGACGGCGTTCGGGCCCACGTGGACGCCCTCGGCGAGCTTCGCGGTCGGGTGGACGAACGCGGTCGGGTGGACGCCGACGGGGTAGTCGAGCGGTTCCGGCGCGAAGATCGTGCAGAGCTTGGTGAACGCCTTGTCCGGGTCCTCGCAATGGATGTTGGTCTGCCCCTCGGGCGGATCGTATTTCCAGTCGTTCGGCACCAGCACGACGCCCGCGTGGCTCTCGCGCTGCGCCTTCAGATATTTCGCGTTGTTCAGGAACGACACTTCGTTGCGCTGCGCAAGTTTCAGGGAATTGACCGCGTTGACCACGGCGTCGGGATTGCCCACGACCGTGCCGCGGACGAGTTCAGCAAGTTCGGATGCCTTG
>JBGUKB010000032.1:0-10869 GCA_045114235.1 Victivallales bacterium
CGAACACCTCGTTTCGCTGGTCAGGCCCGGCGGCATCCTGATCCTCGCCGGCATCCTCACCACGGAATACCCCGCGGTCCGCGACGCTTTCGTCGCTCTCGGCTGCATCGAACTCGGCAACTCTACCGAACGCGAATGGACCGGCGGCAGCTTCCGCGTGCCCGCGTCCTGATTTCCGCATGATGAGCCGGGGCATCGCAGAGGACGGGCGGACGGAGGAACCGGAGCGGGACGGAATGGATCCCGTGCCCGGCGAAATGTCCGTTATGGCTCCCTCCGCGAGACGGCGGCTCTCCCTGATCCTGTTTTTTACCGCGCTGCTCTTCTGCGCCTGGTTTTTCCATGTCGGGCACGTGAACCAGATCGCGCGCTACGACGCCGTGTCCGCGTTCTTCGAGAACACCGGGGACGACGCGCACACGTTCCGCATCGACCGCTATCTGTACTCCGAGGGGCGGCAGATGAACACCTCCGACTGGTCGGAGTACGGCGGGCATTACTACTCGAACAAGTCGCCCGGCACGACCTGGTTCGGCGTGGCGCTGCTCGCGCCCATTTATCCGCTCGAACGCCATTTCTGCCCGGACGGCGACGGCATTTCCCCTCGCGCCGAGATATTCAACGCGTGGTATCTGAACTTCATGATGGGCGTGCTTCCGACGGCTTTTTCCGTTCTGGCGCTGATCGGGATCCTGCTGAAACTCGGCGCGAGCGAGGTGCGGGCGTATCCCGGCGCGCTGCTGATCGTGCTCGGCACCGCCGTGTTCCCGTTCGCCACCACGCTGATGGCGCACTCGACCGTGGCGGCGTGCCTGGTGTTCAGCCTGTGGTCGTACTTGCGCGGCGGACGTTTCTCGCTCTTTGCGAGCGGGGCGTGGTTCGGCGCGGCTGTCCTCTTTGATTATTCCGCGGGCATTCTCCTGCCGCTTGCGCTGGTCTTCATCGCCTGCCGCGAGAAAGCCCGTATCTGGCAGTTCATCGCGGGGGGGATTCCGTTCGCCGTGCTGTACTGCGTCTACAACGCCATGTGCTTCGGCGGGCCGTTCTCGTTCGCCGCGCAGTACATCAACCCGGTCTATCGAACCGAGGGCGACGCCGCGGGCGGCCTGCTGGCTCTGCCGAATGCCTGGCTCATCCTCGAACTCCTGTTCGGCGCGCGGCGCGGCGTGCTGATCGCGTCACCGTTCCTGTTCTTCGCCGTGCCGGGATTCCTGAGCCTCTGGAAACAGGGCGGGCTCCGGCGCGGCGTGGCGCTGCTGACCGCGCTGTCGTTCGCCGCGCTCCTGCTGATGAACGCCTCGTTCAACGGCTGGCATTCCGGCGCGAGCTTTACGGCGCGCTACATCGTTCCGGTGATCCCGTTCGTCGGGATCCTGGCGGTGCTTGCGCCGCTGAAACCGGGCTGGCGGCGCGGGCTTTTCGGCCTGCTCGCCGCGGTCTCCCTGCTGAACATGTTTGCCGTGGCGGCGTACACCGTGACCCCGCCCGAACACGACCCGTCGCCCATTTATGTTACTTCGTACCGGCATCTGTTCGACAACGCGCCGCCTCCGGTCCTGATGGCGCAGATGGGGCTTCAGGCGCTCCGCCCGGACGCCGCGGAGCTGCGCGACGCCGCGCGGTTCACGCTCGGAAGCCTGCTCGGGCTGCCCTACGGCGCGTCGCGCGCTGTGATCTTCCTCGCCGGGCTTGCTGTCTGGACGTGGCTTTTGTCCGTTCAATTCTACTTCGCTCCGGCACGGTGGAAAGATATTCGTTCCCTTTTAACGAAGCGTCAGGTCGGCATGTGGGGCGTCTTTGCCTGCTGTGCGGTCGCCGCCGCGCTGCTTCTGCCGGGCGACGTCCCGTTCACGTACGGCGGCGAACTGCAGGTCCACAAGACGGCGCTTGACGCGGTCGAGGCGCATACGTTCGTGAATCCGTTCGGGAAATGGGGCTTCGCGGCGCTGTTCTACCAGATGCTGTACCTCCTCACGAAGGATATCGTGCTGATGGCGTTTCTGAAGACCGCGCTGTCGCTGACTGCGTGCTTCCTGTTGCTGAACGCCACGGCAAAACGTGCCAGACTTTCCGCACCGCTTCTGTTCATCTTTACCGTGCTCTCTCCGTATCTCCTGCTCGCGCACAGATCTCTGCGCGGGGATTCCCTGCTTCTTCCGGCGGGCGCGTTCGTGCTGTATGCGCTGGTCCGCCTCGCCGAAAAGGACGGCGGATCCCGCCTGAAACGCTCCGCGCTCCTGCTTGTTTCGCTCCTGATCTGGGGGCTCCTCTGGCTTCGGACGCCCGCCGGGCGCATCCCGGTGCGCGGACCGTTCGCCGTGCTTCAGACTACGTTCGGCGGGTTCACCGACGTGTTTCACCCCGAGCTTGGCAACATCGACCGGGAGGCCGCCTCGTTCCTTCTTGTCATGGCGGTGGTGTCGGTCGTGCTCATCGGCGCGCTGCTTCTGACCGGGGCCGTGCTCGTGTTCGTCCGGCGCGACCGTGCCGGGATCGTCTCGTTCATCCTGGTCCTGCTCGCCTCACTGTCGTTCCTCGTGATGAAACAGCCGTACCATCCGTTCCACTACCTGTACGCCGCGCCGTTCGCCGCGTACTTGGAGACGAGCGGCGCGATATGGTTCCTGTCGGGACGCCCCGCGCGCGCCGCGAAGACCGTGCTCGGCGTGTACTTCGCGCTGTGCCTCTGCGGATGGCTGGTGTTCCTCGGCGCGGTCCACCGCGACGCCGGAAACCGCGCGGACACGTTCGGCGTGACGCTGACCGAACAGCAGGCGGGCGCAGTGAGGATCAATTCCGAGCTCCGCCATTACGCGCCCGGCCCGATCGCGATCACCGCCCGGAACGACACCGAACGCCGTACGTTCCACCCCGTCGGCTGGCTGGCCGCGCTCGACCGCATCCGCGATCCGTACGTCCAGCTGCCGAACGCCGACCCCGCGCCCGGATTCTTCATCGGCTACCGCGATGCCACGCGCGCGCCGACCGGGTACCTGCGGATCATGTCCCGGTTCCGGGACGACGGCAAACTGCTGGAACGCCTGCCGAAGGTCCCCGCCGACGCGCCGCCCGCCGACTGACGCGCCGCTTCCCGAAAAAAAAGCTGTCTTTTTTCCGAAAACGCTTGAAAATTAGTCGGCGGAGTGTAAATTAAGAGAAACGCGGACGCGCACGGCTCCGTTCAGTCCGGAAACGCCGCATTCGTGCTCAACTCCGTTCAACTTCTACTTTTTGTATTTGGAGGCATCTTATGCACTTGGGACCCATGGAAATCGCGCTGATCCTCATCGTCATCCTTCTGATTTTCGGAGCAAAGAGGATCCCCGAGATCGCGCGTTCCCTCGGACGCGCCTCGCAGGAATACAAGAAGGCAAAGGAGGATTTCCTCGCCGAGGTGAACAAGCCCGCCGAGGACGCGAAGGACGCCGTCGCATCCGACAAGCCCGCCCCGGCGGTGAACGCCGCGAAGGAAGACAAGGACTCCGGCGAATCCGCGAAGTCCTGACGCGCCCGGATGCGTTCCCATTCACGCGGGAAGGAAGCCGGACCGATGGCGGAACCCCAAGCCCAAAGCGGCGTGCTGGAGCATATCGACGCCCTGCGCGCGATGCTCCTGAAGATCCTTGCCACGTATGCCGTGCTCTGCGTGCCGGCGTGGTTCCTCGCCTCGCCGCTCCTCGGCTATCTGCTGTCCCACGCGGTCCCCGGCGGCTTCAAGATCCATTATTTCACGCTGCTGGAACCATTCTTCGTGATGGTCAAGCTCACGCTGACGCTGGCGGCGGGGATGTCCCTGCCGTTCACGCTGTTCTACATCTGGCAGTTCGTCGCGCCGGCCCTGCACGACGACGAAAAGAAGTTCATCCGCCCGCTCGTGCTGGCGTCGTATCTGCTTTCCTGCGCGGGCGCGGCGGCGGCCTATTTCCTGCTGATGCCGTGCGTGATCGCGTTCTCGCAGTCGTTCTCCGGTCCGAACATGGACGCCGTGATCGGGGTTGACAGCTTCATCTCGATGCTGCTCATTCTGGTCATCGCGGGCGCGCTGGTCTTCCAGTTCCCCGTCATCCTCTTCACGCTCCTCACGCTCGGCGTCATCAGCGTCGAATCCATGCGTAGGAAGCGCCCCTTCGTGATCATCGGCCTGCTGGTCCTCGCCGGATTCCTGACCCCGCCCGACATCGTGAGCCAGATCGCGCTCGCGCTCCCCTGCTGGCTCTTCTATGAGCTCAGCATCCTGATCTTCTCCCACTACAAACGCAAAGAACGCCCCGCGGAAAGCAACGAGGTACATCCATGAAGCAGAAATACCTGAAATCCATCCGTATCGCCGTCGCCGCCGTCATGTTCGTTCTGTTCTTCGGCGTGGGGATCGGCGTCAGCCGGCTGAACGCCGTCCTCGTGACGCAGTTCGGGCCGGGGCTGATGAGCCTGACGTCCGTTTTCTTCGTCGATACGCTCGCCGCCGTCGTCCTGATCGCGGTCGTCACGCTTCTTTTCGGGCGTATCTACTGCTCGGTGATGTGTCCGCTCGGCATCCTTCAGGACGGCATCTCGTTCGTGGCGCAGCGGCTCAAGGGAAAGGCGCACCGCCGCTACCGTTTCCTCGACACGCGCCCGGTGAAATACGGCGTGTTCCTGTTCGTGCTGATCCTGGGCGCGGCGGGCGTGATGCTCCCGCTCATCGCCCTGCTGCCGTCGTCCAATTTCTTCACGATCGTTACGAACGTGTTTCTGAAGTTTTTCAACTTGATCCTGGAGCTTTTGGCGCAAGGGGCGCAGGGCGTGGCGGAGAATGGTTTCCTTGCGCATTTCAAGGTGGCCCATGGACCCGGCGCTCCGGGCTGGTACGAGTCCGTGGTTCCGCCCGCCGCTGCGTTCGGCTTCTCGCTCGGCGTGTTCCTCGTCGTGGCGGCGCTCGCAGCGTGGCGCGGCAGAATCTACTGCAATACGCTGTGCCCGGTCGGCGCGGTGCTGTCCCTGATCGGACGGAAGCCGCTGTACCGGATTGCGCTGTCGCAGGAGATGTGCGTGTGCTGCGGCATGTGCGAGGCGGCGTGCAAGGGAGGCGCGATCGATTCGAAAAGGAAGAGCGTGCTTGCCGAAAACTGCGTGATGTGCTTCAACTGCATCCCGGCGTGCAAACGCGGCGGCGTGCGGCTGGAGAAACGCCCGAAGATGGCATCGTTCAGTCTCTCGCGGCGGCATTTCATCGGCGCGGCGGGTGGAGTCGTTGCCGGAGCGGGCGTCGCCGTGATCGCCCGCAAGCTCGAAAAAGCTTTGCCGCGTCCAAAAGAGGAACCCGCCATGCCGCCCGGAGCGGGCAGCGCCAAACGGTTCCATGAAAAGTGCGTGGGCTGCGGCATCTGCATCCGCGAGTGCGAGGGGAAAGTGCTGGTCCCGGCCGTCGGGCAGTACGGCCTGGCCGGGTTCATGCAGCCCGTGGTGGACTATTCGCGCGGGCCGTGCGTCTACACCTGCAACCATTGTTCGAACGTATGTCCGGCTGGCGCGCTTCTGCCGCTCTCGCTTGCGGAGAAACAGCGCACGCGCATCGGTCTGGCGTCCGTGGATGCGAATACGTGCGTGGGCTGCGGCATCTGCGCTTCGAAATGCCCCGCGCACGCGATCACGGTAAGCCGTCAGGACGGAAGAGGCTTGGCGTCCGTGAACGCGGACTACTGCATCGGATGCGGCGTGTGCGAGGATGTCTGCCCGCTGCCGGATGCTCCCGCCATTCAAGTTTCGGGCGTTACTGAACAGATCCGTGTAATACCTCCCCCAATTCAGCAGTATTGTGAAGAGACTTCTGCACCCGGTGAACAGAACGCTAAAAATGAACAGAAAGCAGACGGCGAACCGAGTTCCGCCGCCTCGTCCAAACCGGTCGCCGTGCCGATCCCCGAACTCTGCGTGGGCTGCGGCCTCTGCTCCGAGGAGTGCCCTGTTTCCGCGATCACGATGGTTGACGGCCTGCCGAGCGTGAACGCCGACGCTTGCGTGGGATGCGGCCTGTGTTCCGAGGCGTGCCCCGCGCCGGACGGCCCGGCGATCGTTGTGCAGGGCTGATTCTGCTGAATTCAGCTCACCTTTTTTTCCTTGCAATACTTATTCAGTACGTCGCGCCACGCCGCGAGCTTCTGTTCGTAGGTGTAACGCGCCGCGGCGGGACTGGTCGAGGGCAGGCGCACCGCCGGGACCGGGAGATGCGGGAAGAATTTCCGCAGGCAGTTGAACGACGCGGAGCCGTTGCAGCAGATGAGCTCGATCTTCGGGCAGCGCGCCAGTAGTCCGGGGATGTCGTTCGGTTCCGGCGAACGGATGGCCGTGTCGAGGCTTCCCTCGCGTTTGCATTCGCACAGCACATCCCACAGCGCCACGCCCGCCCCGCGCAGCCTCGCAAGTCGTTCCTCATAGGGTGCGTCATATGGAAAATGAAACAGCGTCCCCGTGATGCGCCAGAAGACGTTGTGCGGGAACGCGTAGTATTGCTGCCGGCGGAGCGATTCGCCGCCGGGCATGGAGCCGAGGATCAGGACGCGCGCGTCGGGCGATTCTCTCGGCGGGAAGGAACGGCAGAGGTCGGCCACGGGGGAGGGGGCTTCGGTTGTTTTTACTTCAGTTTGACCTTAGCGTCTGCGTCCGAAGATGCGGAGCAGATAGAGGAAGAGGTTGATGAAGTCGAGGTAGAGGCTCAGCGCGAAGACGATCGCCACCTTGCGCATGGCGTCCGTCTGCGCTTCCTCGCCCGCCTGTTCGCCGATCATGCGGACCTTCTGCGTGTCCCAGGCGGTGAGGCCGACGAAGATCGCGACGCCGGCGTAGCTGATGATGTAGTCGAGCATCTGGCTGTGGAGGAAGAAGTTCACGATCGAGGCGATGATGATGCCGATGAGGCCCATGAAGCAGTAGGAGCCGACCGTGTCGAGCCGCATCCCGGTCATGTAGCCGAACGTGCTGGTGGCGGCGAACATGAGCGCGCAGGACCCGAACGCCAGAAAGATGGTCGTCTGTGTGTAGGCCAGGAAGATCGGGCTGAGCGTGACGCCGTTCAGGGCGGAGTACGCGATGAAGAGGACGCCCGCGGTCGCGGCCGACATCTTCCGGACGGCCGCCGAGAGAACGATGACGAGCACGAGCTCGACGATCATCAGGGGCAGGGAGAATCCCATGACCTGGCGCATCGCCGTTTCGCTGCTGGCGGCGTATTTCGCGACCGCCCATGCGAGGACCGTGGTAACCATGAGGCCGCAGAACATCCAGTTGTAGACGCGGTTGACGAAGACGCGCGCGCCGGCCTCCTGTTCCATCGGGAGGTCATTGTCGCGTTCGATGGTGCGGTAGTCGCCGTATGTGGTCTTCTGGTATCCGTTTCTTTCGCTCTGGTTCATGGCAGTATTTCCTTTCTGTAAAAACCGTATCATTAGACCGTGCAGGCCCGCGGTTTGTTCCCCCGTTCGGGCATGCTCACATGATCTTGAAGCGCGGGAGGTCCTGGATGTCGATCAGGCCGACCACCTTGCGGGCGTCGTCGACCACGATGATGTCGTCGATGTGGCGGCGTTCGAGGATGCGGAGCGCCTCGATGGCGAGGGCGTCCTGCCGGACGCATTCCGGCTGCGGCGTCATGACCTCGCGGACCTTCCGCGTGAGGATGGAGAGGTCGTTGTCGATGCGGCGGCGGAAGTCGCCGTCTGTGAAGATGCCGAGCAGGGAGCCGTCGGCGTCCGCCACGATCGCGCAGCCGCAGCGCGCCGCGGTCATGTGCAGGAGCGCGGACTTCACGTCGTCGTCCGGGGACACGATCGCGACGTGTTCGCCGGTGCGCATCAGGTCGCCGATGCGGAGCGTCACGGCGCGTCCGATGGCGCCGCCCGGGTGCCGCATGCCATAGTCTTCTTTCGTGAAATTGCGCGCCTCCAGCAGGACCATGGCGAGGGCGTCGCCGACGGCGAGCTGGGTGGTGGACGTGGTGGTCGGTGCGAGGTTGAAGGGGCAGGCTTCGCGTTCCACGTGCGAAACGACGACGATGTCGGAAAGCTGGGCGAGCGTGGAATCCGGCATGCCGGTGATGCACGCCACGGGGACGCCGAGGCGTTTGGCGGGCACGATGATGCGCGTGAGCTCGTTCGTTTCGCCGCTGTAGCTCAGTGCCAGCATCAGGTCGCCGTCCTGGAGCACGCCCAGGTCGCCGTGCATGGCCTCGACCGGGTGCATGAAGATGGACGGCGATCCGGTGCTGGAAAGCGTGGCGGCGATCTTCTGCCCCACGTGTCCGCTCTTGCCGACTCCGGTCACCACGATCTTGCCGTTGCGGTCCAGTGAGCTCATGCAGGCGGAAACGAGCTTGACGAACCCGTCGCCGAGCTGGTCGCGCACCGCGGCGAGTCCTTCGATTTCGATGTCGAACACCTGCCGCGCTTTTCCGATCACGGCCTTCGCGTCCATTTCCATAGTCGTTTCCCCTGATTTGTGATGAATCGTCTTTTCAATATACTTTCCGAACGGAAAAACGCAAGTCCATCCCCCGTTTTTTCCGCGTTTTTTTCGGAAAAAAACTTTGCGCCGCCCGGAAGGAGACGGGCACAGATCACTTGCGGAAGATGAAGAAAACGGCGCCGCAGAGGCAGAGCGCGGCCCAGATGAAATCGAGGCGGAATTTCTCGCCCATGTAGAACATGGAGAACGGCACGAACACGGTGAGCGTGATGGCTTCCTGCATGATCTTGAGCTGCGCCAGGGAAAGCGAGGCGCTGCCGATGCGGTTGGCGGGCACCTGCAGCAGGTATTCGAACAGCGCTATCCCCCAGCTGACGATGGCGGCGATCCACCAGGGCTTTTCCTTCAGGTTCTTCAGGTGTCCGTACCAGGCGAACGTCATGAAGCAGTTCGAGCAGACGAGGAGGAAGATCGTGCGGTAGATGGCGGGGATGGAGACGATGGTTTCGATGATTTTCTGCATGATATGTGGTCCTGAGGAAGCCGGACTGTTTCTTTTCGGTCCGGCGGCTTGAATAAGAATCGGCGGCGCATCGGGGAGGTCCGTTGTGCGCCGCCTGTTTGTTTTTGAGGGGGAGGGGATGTTTTGTCCGGTTATCTGCTCTTGTCAAGCTGTTCGGTGACTTTCCGCAGGGATTCGTGCTTGTCCACGAAGTCGTAGTAGAGCGTCTGGGAAGGCTCCTTCGTGAGGCGGAGCTGAAGCGCTTTCGCCAGGTCGGGGTCGCCGGTGAAGACGAAGCACTGCGCCGTGGAGGTCTGTCCGAGGTCGGATGAGGAGACTTTCACGACCACGCCGACGAAGAAGCCTTCCTTCGAGAGCACGATGTCGCCGACTTCCGCCTTGAGCTCGCTGGACGAGCGGTTCGGGTTGCGGATATACAGGTAATTGTCGCCTTGTTCCATGCTTACGGAGCAGCGGCCCGTGATGTCGGCGGAATCCTTCGAGAAGGTCGCGGACTTGAAGAGCGTAAGATTGTCGAGGCCGCGTTCGCGGAGCGCGCCGAACGTGATCACGCGAACCGGCTCCTCGGTCTTGGCCGCGTCGACGGGGAAGAGGCACACGCGGGCGTCTTCGGCGAGGCAGAGGGCGGGGCCAGCGACGTCGGTCCATTTGTCCTTGCTCTGCGGTCGGCGCACCTTGTACTGCAGCTCGGTGACCTTGGTGTAGCCGGAATGGAGGTTGAGGCCGGTCGTGTCTCGGAACGCGGAGACGAGCCACGTCTTGCCGCCGAGCGTGACGGCGGGGAGGAAGAACGACTTGTCGATGACGATGTTGTTGAAGAGGCGGTCGTTGACGAGGTGGAAGGAGAGCTCGAGCGCGGAGGCGTTGTAGCTGGTGAGGACGTCGTTGCTGAGCATCTTTTCCAGTTCGTCGGCTTTCTTCTTGGTCTCGTTCAGGTCGCGGTCCTTGTCCTCGATCACCTTGTCCTTCTGCGTCAGGATCGTTTCGGTCTGCGCGATCGTGCGGTCCTTCTCGCTCATAAGGCGTTCGTTCTGGGCGATCGTCTCCTTCGAGACGGCAAGCGACTGTTCGGATTTGTCAAGTTCGTTTTTCGTCCTGACGAGGTCCGAATTGACATCCGCCAGCACGCGCACCATGCCGTTCAGCTGGGTTTCCGCGGACGTGAGCTTGGACTTCGTTTCGACGAGCTCGACTTCGGCGGCGTGGAATTTCGCGAGCGCCTCCTCGGCGCGTGCGCGGTCGAGGCGTGCCTGTTCGCGGAGTGCTTCGAGCTCGGCCTTCGTCAGGTCGAGCTGCCCGGAGGTCCGGGAAAGCGTCCTTTCGCTCTGACGGAGCTTTTCGTCCGCGGCGGCCTTCTCCTGCGTGACGCGCGCCAGGGAGCGTTCGCTCGTTTCGAGGAGGGTTTCGCTGTCGCGGATGACTTTGTCGCGTTCGACGAGCTCCTGCGCGGAAATCTTCAGCTCGCTTTCCTTCTGTTCGATGACGGCGGCGGACCGTTTCAGCGCGGCTTCGCGTTCGTCGAGTTCCTTTTTCGTTTTCGCGAGCTCTTCGGCGCTCTTCGCAAGCTCCTGTGCGGACTTCGTCTTTTCGGTGGCGAATTCGTCTTTGGTCTTCGTGAGGGCGGCGAGCGTTTCGGCGAGCTTTGCCTGCGCCTGTTTGATCTCCTCGTCCTGGGAGGCGATCTGTTTTTCGTCCTTCAGCGCGAGCGCGCGGAATTCCTCAAGGCGCTGCGCCAGCTCGTCCTTCTGCTGCTTTACTTCCTCGTGGCGCGCCAGTTCCTCGTCGATCATCTCGACCAGACGGGTCGCAGGCGACGAGATCTTCGCGGCCCCGGCGGGGTCTCCGACCTCGTTCATCCCGATCGACAGGGACATTGCCGCCAGGACCAGGAAGTCGCATGTGACAATGAG
>JBGUKB010000033.1:0-2789 GCA_045114235.1 Victivallales bacterium
TTACAACTGGAAGGACGAAGGCGTGGGCAAGATTGCCCGGATTGTCCTCAAGCTATTCGCCACTGAAAGCGAATGGGAGGAATACTGGCGCAAGCGCATGGACCTGAACCAGTCCGTGATGCTCAACTTCAAGGTCCTGGAGGTGCAATAGTGGCTGTGCATCACCGGACCTTCATCCCAGACTTTGCCACATTATCAAAATGTAATGCGTCACTAATGACCGTCCCATCCTCCGCCGGAATCTAACTCCGACGGCTTGGGCTCCCGCTACCGCTCCGCGGCTTCGCGCCACCCAGCCGTTCCTCATTTCGGAAATTCTGGATTTTTTGCATTTCCCCCTTGCGCATTGGTGTAGAATATGATACACTATACACCATGAAAACACAAATGCCGAAAAAGGATCGCGACGAGCTGCTGAAGCGTCTCGCCGCGCTCGTGCCTTTCGCCAAGGGCTCCGTCTGCGTGAGCCACAAGCCGTGCGGGAATCCGTGGAAGTGCAAGAAATGTCTGTCGGGCGAGATGCATCCGTCGGTGCAGTACTCCTTTCGCGAGAACGGGAAGCTCAGGACGATGCATGTTCAGCCGCGCTTCCTGAAGCAGGTCCAGGAGGCCGTCGCGAACGGCCGCGAGGTCGAGAGGCTTCTCGTCGAGGCCGGGAAGAAATACATCGGGTTCCTGCGCACGCAGGAGTGAGCGGACGAAAGGCGCACATCCAGACCCCGCCGGATTCGTCGCCGATCCGGAGAAGTTCCGGCTGCTGAGAAAGCTCGACAGACGGGATGAGACCATCCTCTCCCTGAGGAGGCAGCTGTCCGCCAAGGACGCCTACATCGCCCGCCTCGAGGGGATGCTCGGCATTGTCCACCGCGGCGGCACGGACGGGAGGATCGATCCGAAGCCGCTCGGCGAGTCCACGCCGTCGTCCAGGATTCTCTTCAAAGAGAAGAGTTCGGAGGAAAGGCAGAAGCGCCAGGGCGGGGCGAAGCCGGGGCATCCCGGGCACGGGCGCAGGAGCGTCGAACCCGACAAGGCGGATCGCGTGCGGGAGCTCCCGCGTCCGGACGAATGCCCGGACTGCGGAGGGAGGCTCCTCGACTTCGGCACGTCGAGCCGAACGCTTCGCGACTGCGCGCCGCCCCGCTACGTCACGATCCGCCTCGATTCGCACGAGGGATGGTGCCCGCGCTGCATGAAGAAGGTGTCGCCGCCGGGGCCGGACGACGCCCTGCCCCATTCCGCGACGACCGTCCGGTGCGACGCGCAGACGCTTGCGGACCACTACCTGCACCACATGACGGTCGGGACGATCTCCCGCCGCAGCGGGCTCAACCGCTCCACCATCCACGGCAAGGAGCACGATCTCGCGGAAATCCTCTCCCCGAGCGCGGGCCGGATCCTTGACGACTGGCGCAAGGCGCCGGTCAAGGCCGCGGACGAGACGACCTGGCCCTGCAACGGCGTACCCGGCTACGTCTACGGATTCTTCTCGAAGGACTGCGCGCTCTACCGCTTTCGCGGAACGCGGTCGAGTTCGGTCGCGGTCGAGGTGTTCAGGGGATCTGCGGGAACGACGACGACAGACCGCTACCCAGGCTACGACAACACCGTGCCGGGGAAACACCAGTGGTGCTTCGAGCACATCAAGCGGAACTTCCTGGAACTCCTGAAGAGCGAACCGGACAACCGCGAATACAACAAGTTCATCCCCGCGCTCGTCGACCTTCTGAAGCAGGCGATGAAGCTGCGCGGACGGAGGCTCCCCCTCGCAAAGCACATCCGCGAGGGCGACCGCATCAAGAAAGAAATCCTCAGGATCGCCGCGACACGCGTGAAGGACGGTGCGCTTCAGGCCAAGTTCGACATCTTCCTCGAACATCCGAACAAGCTCTGGCACTGGATCAAGAATCCGAACATACCCGCCGAGAACAACTGGGCCGAGCGTTGCATCAGAAACACGGTCATCTTCCGCAAGACAGGCTTCGGCTCACAGGGCGAGGCGGCGATGGCGGATCGGGAGACGCTCCAAAGCGTCATGGAGACCCTAAGCCTGCGCCACAAGGATCCCGTCGGGGTCCTTGCCGAGGCGCTCAAGGCCTATAAGCCGAGGTTCAGACGCGGCATGACAGCCGAAGAAAGGCAGATGGCGAAAGAAGCGGCGGCGGAAAAGGTCGCAGACGTCCTCTTTCCGAGAGACGGGCGGACGAAGCCCAAACGCGAATGACCGAAAGCCCTCGTCTGCACCGGCCGCATCCGTGAAGAGCGAAAGGCGAGTCCGAAGGAAAACCGTTTCGGCGGAGCGGTAGCGAGAGCCACACGGATCGGAGTTTACATCGACGCTACAGAACGGGGACGGTCATTAGTGACGCATTACAATTATCGGCAATGAGTTAGACGGTTGCGCTGCTCGTTCCTCGCCGCGAAGGAGACGGTGTCGGACTTGTCGGCGCTGTCGAGCTTCACCTTGCCGGTCGTCGGGTTGTACGTCCAGAGCGGGAAGTGGACGGACTCCACCGCCGCCTTCTGGTGCGCAGGACCCGTCTTCGTGAGGAGACCCTGCTCGATGCAGTGCGCGTACGCGATGATGATCACACCCCGCGTAGCCGCCCCTGCGGGCTCGCCTACGGCGAGGGGGATATGGGCCGTTGTAGTTCTCGGCCTCGTTGAACGCCTTCACCGTCGCCGCCGGGTTGGTGCCCATCGACACGTACGCGACGTAGACGTTCTTGTACTGCATCTGCATGAGGCCGAGGTTCTTCTTGGCCTGCACCTTGCCGGACGCCGCGAACTTC
>JBGUKB010000034.1:0-3097 GCA_045114235.1 Victivallales bacterium
GCGGTAGTGGCTCCAGCTGTCGAGCGGGTGGATGGACGGGAAGCGGCGGGCGTCGGAACGTTCGCGGGAGAGGCCGAGGAACGCGCCAACGACTTTTAGCGTGGCCTGCGTGACGGGCTCTTCGAAGTTGCCGCCTGCGGGACTGACGGAGCCGCCGATGGTGACGGAACCGGTGCGCTTGCCGTCGTTGAGCAGCACGAGGCCGGCGCGCTCGTAGAAGCCGGCGATCAGGGATTCGAGGTAGGCCGGGAAGGCTTCTTCGCCGGGGATCTCCTCGAGTCGGCCGGACATTTCGCGGAGCGCCTGCGCCCAGCGGGAGGTGGAGTCGGCGAGCAGGAGGACGTTCAGTCCCTGCTGGCGGTAGTATTCGGCGATGGTCACGGCGGTGTAGACGGACGCTTCACGGGCGGCCACCGGCATGGAGCTGGTGTTGCAGATGATGACCGAGCGGTCCATGAGGGTCTTGCCCGTGCGCGGGTCTTCCAGCGTGGGATATTCGCGGAGGATTTCCACGACTTCGCCGGCGCGTTCGCCGCATGCCGCGATCACGACCACGTCGGTCTCGGCATAACGGCTGATGGAGTGCTGGAGCACGGTCTTGCCCGCGCCGAAGGGACCGGGGGTGCAGAACGTGCCGCCGGTCGCGACGGGGAAGAATGTGTCGATGGTGCGCTGCTGGGTGATGAGCGTCTTGGTGGGGAGCAGCTTTTCCTTGTAGCAGGAGATCGGGAGCTTGACGGGCCAGTACTGGACCATGGTCACGTCGCGTTCCTCGCCGTCGGCACTGCGGACGTGCGCGACCGCGTCGCTGATCTTGCGGGGCCCGGCGGGGGCGACGGAGACGACTTCCCAGGATCCGGCGAAGCGGAAGGGAAGCATGATGTAGTGGGTGAAGATGCCTTCGGGGACGCTGCCGATGTAGTCGCCCGCGACGAGCTTGTCGCCGGGCTTGGCGATCGGGGTGAAGTCCCAGACGGATTCCATGTCGAGGGCGTCGAGGTAGAGACCGCGCTGGAGGAAGAATCCGGCCTTTTCGGCGAGGAGATTCAGGGGGTTCTGGAGTCCGTCGTAGACCTTGGTGAGGAGGCCGGGTCCGAGTGCAACGCACAGCATGTCGCCGGAGAATTCGACGGGGTCGTCGATCTTGAGTCCGGCGGTGCTTTCGTAGATCTGGAGGTCGGCGCGGTTGCCGCGCACGCGGATGACCTCGCCTTTGAGGCGTTTGTCGCCGACGATGGCGTAGGCGACTTCATTCTGCATGACCGCGGTGTCGAATTCCACCGTGACCAGGTTTCCGTTTACGCCTTTGATGCGTCCTTTCTGAAGTTCAGGCATGTGAGTTCACGCTCCTGCGTTCGTATGGTTGATATTTGTTTGTGTGAATCAGTTCTGTGCGCCGGGATCGGATGCGAGCACGGACAGGACGGTCCGGTCGAGCCCTTCGGCGGAGTTTCCGGCGGATCTGGCGGCCCATTTCTCCGCGATCTGGATGCGGATGCTGTAGGCGCAGACGGTGTCGAAGTTGAAGCGGGTGCGGTTCTTCACCTCGAGCTCGTCGAGCTTGGCCCAGCGGGCGGTGTCGAGGATGCGTTCGCGTTCGACCGGGTTCGGGGCGGCGAAGGCCGCGCGGACCATGCGGTCGGCTTCGGGATCGAAGAAAGTGTGTCCGGGCTTCGGGGCGGCGAAGGATGCGCCGAGCTTGGCGGCGCGGAGCTTCATGGCGCTGTGGCGGAGCGCGGATTCAAACGAGAGATATTCCCGTGCGAGCGAGCCCTTCGGAAATTCCGCGATGAACGCCTCGAGCGCGTCCGGATCGTCCGTCGCGGCGTCCTGCGGCTTCTCTCCCGGGCGGAGACCCGGCACGAGCGAGAAGCGGCGGAGCATGTCGAGGTGTTTGCCGTCGAGCAGTCCCTCGCAGTCCGACATGAATTTCCCGTAGCTCACGAGCGGCGCTTCCGTCATGCGGAGGAGCGGCAGGGAGGAAACGAGCGAGATATAAAGATTCATCCGATGAATCCTTTATGGTGCAGGATGAGGGGGCAGGGGATCAGGACTTGATGACGGCGGCGAGCTTCGGGCCGACGAATTCGCAGATGACTTCGGCGAGCGCTTCGTCGCTGAAATCGAGGAAGACTTCGGAGTCGTTGAACCCGATCTTGAACCCGGCGGCGAACCCGCGTCCGAGCTGGACGGAGGAGTTCTTCTTCAGAACGTCGGGGAGGCAGCCGATGAGCTTCTGCGCGGCGTCTTCGCGTTCGCGGGCGGGGAGGATGATCTCCGCACCGGACGCGGCGTTCTGCGCGAACTGCTCGGCGATCTTCGCGATGAGTCCCGCCATGGCTTCGGGGGTCATGGCCTGCGCGGCGGCCTCGCGGACCACGGCGCGGAGTTTTTCCTGGAGATCGTCTTTCAGGGAGATGATGACGTCGCGGGCGGCCTGCCTGACGGCTGCGTCGGCTTTCTTCCGGGAAGCTTCGGCGTCAGCCTCGGCGTCCTTGCGGATCTTGTCGGCCTGTGCTTTTGCGTCGGCGATGATGGCGTCGGCCTGGGCTTTCGCTTCGGCGACGAGCCGTGCGCGTTCGGTTTCGGCCTTTTCCAGACCTTCGGCCTGAATCTTGTTCAAAAGTCCCTGAAGTTCTTCGGACATGTGCGGGTTCTCCTGTGTTTTGGATTTATTTGAATTGACGTTGAAAACTGGTTCCTGTGCGCCGGGTTTTCAGCGGAATTCAAGCCCGCACGGCCCGGCGTCTCCGGATCATTTTTTCCAGAATTCCCACCACTTCCTGGCGGGGGCCGGGGCGGCGCTTACGCCGGACGAGATCGTGCGGCGGCGGCCCGAGGACGCGCTGTTCTGCGCGAGTTCCTTCTGAATGGCGTCCTGGTCGACGTGGACGCCGGATGCCGCCTGCTGGTTCTGGACGGCGGCGAGCTTCTCGTTGTTTTCCTCGGCTCCGGTTTTGAACCGGGCGAGCTTTACGGTGTTCGTGGACGGACGGGCAGCCGGTTTCGCCCCTTTGAGCGGGATATGCACAGAGGTGGTTTCACCGGACGCTGCTTCCTCCTTGGCCCGCATGGCGCGGGCTTTCAGCTCGCGGCC
>JBGUKB010000035.1:0-7695 GCA_045114235.1 Victivallales bacterium
CCGTATTCGATGACCTTGCCGTGGATGGTGACGGAGGAGATCGGGGTGATGACGACGGCGGTGCCGCAGGCGTCGACTTCGGCGAAGGTCGGGAGTTCCTCCTCGGCGACGATCGGGCGCTTTTCGACGGTGAGGCCGAGGTCGCGGGCGACCTGCATGAGGGACATGTTGGTCACGCTGGGGAGGATGGACGGGGAGTCGCTGGTGACGTACTTGCCGTCCTTCGTGATGGCGAGGAAGTTGCTGGTGCCGAACTCGTCGATGTACTTGTGCTCGCGCGGGTCGAGGAACAGCGGGATGGGGAATCCGGCCTTCTTCGCGAGCTTGGCGGGCATGAGGGACGCGCCGTAGTTGCCGGCGACCTTGAACTGGCCCATGCCTTTCGGCGCGGCGCGGTCGAAGTCCTCGATGACGAGCGCGGGAACGCCCTTCAGGCCTTCCTTGTAGTACGCGCCGACGGGCATGACCATGATGAGGAAGTCATATTCGGTGGCGGGGGAGACGCCGATCTGCGGGCCGGTGCCGATGAAGAGCGGACGGATGTACATGGAGCCGCCGGATTCGCAGGGCGGGACGTAGTCGATGTTGTCGAGCACGACGCGGTGGATGGCGTCGAGGTACATTTCCTCGGGGATCTCGGGGTGGAGCAGCTGGTGCCCGGTGCGGTTCATGCGCTTGATGTTTTCCCAGGGGCGGAAGACGCGGACCTTTCCGTCCTTGCAGCGGAACGCCTTCATGCCTTCGAAGCATGCCTGGCCGTAGTGGAGGCAGGTCGCCGCGATGCTCATGGAGATGGTGGGATCGGTTCTGAGTTCGCCTTTGTCCCATGCGCCGTCTTTCCAGTGGAAAGCGATGTGGGAGCGGGTGGGCATGAAACCGAAAGAGAGAGCCGACCAGTCGATGTCGGTGCGGATGGGACGGGGATAGTCCATAAAATACTCCATTGTTTAACGGTGCGGCGGCGGGAAAAAGCCGCCAAAATGAAATGAACATAAAGAAATTTACACGATTTTCGGCGATAGTCAATGTTTTTTTCGGAAATCGTGTTGATTTTTTTCGTTTTTGGGCTAATTTAATGGATGTATATTGTATCAGCAACCAAACATGAAGGAATTTTGCCATGAAATTATCCCGTCTCTCCATCCTCGCCGTGGCGGCGCTGAGCTGCGCCGCGTTCGCCATCTCCTGTGAATCCGACGATGCCAGCGCGCTCGCTCCGTTCTGGGCGGACGGCGATGTCGACGGCGACGCCATGAAGGGCGGCAACGGCAACGGCCTGAACGGCGGCGACGGTTTCGGCGACCTGAACGGCGGCGACGCCGGACTTCGCGGCGGCGATGGTTTCGGCGACGGCGGCCTGAACGGCGGCGACGGTTTCGACCCGAACGGCCCCGGCGCATACGGCGAAGACCTGAACAGCACCCCGTACATCGACGGATTCGGCGCGAGGATCGAAGGCGTCGAGTTCCAGCCGCTGTACTTCCCCTACGACGCGAACACCATTTCCTCCTCCGAGGAAGCGAAGGTCTCCGCGGTCGCCCAGTACCTGCTCGGCCACCCCGAGGCGGGCGTCGTGGTGGAAGGCTACTGCGACGAACGCGGCACCGACGAATACAACCGCGCGCTCGGCGAACGCCGCGCCCTCGCCGCCAGCGAAATGCTCATCGATATCTACGGCATCGAAGCCGCCCGCATCAAGACGGTCAGCTACGGCGAGGAACGTCCGGCCGTGACCGGCAACGACGACTCCGCCTGGACCAAGAACCGCCGCGACGAGTTCGTGCCCGTGTATCTGAAGAACAACTGATCCCGACGGACGGTCTCAATTCGAACATGGATCCGGGCACAGGCGACTGCTGCCCGGATTTTATTTTTCAAGCAGGAACGGCATTCATGGCATTGCAGGACGGAACAGGATCCCCCGAGGCGGAAAGCGCCGTCGGCGAAGCCCGGGACGATTCCGTTCCCGCGCCTGAAAACGAGCTCGTTTCCTCCCCGGAGGCCGCGCCCCGGACGACGTTCAAAATGGAGCTGTCGTTCGACGGCACGGCGTACCACGGCTGGCAGCGTCAGCCGAACGGGATCACGGTGCAGGAAGTGGTCGAGGACAAGCTGTACCGGCTCTTCGGCGAACGCGAGCATATCCGGATCCAGGGCAGCAGCCGCACGGACGCCGGAGTCCACGCGCTCGGCATGGTGTGTTCCTTCTCCGCGCCTCCCTCGCCGTACATCCCGGACTGGAAGCTCAAAAAGGCGATGAACCGTCTGCTCCCGGACGACATCCGCATCCGCACCGCCGAGGTCGTGAAGGACGGCTTCAACGCGCGGTTCGACGCGCTCGCCAAGTCCTACGTCTACGTGGTCAACACCGGCGACATCAACCCGTTCAGCGGGCGGTATTCGTGGCACATGGAGGATATGACGGAGATCGGCGCCCTGCGCGAGGCCGTCAAGCACGTCGAGGGGAAACACGATTTTTCCACGTTCACGGTCGAACGCGGCAAGATCGACGATCCCGTCCGCACGATCCTCCGCACCGAGATCGTCACGTTCGGCCCGCTCGTCTGCATGTACTTCCTCGGCACGGGATTCCTCTACAAGATGGTCCGCAGCATGGTCGGCGCCCTGATGTTCGTGGGGCGCGGCCGCATGACCCCGGACGAGTTCCGCGGCATCCTGCTGGCCTGCGACCGCGCGAAATGCAAGGACACCGCTCCGGCGCGCGGCCTTTTCCTCAAACGCGTTTTCTACGAACCCGACGCCTGGCTGGACGACCTGCCGGCGCGCCCGCCGTTCTGGACCGCGTGATCCCGGAGAAAACAAGTCAGATCCAAGTCAATCCGCACACCTCAGCATAAGGACAAACCGATATGAACACAGCAGAAAACGTTTCGGAATCGCCCGTCATCCTGGCGGCGCACAGGATCAGCATTCAGGACCGCTACAGCATGGAACGCCTCCGCGACCTCACGCTTGAGGTCCGCAAGGGCGACGTCATCGCGCTGATCGGCGCTTCGGAGCCGTGCAAACGCCTTCTCCTGCGCTGCCTGGACCTGCTGGACCAGCCCGAGGGCGGCAACATCGAAGTGAACGGCGAACCTGTGATGTGGCGTCACGGCGGCGCGGACCGCGCCCGCAGGAACATCGGGATGGCATTTTCGCGCGAATCGATCTTCCGTAATCTGTCCGTCATGGAGAACATGATGATCGCACCGGTCGAGGGATCCGAAAAGGATGAATGGCTGATCCAGGAACAGGCAAGGAAATTGCTGAAGTTCGCCGGGCTCTCCGGCGTTGAGGACGAAATGCCGATCAACCTCTCGGCGGGACAGCGGCGGCGGCTGGCGGTCGTGCGCGCGCTGATGCTCCAGCCTCAGGTCCTGCTGGTCGAAGATCCGGGCGCGGAGCTGCTGCCCGAGGAGAAAAACGAGGTGTACGCGCTCATCCGTGCCGTCGTGAAGACCGGCATGGCGGTCGTCTTCTCGACGCGCGACCTGGAATTCGCCCGCGAGATCGCCACGCGGGTCGTTTTCCTGGCGGACGGCATGGTCCGCGAGGAGGGCACGGTGAAGGAAGTGCTGGATCGCCCGCAATATGACCGGACGCAGGCTTTCGTGCGGAAGAACACGGGTTTCTACCGCGAACTCAACGCCCGTTCGTTCGACGATTTCGAATTCGAGGGCGCCGTGGAGGCGTTTGCAGCCGGAAGGATGATCCCGCCCGAACGCCGCCGCAAACTGTGCGGCGCGCTGAAGATCGCGCTCGTCCGTATGGTCTTCCCTCGCGTTGCCCGGGTCGTCGTTACCGTCGACGTGAAACCTGAGACGGGGGACGCGGTCGCAAGCGTGCAGTATCCGGGGAGCGAATACGACCCGTTGACGCAGAACACCGCTCCGGATGTGGAAGAGACGAAGGCGGAACTCCTCGCCTGCGTCAAGTCCGCGAGATACCAGTTGCCCGCCTCCGGGAAAAACGAATTGGTCATAATCATCTGATGGGGGGAGGGCAAGCCCTCCAATGAAGTAGTGTCCGGCTACGCTCGGACACGAATCAGGCTTATGGTTTGATGACCGTGTACGGCTCGGGATCGGTGGCGCGCGGATATTCCACGGCCGCGGGTCCGAACAGCATCACCGCGCCGACCTTGTATCCCTTCGGGAGATGGAGCAGGGAGCGCATGCCGCGGTTCAGCGTGAACGCATAGTATGCGAATCCGCACCAGCATGTGCCGACGCCGAGGCTCTGCGCGTAAAGGTCGAACTGCGTGAGCGCGATCGAGGAGTCGAACCTGCGGCACGGGGCATTTTTCGGCGAGGCGACGACGATCATGTGGGGGGCGTTGCGGAACACGAAATCCGTTCCGCCGAGCATGGATTGCTCGAAGCGTTTGTAGCCCGGATAGACGATCTTCATGATGCCGGACTTGATGAGGAAACGCGTGATCTTCAGCATGCGCGCGCGGAACGGTTCCATCTTCGCGAGGTCGTCGATGACCGTGAAGACCAGCCGGTGGTCGTTGCAGCCGGTCGGGATCCAGCGCAGGGACGCGACCAGCTTCTCCATGACCTCGGTCGGGAGGTTTTCCTGTTTGAACTGGCGGATGCTGCGGCGCTGACGGATCAGGTTCATCATGTGTGCGTCGTCGGGCAGGGGGCCTGCCGGGACGCATTGGTCCGGGGTGTGTCCGTCGCAGGCGAGCGCGCCCTCCGGGCACACGGCGAGGCAGTGCTGGCAGTGCATGCAGTGGCGTTCGAACTGTTCGGGCACGGACGGGATGCCGTTTTTGCCGCGATGGATGACCTGGACCACGCAGTCTGCGATACAGCGTCCGCAGCGCGTGCATTTGGATGCGTCGACGGAGATCATGTTGAACCTGTATTGTTAATAAGGGTTAAAGTCTGAAAAAAGGCTCCGTACCGGGATTGGATGGTACGGAGCCTGTGTCTTTTGCGTAGAAAGGTGCTGCCTTTATCAGGCGGCGCCCAGGGAGCTCAGCAGGACGATGGAGAACGCGAGCACGAAGATGGCGACGGTCTCGACGATACCGAGCGCCATCAGCTGGTTGGCGAAGCCCTTGCCGGTCTCGGCGAAGGCGTCGCAGGCCGCGGCCGCGCTGATGCCCTGCCACAGGGCGGAGACGCCCATGGCGATGCCGGCGAGGACGCCGACGAGCGAATAGACGATCCAGTTGCCGGCGGTGGAGAGCGCCACGTTGGCCGCGCCGCCCATCACGATGAACATCACGATCATGCCGTAGATGGTCTGGGAGAGCGGGGCGCCGGCGAAGATCAGCAGCTGGAACGGAGCGGGCTTGTTCTGGGCGTAGCATTTCTTCCACGCGCCCATGGCGGCGCAGGATGCGGAGCCGCAGCCGTAGGCGGAGCCGATGGCGGCGAAACCGATGGAGGTGAACGCCGCGGCGTAGATCAGCGCCTTCTGTTCGAAGAAGGGGATGTCCTGCGTGGCGGTGACGACATCTTTTGCGGCGTCGGCAGCCTGGGCGAGGACCGGGGTGAGGGAGTTAAGAAGCAGACTCATGGTTGTTTCTCCTGTTGTTTGTATTTGTTTTTATGGTTAATCGTTGTTTTGTTTGGCTGAGAAAGGTTTGAACTTGAATCCCGCCCACTGGAGGCCCATGTGGTTGGAGAATTCAAGGGTGTTCAGGCGCACGGCGTGGACGAGCACGCCGAGAAAGCCGAGCGCGAGGTTCAGGACGTGTCCGGCGACCGCAACGAGGATCAGCAGGATGAACCCGATGACCGCGTACTTGTCCGGGACGGCGTCCTTCGCCATCATGCCCATCATGTTGAACTTCTGGGCGATGTACATGCCGGAGAGGCCGACCGCGAAGAGGCGGATGTAGGACAGCACGTCCGTGAAGCTGCCGATCATGTCGAACGGCAGGTTCAGCAGCTGAGCCGGGCGGATCGTGATGAGGATGAGCACGGCGCCGGCGATATAGACGTACGCGCCCCAGGACGGGAACGTGCCGCTGAAGACGATCAGGCCGACCGCGAGCAGGAAGTTCGCGAAGATCATCAGCGCCCAGCCGATGTTGGAGAGTTCGCGCCAGTCCTTGCGGATGCCGGCGAAGAACCGCACGATGTGCGCGCTCATCAGGTGGAGCATCGCCAGCAGGAAGCAGAACCACTGCGTGAGCTTGCTCGGGAAACCGTCCCAGAAGGACGGCGTCAGCTGCTTGTCGCTGATGCCGTAGAACTTCACGAACTTGTGGGCGGCGGAGCTGTTCGCGGGATCCGTGATCATGCTCCAGCCGCGCATCCAGCCGGGCAGGACGTCCGCCGGAAGCCCGAACCAGGCGCCGTTGAGCCAGCCCCAGACGAACGTGAAGGACGCGAGGAAGATCAGCAGGACGAGCGGGAGGCGCGCCGCTTTCTTCCTGTGGAGCGCGAGCAGGCCGATGGTCCCGGCGACGAGCATCAGCGCGCCGTATCCGGCGTCGCCGAGGATCATGCCGAAGAAGACCGGGAAGAAGAAAAAGAAGAACATGTTCACGTCGCTCTCGCGGTAGCCGGGCGAGATGCCGACGAAATCGAACAGCGGATCGAGCACGCTCAGGAAGCGCGGCTTTTCGATGTACGTCGGGACGTTCTGGTCGTCTTCCGCGGGATCGTCGATCTGGAGCGCCCAGCCGTTCTTCACGGCGGCGTCTTTCAGTTTTTCGATGCGGGTGACCGGGACATAGCCCTGCAGATAGGCGATTGCGCCGGACTGCTCCATGCCGTCGCGGGCGGAGGCGAACTCCAGCTGGTTGCGGAGCGCGGCGAGCCTGGATTCCAGGCGCGGCAGAAGCGCTTTTGCCGCGACGATGGATGCGTCGGCGGCCTTGATCTCGGCCTGGGTGGCCGCGAAGGCTTTCTTCGCCTGGGAGAGCGTTTCCTCGGGGAGAACGACCGGGTCGAACGCGCCTTCCCCGAGCGGAGCCTCGGAAACGAGCGCGTAGTGGACCATGTTCTTGTCCATGCGGATCACGGAGACGGCTGCTTCCGCGGGGAATTCGTCCGCCTTCTTCCGCTGGTCGAAGATGTTGCGCGGAGTGGCGCACAGCGTGACGTACACGCCTTTCGCCTGAAGCGTCGCGATGGCGGAACGGTCGAACTCGCCCCACGGGGCGAGCAGGCTCAGGTCATGCTGGAGACGTTCGAGCTCCTTGAACGCGGCGACTTTGCCGGAGATCAGCTTCGACGCGTAGGCGACGAGTTCGTCGTCGGCGACTTCGGGCGCGGCGGGCGGATTCTTCATCGCCGGGGCGCTGCGGATCACGCCGAGCACGCGTTCGCATTCGGTGAGCTGCGCGGAAATGGAGGCGACGTCCTTCGTGGCGGGCGCGGCGGTGCGGCAGAGCTGCATGAGCTCAAGTCCGGCGAGCGCGTCGACCGCGGCGGAACGGTCCTGCTCCAGGCAGAGGAGCGTAACAAGTTTCATGGGAATGATCATGCTGCGGGCTCCTGAAGTTTTTTCTTTGCGATCTTGGAACGCGCGACAGCGGCGATGTCGTTGTCGGAGATGGAGATCTGGATGAGGCGGATGTTTTCCTTCGCCTCCGGGATCTTCACCTTCTCGAAGAGGTTGACGCGCTGCGTGGTCACGCGGAGCTCCTGGACGATCAGGCGGTTCTGCTCGCGAATGATGTCGCGTTCGATGCGGAGCTCGACGATCGCCTTCACGGCCTCG
>JBGUKB010000036.1:0-5410 GCA_045114235.1 Victivallales bacterium
GTTCTGCTGGATCGTCGATTTCCCGATGTTCGAGACCGACGAGGAGACCGGCGCGCTGATCTTCTGCCACAACCCCTTCTCCATGCCGCAGGGCGGGATGAAGGCGGTCGAGACGCAGGATCCGCTGGACATCGTGGCGTACCAGTACGACATCGTGTGCAACGGCATCGAGCTCTCCTCCGGCGCGATCCGCAACCACCAGCCCGAACTCATGTACAAGCTCTTCGAGATGTGCGGCTACACCCGCGAGGTCGTCGACGACAAGTTCGGCGGCATGATCCGCGCGTTCAAGCTCGGCGCGCCGCCGCACGGAGGCATCGCCCCCGGCGTCGACCGCATGGCGATGCTCCTCGCCGACGCCCCGAACATCCGCGAAGTCATCGCCTTCCCGTTCAACCAGCAGGCCGAAGACCTGATGATGAACGCCCCGGCGGCCGTCGACATGAAGCAGCTGCGCGAACTCCGCGTGATCCCCGTCCCGCAGGAGCTCAAATACGAAGAGACCTTCAAGAAACTCCTCGCCGAGGCCGAACGCATCCGCGCTGCGGAAGCCGCCGCCGCGGCCATGAACGCATCCGCGGCTCCGGAGCAGAACTAAGCTCGCTCCGGACCGCCGCCCTGCCCCGTCGCATCGGAGGACCGGCATGCCAGCCAAACGGAAACAAACCATCAAGCGGAAGACCGATGGAAAGAAGCCCAAAAAGGGCAGTCCGCAGCGCAGTACGCTGCTGATCTCCGTTCACCGGACGCAGGCGGTCTTCCTGCTCCTGCTGTTCGCATTGATCGGCGTTCTGATGGGCGTCGGCGTCTGGAAGGCGGGTTCCGCCATCGCCGACTATGTCGACCGTTCGTCCCGCTACGACAAGATGATCGTGGCGGCAGGACGCCGCAACGGCGTGTATCCGCCGCTCCTGAAGGCGGTCATCTGGAAGGAAAGCCGGTTCGACGCCACGGCGCGCGGCAGCAAGGGCGAGATCGGCCTGATGCAGGTCATGCCGTCGACAGCTGTCAAGGACTGGGAAAACACCTTCCAGCGGCAGGTGCCGTCCGACGGCGCGCTGATGGACCCGGCGCTCAACATCGAGATCGGGTCGTGGTTCCTCGGCCGCGCGCTGGAACGCTGGCAGGACTACAACGACGCGGAAGCGCTCGCGCTCTGCGAGTATAATGCCGGCATCCAGCGTGCCGAAGCGTGGAAACCGCTTCTCCACGACGGCAGGGTCCTGCCGAACATCGACATCGAATCCACGCGTAAATACGTCCGGGACATCCTCGAACGGCGCGATGAATACGAACAAACTTGGAAATGGGAGAAACTCAAATGAACAAACGTTCCCGTCTCATGAAATCCGCCGCCATGCTCGCCGTCCTGCTCGCCCCCTGCGCCTTCCTTTCGGTCGGCCTGGCCGCGAAGGACAAGGAACCCGTGCGCCACTGGGATTTCCAGTCCTCCAAGCTCGACAGCGACAAGATCCCGGAAGGGTGGAGCTACCGCGGCAAGCCCGGCACGCCCGACGTGAAATATGAGATCGTCGAGGACAAGGAACTGAAGCACAAAGTCCTCCACATCACCTCCGACAAGGCGTCCGGCGTCATCATGGTCGACTGCTCCAACGTCGATCTCGACAAATACCCGATCATGCGCTGGCGCTGGAAAGCCGTCACGCTCCCGACCGGCGCGGACGCCACGGTCAAGTCCAAGGACGACCAGGGGATCGCCGTCTACGTCGGATACGGCAGAATCTCGCAGAGCAGCATCTCCTACAACTGGCAGACCGAGACCCCGAAAGGAAAATCCGGCAGCTCCACCTACAACTGGGTCGTCGACGTCGACTGGTTCACCCTGCGCGACAAGAACGACAAGATGGACACCTGGTTCGAGGAGGAAGTCAACGTCCGCGACGACATGAAGAAGATCTTCAAGAAGATCCCGCCCAGCTGGGCGCTGAGCATCTCGTCGAACAGCCAGTATACGGAATCGAAGGCCGACGTCTATCTGGACTACATCGAGTTCGTCGACAAGAAGACCGCCGAGGCAAAGAAAGACGAGAAGAAGGACGAGAAGAAAGACGAGAAGAAGGACTGATAATCCTCACTCTTTCCTGTTATTTTCCGGGCTGGCGGATCCCGCATCCGCCGGCCCTTTTTTTCTGCAGCTGATGCAGTTTCTCAGGAAGGTTCAGGGCGTCCGCAGGTCGAAGAAGCGCACGGGTTTGCGCGACTGGCGCGAAATCTTCGCGCGCGCCTGTTCGTACGGGATGATCTCGACCGGGACATGGATGCGGATGCGCTTGTAGAGCTGTTCCGCGATGAACTCCGCGGTGCAGCCGGGATCGCGGACCGAGGCGAACACGCGCACCTCGTCGCTGAGCGCGCTGCCGGAGACTTCCATGTAATAATCGGAAACGTCTTCGAGGCTGTCCAGCACGGTGAAGAAGGAGTTCGGGAAGAGCGTGGTCCCACGGATCTTCAGCATCTGCGCCTTGCGCCCGAGGATCGGCCCCAGGCGGCGCGTGTTGCGTCCGCAGGAGCAGCGTTCCTCCGGGATCAGGAACGACACGTCGCCCGTGCGGAACCGGATCAACGGCATGCCCGTTACGCGGAGCGGCGTCACCACCACTTCGCCGACTTTGCCCGGCGGCAGTGGATGCCCGTCGGGATCGACGATCTCGACGATCGCGAGGTCGGCTGGCGGGTGTCCGCCCGCGCACGCCGAACACTCGGTAAAGCTGGTCACGATCTCGGAGGACGCGTAGGTGGAATGCGCCGCGCCGGGGAAATGCCGGTCGAGCTTGCGTCCCAGCGGCGTGAGCGCCAGGTCGCGGGTGCGGAGCGGTTCGCCGATGCACACCAGTGTATGCACGGACGGGCAGTCGTATCCGGTTTCCGCGAGGTATTCGCCGAGTTTCGCCAGAAACGACGGGACGCCGACGATCGCGCCGGGGCGCGTCAGGCGCATGATCTCGGCGTGGCTTTCCAGCGTGTTCAGTCCGTTGCGGATCGCCGTCGCGCCCATCTGGATCACGCCGGAATAATACGCCAGCCCGGCGATGAAACAGCGGTCGATGGTGCAGGTCAGCAGGACGCGGTCGCCGGGCCTGATCCCGGCGGCGAGGAACCCCTTCGCGTCATTATAGCCGAGGCGGCGCAAGTCGTTCGCGCTGTAGGAGATGCGGCACGGGCGGCCCGTGGTCCCGCTGGTGAAGCTGATGTCGGCGATCTCTTCGGGCGGGAGCGCCACGAACGAATCGTTGAATTCCGCGAGGTCGCCCTTCCCCGTCAACGGCAGTTCGGCGAGGGATTCGATCGTAACGGGGCGGTCCGGGCGGTCGCGCAGGATCCGGCGGTAATACGGCGACCTGGCGCGGCAGTACGCGATATGCTCGTTCAGCAGACGCGTCTGTTCCGCGCGGATCACTTCGGGTTCAGCGAAATCCAGCCGCCCGTGCACGTCAAAATCCATAGTCCCGCCAACATCCTGCAAGCGTGAGATCAGACAGGCGGAACGGGCGCTTGCGGTCCCGTCTCCGCGCCGGAAAAACGAACTGGAGCGAACGATGTTTCACCCCGGTTTTACGACAAGATAAATATACATCGGGTCGCACGCATTTGCAAACGCCGGACCGCGTTTTTTCAGGAGAGAATTACAGTCGACCGAGCCCGGCCTCGACAAGCCGTTTCATCTGCTCCGGGAAGACGATCCATGCGACCGCCACCGCGTTCAGGATCACGCAGAGCCAGAAAACGATCATGAACGAGAGCTTTTTCCATTTGTGGCGGAAGCACGCCTGCGCGAACAGCGCCCCCGGCCAGCCGCAGAAGAGTTCCCAGAAATGAAGCGTGGCCTCCGGGATCCGCCATTCCTGACGCTCCGCCAGATGCTTGTCCTCCCGGTAGAACAGGATCGTCAGCAGGCTGTTGAGCACGAACGAGAGTGCGAGCCCCGGAAGGGGTTGCCTCAGCCACAGCGAAACCGCCGCGCCGGGGATGACCGCCAGCGGCCAGCCCCCCGCGATGCGGGCAACAAATGTCAGCTTCTTTTTCCCCGGTCCGCCCGCCGAAGATTTCCTTGCGGATTTCGGATTGCCTTTCCTGTCCGTCATGGCTTCTTCGGCTGTCTGCTTTTCCATTCCCTGTACGTGTCGAGCTCGGACTGGAACGAGGCGATGACGAGGGCGAAGACGGCAGCGTCGTCCGTGAATCCGAGCATGGGAAAGAAATCGGGGATGATGTCGAGCGGAGAAACGAGGTAGGTCACGGCGAATCCGATGGACGCGGCGAGCTTCCACGGGATGGTCCTGTATTCGCCCGACCAGTAATCCTGAAGAAGGCTCCAGGTCAGCCGGAACGTTTCGACCTGTTCGCCCAGCTGCATCGCCTTCCGTTCCGCGGTCTCGCGGTCCTTCTTGAGTTTTTCCAGGTCGTCTTCCGTGAAGCATTCGGTCCCGCGGTCGAAGGTCTCGTTGACCCTTTCCCGGTCGTCTTGGTTCAGTTCGCTCATGTCGGTCTCCTTGCGTTGTTCCTGCGGCATAATATAACCTTGTTTCAGCCGGATGTCAATCCGGGAAGGAAAGATACTCCCGGAAAAAGAATGCCGCGCGGAATGAAACGTTTTGACAGACGGACCGACCGGTCAGTTATAGTGGAAGTAGTCGACGTCGATATAGCCCGCGTCCGCGTCGTCGTTGAACGTATAGATGCCGATGCGGTCGCCGCGGTAATTGCCCCACTGGAGCCGGTACGGTTCGCCGAACGGCGTAAAGTTCACGCCGTCGAGGCTGTAGGAATAGTGCGACACGCCATCCAGTCCCCACGTTGAACGGAACCAGATGTAAAACGCCGTCGCGAAATCCTTGTCTATCCCGGCGCGAAGATATGCTGTGGCAGGCTGCCGGGCAAGCTTCGGGCCGCGTTCGATCCGGTCGTTGCGGCGGAACTCCACATAGAGAAATTCATTTTCCATGGCGACGCCGATGGCGGAATGGTCGGACGAGAAATGGCACAGGCCGGCTTTCTGCCCGTTCTCCATCCCGTCGACACACATCTTCACGATGACCTCGTTGAACGGCTTGCGGAAACTGCGCTGCGTGAGGGTATTCCCGGCCTTCATCAGCTTGTTCTTCTCCAGCGGCCGGAACGCCTTCAGACGGAGCCAACCGCTCGTGAGCGAGAAATACTCCTCCCGCGGCTGGTAGTTCCACTGCCACTGCGGATTGAGCTTCCAGTCAGGCCTCAGATCGAAATCGTCGCTGGTCTGGAGATACGACTTATCGGCGAGAGCAACATTCTTTTCGCCTTCCGCGACTGGGATCTTCCCCTCCCACTGCATCGTGCCCATGCCGTCCTCCCCGACCTTCCCGATGATGGGCCAGCCGTCGATCCAGGTCACGGGCAGCAGGCTCACGATGCG
>JBGUKB010000037.1:0-26684 GCA_045114235.1 Victivallales bacterium
CGCTGAGGAGCCCTTCCCCCCATATCCGTTTCCTCCCCCCTCCCCGAAAGGATACGCAGACATGTTCCGATTCCATCTCGCCGAAAACGGCACGACCGTCAAAACCGAAATCATCGCCGGGATCACGACGTTCCTTTCCATGGTCTACATCCTGGCGGTCTATCCGAGCGTCATGAGCGAGATCGGGATCCCGGCGGGCGGGGCCGTCATCGCCGCCGCCGTCGCGTCGTTCATCGGGACGCTCCTCATGGGGTGTCTGGCGAAATACCCCTTCGCGCTGGCGCCCGGCGTGGGCATCGTGCCGTTCTTCGCGTTTTCCGTGGTGGTCAGCATGGGAATCTCGTGGCAGTTCGGGATGATGGCGGTCTTCGTGGAGGGCATCGTCTTCCTGGTCTGCACGCTCATCCCGGTCCGGGAAAAGATCTTCAACGCCATCCCGCTGCCCCTGAAGACCGCCATCGGCGTCGGCATCGGGTTCTTCATCGTCTACATCGGGCTGCAAGGGGCGAGGATCATCGTGGACGGCCCCAGCCTGACCACGCTCGTTTCATTCCGCGGGGAATGGGGCACGTCCGGCATCTGCGCCGCGCTGGCGCTGCTCGGCTTCCTCGCGACCGTGGTGCTGTACCACAGACGCGTCCGCGGCGCGATCCTGATCGGCATCCTGTTCACCTGGGCGCTCGGCATGCTCTGCCAGGCGGCGGGGCTCTACCGCGTCGATCCCGAGGCGAAGATGTATTCGCTGTATCCCACGCTGAACCTCGGCACGATCGGCGGCGCGTTCCGGGAGTTCGGCTCACTCTTCGGGGAATGCCTGAACGTGGACAAATGGTCGCAGGCCGGCACGGAACGGACCGGGCTGAAGCTCCTGCTGTCCGGCAACTTTCTGATCGTGGTGTTCACGTTGCTGTTCGACGACCTCTTCAACACGCTCGGCACGCTGACCGGCGTAGCGTCCACCGCGAACATACTGGACAAGGAGGGACGCATGCCCCGGCTGAAGGAAGCCCTGCTCGCCGACGCCGTCGCGACCACCGCGGGCGCGCTGATCGGCGCCACCACGACGACGACCTACGTGGAATCCGCCACGGGCGTTTCCGAGGGCGGCAGGACGGGCCTGGCATCCTGCGTGACCGCCGCGCTCTTCCTGCTGTCGGTCCTGTTCGCCCCGCTGTTCACCGCGATCCCGGCGTTCGCCACGGCTCCGGCGCTTACCATGGTCGGATTCCTGATGATCGCCCAGATCGGACGGCTCAATTTCAACGACCTCACGGAGCTCATCCCGTGCCTCCTGGCGATCATCGTCATGCCGTTCTCCTACAACATCGCCGACGGCATCGGGTTCGGGTTCATCTCCTGGACCTGCATCAATCTCCTCTGCGGACACCGCGAACGCGTCAACCCCATCCTGATCGGAGCGTCCCTTCTCTTTCTCGCCAAATACCCGTTCCTGTGATCCGCGGTCCGCACGGGAACGCCCCCGTTCTCGCATGCGGACAGGCTCGCCTGCTTTTTTGTCAAGTTTTTTTGGTTTTTTTCTTTTTTTAATTTGAAAAAAACAATATTGCGGAGTAATGTATCTACAATACAGTCCGTCTTCCCTCTGCTCCGTCTTTGCATAGAAAGGATTTTGAAGATGCTTTTTCGCCGGTTCACGCTTGCCGCACTCTGCCTCACGGCGCTCTGCCTGGTCTCCGCCTGCACCAAGAAGATCGACGGATCCTCCATGGAGAAATACTACACGTCTTCCGGCGAGGTCATGAAGTCCATTTCCGGAGAAGACCGCCAGATGGAGTTCGCCAACGGGTTGGAGATGATTTTGTTTTATTCTCCCAACGCCGCCGAGACCGTGTCCCAGCTGAACGGCAAGACCGCCGAAGAAGTCTTCGACATGATCCAGGACGTCCGCGACGTGCAGCCCAGAATCGACGCCTCCCGCAAGGAGCGTTATTCCGTGTCCCTGTCCGATGTCCTGAAGAGCATTCCCAGCGAAGCCAACCGCCAGTCTTTGACCTCCCAGATGACGAAATACGGGTTCTATCCGTGGAACAACCGGAACATGATGAACATCCGCTCGCTCGATGACAAGAACGCATTCGAGATTTCGCAGGTGATCAGCGAAATCCGCAGGAACGAAGACCCGACCAAGATGAACGAGAAAAAGTAAGCATTCCTTTTTGTCGGCATACGCGGCCCGGGATTTCTCCCCGGCCGCTTTTTTTTGGGGGAGCCTTTCCCCGCGCCATGTTCTGCTTCCGCGGCGGAGGGCCGATCCTCGGACAGAGCCCCCGCAATAATATGACCTATAAGACCTATAAGTCCTATTAGCCCCATTAGCCTGATCTGATCACCTCATCCGTGCATGAAAAAGCCGCCCCGATCCGAGGCGGCTTTTTTTCAGAAAGACTGTTCCGGCGGCGGATCAGTTGTCGTCGGTGGGGTCGATCGTCCACATGTTGTGGTCGGGAGCGTCGTAGATGGTCTCATGTCCCTGGCGGATCGTCGCGCCGGGGTGCATCATGCCGACATGGCCATCGCAGAAGAGGTAGTTCCAGCTGTGGTTATGCAGGGATCTGGGGGACATGTAGTCGGACTTCGGGATCTTGTCTTCGGACGCGGCACGGAAGTTTTTGCCGCCCTGGTCGACGCCCCATTCCGCGTAGATGCCGAGCGTCTGCGTGCAGGCGGCGGACATGGCGCTGTAGGTGGCGGTCACGAATCCGAGGTCGCCGCGGGTCATGGGAGCCCATTCCGCGAGGAGGATGGTGCGGGTCGGCATGGGGACCATGGTCTTTCTCGTGGCCCGGAACGGAGAATTGATGTGCGCAAGCGTTCTGCCGTCCGCGCCGGCCGCATGGCTCATGCCGAAGGAACGAAGCGGGAACTCGTCCTTGACGCTGTTGTGGCGCGGGATATTGTCCGCGGGGCACGCGAATATCTTGATGGTCTGGAATTTGGAGCCTTTCTTGCGGATGCTCGATTCCGGGATGCCGGTGTAACCGAGCTTGTCGACGACGTCGCTCATGCTGGGGAGATAGGCGATGAGGACGCGGTCCCAAAGGGAATCGCAGGAAGCGCCGCCGGAGTAGGAGTAGTTGAACGAGGCCTTGCTCGTGGAGGGCATGAAATACTGCGTGTCGGTCGAATACATCATGGCGAGCGTGCCGAGCTGCTTGGCGTTGTTCGTGCAGCCTGCCGCGAGCGCGGATTTCCGGGCGGACTGAAGCGCGGGCAGAAGCAGAGCGGCGAGGATGCCGATGATTGCCACCACGATCAGGAGTTCGATCAGGGTGAACTCACGTCTGGCGGGGGTGAAGCGGGATGTCGTCTCGTTTTTCATTGCGCGGCTCCTGTTTGGAATAAGGAAGATGAACAAATTATGTGCGGACTTTCGGGAAAAGACAAACCGTGCGGCGCGTCTTTGCTATATAATATCACAGCCTGCGAAAAAATGCAAGCGTATCTGATGAAAAAAATGGACTTTCGTTTCGCCGACTCGAATAAATGAAAGAAACTAAACGATTTATCTAAAACATTTTGATGCTGTGTGAGCAGGAAAAAAAGAACCACCGCAAGCGGTGCCGAAGCAGTGCCCTGCTTCGCAACGGCACGGAAGCATAGATAAAAAATGTGCCGGAACGTAAGTCCGGCACTACCGCAGTCAAGGGCCTGCCCTTGTGCTCAAGCGAAGCTGAGAGCACTACTGCAGTCAAGGGCTTGCCCTTGTGCTCAAGCGAAGCTGAGAGCACTACTGCAGTTGAGGGCTTGTCCTCATTTCCAGCGGAGGATGGAGATGGAGTTCGCGGGGAAGGTGTAGCGGAAATCGTCGGTTTTCGCCTTGAATTCGCTCTTCTTCGGGACAACGTTGTGCGGATTTTCGAACGTATTCTCCATATTCTGGTCGCTGCCGGCGAGCGTGGATGCCGTACCCTTGATCGTGGCGGACTTGGCCGCGCCGGTGTCGATGGTGAGCGTGATCGGCTCGCTGTTGGAGTTGACGAACTTCAGGATGGTCTCGCCGGTCTTCTGGTCGAGCCCGGCGACGGCGGCGAGCGCGGAGTTCTGCTGGATCTTCTGGTCGAAGACGACCTTGCCGTCGACGCTGCACACCACGTTGCTCTTGTTCACGTCGATGCGGATGTCGTACCATTTGCCGGTCTCGATGACTCCGCCGATGCGGCGCGTCGCAGTGTCGGGATGCTCGATGCCGTGGTCGGTGTTGCCCCAGCCGCCGAGGTTGAGCCAGCTCTTGGTCTCGGCGTCGGGCATGGCGAAGCCGATGAGGAACCCTTCGTTGCCTTCGAGCTTCTTCGCCTTCACGGAGATCGTGTAATTCTCCCATTCGGGTTCGCCGATGATGGCGAGCGTGTCGGTGTCGAGCGTGGACTGCGTGAGTTCGCCGTTCAGCGCGAGCCACTGGCCGCGGACGGGCATGACGCCGTCGAGTCCGGTCTTGAACTCGGGCGCGGCGAGGACCTTGTCGCCCTGCGTGATCTTGAGGTCCTTGTAGGCGACCTTCGTCTCCCAGGAGCCGAGGCCGACGAAGCCGCGGAAGGTCTTCTGATTCTCCTCGGAGACGGTGAGCGTCAGGTCGTAATTGCGGTCCGCGCGGTTGTTCGCGAACATGACCTGCGCCCAGTAGGAGGGCGTGCCGAAGACGC
This sequence comes from Victivallales bacterium, assembly GCA_045114235.1. Classification (GTDB taxonomy): domain Bacteria; phylum Verrucomicrobiota; class Lentisphaeria; order Victivallales; family UBA1829; genus UBA1732. The sequence goes on from JBGUKB010000037.1 coordinate 4,662, forward strand.
GGCTCTGGTCGAAGACGATGGCGTCCGGGTTCCAGGTCTCCCATCCGGCGCGGCGGAAGAGCGGCGCGTAGGAGCTCATGATGACGATGTCGCCGTTGCGTTCGAGCCCGGTCATGAACGCGGCCTCGCCGAGCGCGGCGTTGAGGTTGCCCTTGCCCGCGCCGTTGGTCACGGCGTATTCGCCGAAGTAGATTTCGGGGCCCTTGCGGTCCTGGTTGTCGAAGCGCGCGGCATCGCGGCGGAACGTGTTGGAGTCGGAGTAGAGGTGCGGATCGAGGATGTCGTTCTTGTATCCGGCTGTGGCCTCGTTCGCCACGAGGCGCATGTTCGGGTACTTCTCGAGGATCGCCTTCGCGATGAGGGCGTAGCGTTCGGCGTAGGCGCGGCCGCCGTTCTCGTTGCCGATCTCCATGTACTTCATGTTGAATGGCGCGGGGTGTCCGTTCTTGGCGCGTTCCGCGCCCCACTTCGAGGTGACGGGCCCGTTGGCGTACTCGATGGCGTCGAGGGCGTCCTGCACGAAGGGCTGCATCTCGTTCATCGGGACCTCGTACATGGTGTCCCTGCCGTTCCGCGTTTCGTGCCCCATGCCGCAGTTGATGACGAAGAGCGGCTCCGCGCCGAGGTCTTCGCACATCTGGAGATATTCGTGATAGCCGAGGCCGTTGCTGACCTGGTACTGCCAGATGCACCACTGGCCCTTGCGCTGTTCGACCGGGCCGATGGAGTTCTTCCAGATCGCGCGGTTTTCGATGCCGCGTCCTTCCACGAAGCAGCCGCCGGGGAAGCGCACGAACGCAGGCTTCATGGCGGCGACCATCTTCATGAGGTCGGGACGGAGGCCGTTTTTGCGGTTTTTCCAGGTGCGGCGGGGGAAGAGGGAGACCATGTCGAGCCAGTAGGTGGAGGCCTTGGCGCTGGAGATCACGAGTTGGGCGTTTTTGTCGGTGCGCTGCCCCGTCAGGAGCAGCGTGTATTTTTTCCATTCCTTCGAGGGCTTGATGCTGGAGTGTGCAAGGACCTTGCCGTCGCCTCCGACGAGGGAGATGTCAAGGCGTTCGCCGCCCTTCTCGGAACGTGCGTACAGCGTGAGGTCGTATTCCGCGCCCGCCTCGACGAAAATCTGGCCGGGCTGCGCGGCGGCGTTGGACTGCCACTGGCGGTTCGCCGCGCGCGGATTGCCGCCCTGCGGCCCGCCCACGAATCCGCGGTTCATCACGCGTCCGCCGGCCTGCGCGACGACCTTCAGCGAGGTCGGGTTGTCGGCATGGATCGGAGAAGTACGGTTGAGGGAGATTTCGGCTTTTTCGGAGAACCAGGCGATGGGGAACGACATATTGTCCTCGAACGAACGGTTCTGGATCATTTCGGCGTAGATGCCGCCCTCGCCCGCGCGGTTGATCTCCTCGAAGAAGATGCCGTAGAGCAGCGGACTGATCTTCGCGCCGGGATGGGCGGTGTCGATTTTGATGACGCCCGCGGAAGGGGCTTTGGTTTCGGTCGCGGCTTCGGCGGAGGAGCAGCCGGCGAAGAACGCGGCGGCGGCCGTTGATGCGGCGAGGAGGGAGACGGAGATGTTTTTCAGCATGTGTATCTTCCTTTCTGCAGTTTGTTTTTTCGTTTTTGAACAATATAATATCGAAACTAAAGAAAGTCAACTGCGTCCGGCACGAAAAATGGAGAAAAAAGACGCCGGAACCGAAAAAAAGAATGCTCCCCGCACTGTTTCAGAGGGGGAGCACAGGTTTGTGCGCGAGCGTATGCCGCGCACTGCCGCGGGACCGCTTGCGGTCTTACGCGATCACGGTCCACTCCATGCCGACGCCGTTGCCGATCTGGACCCAGCTGTTCTGGTCGGCGCAGACATAATAGCCGAGCGTGCCCGTGGAGTACTGGCGGACGAGCAGGTCGTCCTTCTGGTCGCCGTTGTAGTCGCCCGCGCCGACGACGAACCAGTCCTCCGGATCGAGCTGGCCGAGGGTGACATAGCTGTCGAAATTTCCGTCGGCGAAGAGGACCATGCAGCCCGACGCCTTGTCGAACGCGACCACATCGTCCTTCCTGTCGCCCGAGAAATCGCCGATGGCGCGGACTTCCCAGCCGGACCAGTTCGAAGCGCCCATGGACTTCGCGGTTCCGTCGAGTTCGACCGAGTAGAACCCCGCGCCGCCTGCATAGCTCATGACGATGGAATCCGTTCCGTCGCCGTCGAAGTCGCCGCAGCCGACGAGCGACCAGTCGTCGCCGCCGAAGCCGCTGCTAATGGTCTGCCAGTCTTCCTTTCCATCCTTCCACACGCCGAGGGCGTACAGTTCGGGCGCGTACCACACGATGGAATCCGCTTCCGCGCTCCCGGTCAGGTTGCCGACCTTGTTTCTCCAGTCGATGTTGCCCTCGTTAGTCAGGTAGCCGATGTTGACCCATCCGTCGTCCGAGTCCAGGCCGTCCTTGTAGTAGCCGATGTACGCGCCCTTGATCCCGCTCACGACCACGTTTCCGACCAGAACCGTGTCGGCGTTTCCGTTGCCGTCCATCACGTAGTTCCCGAGCACTTCCCAGTCCTTTGAATGGGTCACGCCGGTGCACTTCCAAGTGGACTCGCCGCCCTCCATGGAACGTCCGTTCATCCAGTAGCCGAGCTGGTAGCCGCCGCCGGTCCACTGGAACAGCACGTCGGAGATGCCGGTGTTGTCGATGTCGCCGCGCGAGACCTCGATCCCGGTCACGTCGGTGATCGTGACGCCGAGGTTGCCGTTCGCCTGCCGCAGCGTGTAGTTATTGTCGCCGATCTTGACCGTCTCATTGAGTTTGAGCTTGCCGAGTTCCTGCACATCCCCGTCCACGACCGTGATCGTATCGTCGAAATCCGCCGCGCCGGAGGCGAAAACGTACGTCCCGCGCGTCTGGTTCGACCTGACGACCAACCGATAGTCCGGAGCGCCCGTGATCCTGGAAAGATCGTTCGCCAGAAGCCGTGTGCTGGGAGCTGCCATATAGTTCATCGCGAAGACGATCTGACCGCCTTCCTCGACGTGCATTTCCCCGCCGTCGGTGAGCAGGACCACTTCAGCAACGACTGCGTCGCTGCCGACTTCGACCCTGCCGCCTGCACCCGCTGAGACGATATCAAGATATGCCCCCGATTCCACGGTGACCGTCCCGTTCTGGACGATCGTAACATAGACTCCCGTATCGTAAAGGAAATCGTCGTGTGGACCGGAACCGGTGACCCGCATCGTGCCGCCGTCGATGTACACACCCATCGCCTCAGCGCCCGGCGCAAGCGTCATGGAGCCTCCGCTGCCGATCTCGGCACCCCCGACTTCGCCGCCGGAAAGCACCCGGACGGTCCCGCCCGATTCCACCATGCAACCTGCGTCCCCGGCGACCTCCAGGATCGCGCCGTTGCCGATCAGGGCGTTGCTGGCTTCGCCGCCGGAAAGCACCCGGACGGTCGCGCCTGCTTCCGTTGCGGACACATTGTCGACGTAGACGCCGCCGTCGATCTCCAGAACCGCTTTTTCCTTGAGTTGCACACCATCATAGCTTATCTTCGCATAGACGCCGTCGACACTGGAGCCGCTCGACAGCGTGACGTGCGCGCCGGATTCCAGCGTCGTGTCAAGCGCCGAGAACGTGTGTTTGTATCCGCTCGCGTAGGTATAATCGAACACCTGCGACACGCCTCCTTTGAAGACCGTGCCGGACATGATCACGCCGGTAGAGGAACCACCTCCGCTGACGATGAGCAGGCCGTCCTCCACGACCGTGTCGATCATGGTCGCCGTGCCATAATAGGGCGCGATACAGAGGGTACCGCCGGAGGAAACGACCGTGTCGGCCGCGGTCGTTTCTGTGGAGGCCGCCCCAATACGGCACGTACCGCCGGAGGAAACGGTGGTCTTCGAAATAACCGTGCTGCCATAGCGGCCGCCATTGAACCACAAAATACCGCCATCCCTGACCGTGGTATTGATCGCCGAAGCGCCGAGGTAGGAGTCAAGCTCCATGACGGCGGCGGAACAGACCAGCGTGTTGCTTGCGACGCCGCCGCTGCTGATGCCCAGATAGCCGCCATCCACCTCGGTGTCAATCGCGACACCGCCGTTGAAGACTCGCATCAATGCGTCGTAGTAACTGGATGCGTGCGGGTCATCGCGATTGACCCGGATCAATGTTTTGCTCGCGACCGTGCCGGAGTGGACCGTGGCGCTCTGCCAGGACGTCAGCGTCACGCCGGTGAAGGTGTTCGGCATGTAATCATAGTCATAATCGTCGACATAACCTCCGTTTTCCCTGATCTTGATCCCGGAGCCGATGTTTCCGTACAGTCTGCCGCCCTCATCGAGCGTGAGCTGTTCCACGCCGCTGACCGTACCGCCGTCGTAGATTTCGAGAGCGCCGCCGTTTCCGATCGTGGTCTCCTTGTCCAGATTCAGGACGCCGCCGGAAAAGACGACGAGGACGAAGTTGTTTTCGAGAACGGGGAAAGCGGCGGTCATCAGACCGTCCTTGACCTCGAACGCGCTGCCCGCGTATGTCCCCTGCACGTTGGTGCCGGAAGTGACGTAGAGGGTTGTTTTTGCGCCGTTCTCCAGTTTGAGATTCGTGGCGGATACGTTCTCAAGAATGCTGATCGAGCCGCCGCTCTGCACGGTCACGTCGTCCACGCCGCCCGGGGAGCCTCCGAGGATATACATGGTTCCGCCGCTGTTGACGGTGGTATCCAGCGCCGTACCGCCGCTACTGACATACATGGTATCGCGATAATTAAGGATCACTCCGCTGAGGACGGTTTCGGATTCGTTGGGGACATAGTATGTGGCGTTGGACATTTTCGGGGCCCTTTCCGTGTTGATGATTATTTCAGGTCCGTGCCAATACCATATAACGGAAACAAGGAAAATTCAAACGAAAAATCCGAAAAAAAATGAAAAAATAAAAAAAGGAATCCGAAAACGAAAAAAGACTGTAACTGAAGAAGAAAAAAGAAACGCCGCGAATCAGTTTTTCCGTCCAGGGAGGCAAATGCCTCCACTGCGGCAGTGCGCGGCTGTGCTCGCGCACGGTCAATTTTTGGGAACAGCGGAAAGAGGCACGGCGGACAGCGCCGCCTGAAGTGTCGCGAGGTTGCTTGTGATGGCGGAAAGGCAAAACTCGAACCATTCTTGCTTCGGGTCTTTTTTCCCGTTTCCGCTTGACTTTTCCAGCGTGGATCGGTATATTATTGGGAAATTCTATGAAATCGCAGATCATCCTTTCACCCCACGCTTCACCAAAGGAGCAACCATGAAATCCAAACTCCTCCTCGCCGGTTCGATCCTCGCGTCGGGCCTGCTCATCACCGCCTGCCAGTCGTCCGGGGACGTCGTCTACGACGGCGCCGACCTGGAACCCGCCGGCAACCCGATCTTCACGGACGCCTGGACCGCCGACCCCGCGCCGCTGGTCGTCGGCAACCGCGTCTACGTATATACGGGCGAGGATATCTACCGCGACGGCGAGCAGAACGGCCTCCCCGGCAATTACAACATCGCCGACTGGCGCTGCTATTCCTCGGACGACCTCGTCCACTGGCGCAGCCACGGCGTCCTGCTGCGGCCGGAACAGTTCCCGAGCGGCATCAAGGGCACGGCATGGGCGTCCCAGGTCGCCGAGAAGGACGGCAAGTTCTACTGGTACTGCACGTACCGCGACGACAAGAACGGCGGCAACTCCATCGGCGTCGCAGTCGCGGACACCCCCGTCGGCCCGTTCGTACCCGTTGAAAAGCCGGTCGTGCTCGACAATATGACCAGCGGCCGCGCCGGATGGAACGACATCGACCCGACCGTGCTGATTGACGACGACGGCACCGCGTGGCTTTCCTGGGGCCACACGAACAACTATGTCGCGAAGCTGAAAGACAACATGATCGAGCTCGACGGCGAGATCACCGACACCGGGATGCAGAACTACACCGAAGGCCCGTGGCTCTACAAGCGCAACGGCCTTTACTACAACTTCTACCCCGGCATGGGACGCGGCGGCGAAGTCATCAACTACTCCACCGCCAAGGACCTCAAGGGCCCGTGGACGTTCCGCGGACAGGTCACCGGCGCGGCGAAGAACAGCTTCACCATCCATCCCGGCGTGATCGACTTCAAGGGCCGCACGTTCCTCTTCTACCACAACGGCACGCTTGACCGCGACGGACAGAAGGGGCAGGGCCTGCGCCGTTCCGTCTGCGTCGATGAGCTTTTCTTCAACGAAGACGGCACGGTCAAGCCGCTGACGCAGACCAAGGAAGGCATCACGGAGCCCGTCAAATAAAGACGGACAAAGTCCGCGCAAAAAAACACGATTTTCCCTCGACCGGCAGCCGGAAACGGCCGCCGGTCTTTTCATCTTTTCCCGGCATCCGCGCGCCCGCTTTTCACGATATCGTCATTTTCGCCTGAAATACTGCGTCTTTTTCGCGTTTTTCCCTTGCGGAATCCGTCTCGGGCGTGTATATTATAAGATTAGAATTTCCGACAGCAATTTTGAACTCAACCCGGAGTACGTTTCCCATGGCTGTTTTCAGACCCTTCCACGCCCTCATGCCCCGTCCTGCCGAAGTCGCGCAGGTGGCCGCCGTCCCCTACGACGTCGTGAACACCGCCGAAGCGGCGAAGCTCGCCGAAGGCAATCCGCTGACCTTCCTCCGCGTCTCCCGCCCCGAGATCGAACTCCCCGCGGGCACGGACATCCATTCCGACGCCGTTTACGACAAGGCGCTCGCGAACTTCAAGCGCCTCTGCGCGGCGGCCCCCCTCGCCCACGACCCCGAGGCGAACCTCTACGTCTACGCGCTCACCATGGACGGCCGCACGCAGATCGGCATCGCGGGCACCGCTTCCGCCGCCGAGTACGATTCCGGCGTCATCAAGAAGCACGAGACCACGCGCCGCGACAAGGAGGATGACCGCGCCCGCCACGTCATGACGCTCCGTTCGCAGACCGGCCCGGTCTTCCTGACCTACCGCGACGTCCCGGCGATCGACGCCCTCGTGGCGGACATCATCAAGGAAAAACCGTTCTACTCGTTCACCGCGGCGGACGGCATCAAGCACGAACTCTGGAAGGCCGGGGAAAAGAGCGTCGCGCTCGCCCGACTCTTCGCGGACGCCGTGCCGTGCTTCTACATCGCCGACGGACACCACCGCGCCGCCAGCGCCGCGCGCGCCGCCAGGACCTGCCGCGCCGCGAACCCGGACCACACCGGCAACGAGGAGTACAACTACTTCCTCGCGGTGGCGTTCCCCGCCGACCAGCTCCGCATCCTGCCGTACAACCGCGCGGTGAAGGACCTGAACGGCCTCACGGAAGCGGAATTCCTCGCGAAGGTCGCCGACGCCGGATTCGAGGTGGCGGAGACCGCGACGAAATCGCCGGACCGCTCCGGCACGTTCCGCATGTATCTCGGCGGCAAATGGTACGCGCTCACGCCGAAATTCTCCTTCGACGGACTCTCCGTGACAGCCTGCCTCGACGTCAGCATCCTGCAGGACCGCGTGCTCGGCCCGGTCCTCGGCATCGACGACCCGCGCACCAACGCCCGCATCGACTTCATCGGCGGCATCCGCGGCACGGGCGAGCTCGAACGCCTCTGCGCGGAAGGCCTCGCCGCCGTCTGCTTCTCCATGTACCCGACCACGCTGGACCAGCTGATGGCGATCGCCGACGCCGGTTCCATCATGCCCCCGAAATCCACCTGGTTCGAGCCGAAGCTCCGCGACGGCCTCGTGTCCCACGATTTCTGATCCGGGGAGAAGATACGCGCCATGAAGACCGCCGTCATCATCCCCGCCCGCATGGGCTCCATGCGGTTCCCCGGCAAAGTCCTCGCCGACCTCGGCGGCAAGCCGGTCATCCGGCATGTCTGGGAGAACGCCATGCGTTCGAAAGCGGACTCCGTGACCGTCGCCGCCGACGATCCCCGCGTGGAACAGGCTGTGAAGGCGTTCGGCGGGCACGTCGTCATGACGAAGCCGTCGCACCCGTCCGGCTCCGACCGCGTGTGGGAAGCCGCCCAGTCGACCGACGCCGAGCTGATCGTGAACGTGCAGGGCGACGAGCCGTTCCTCCCCCACGAGGTCATCGACGACCTGATCGACGCCATGCACGGAGCCGACGCGCCCGCCATGGGCACCGTGGTCCTGCCGTGCTCCCGCGCCGACATCGCCGCGAACCCGAACCTCCCGAAGGTCGTCCTCACGACCGACGACTATGCGCTGTACTTCAGCCGATCCATGATCCCCTACCTGCGCGAAGGCGGCGAGGAGACCGAGGTCTACCGCCACTGGGGCATCTACGCCTACCGACGGGAGACGCTCGCGAAGTTCGTCTCGCTGCCGGAAGGCCGCCTCGAACGCTGCGAGAAGCTCGAACAGCTCCGCGCGCTGGAGAACGGCATCCGCATCAAGGTCATCAAGACGTCGTTCGACTCCATCGGGATCGACACGCCGGACGATCTGGTGCGCGCGCAGGAATTTCTTGCCCGAAGGGCAAAAAGCATTTGATTTTTCCCGCTTTTGTGATATTGTATTGAAAACCGAAATATTTTTCAACTAAACAGGACGTACGACGCCATGACAGTTTCTCCCGTGAAAACTTCGAACCGGACCATCGGATGCGGCAAGCTCGCCGTATTCGCCGGCCCATGCGTCGCGGAATCCCGCGACTTGTGCCTCCGCGTGGCGGAACACATGGCGGCGGTCTGCGACAAGCTCGGCGTCCAGTACATCTTCAAGGCGTCGTTCGACAAGGCGAACCGGAGCTCCGGCGAATCGTTCCGCGGCCCCGGCATCGACGCCGGACTCGCCATGCTCGCGGCTGTCAAGGAACAGTTCGGGCTCCCTGTCGTCACCGACGTCCACGAATCCACGCAGGCAGCGCAGGTGGCATCCGTGGCGGATTTCCTTCAGATTCCGGCGTTCCTCTGCCGACAGACCGACCTGCTTGTCGCTTGCGCCGCGACGGGACGTCCGGTCAACGTGAAGAAGGGGCAGTTCCTCGCCCCCGAGGACATGGCGGGCGTGATCGGCAAGCTCCGCGCCGCGGGCTGCAAAGACATCCTGCTGACCGAACGCGGCACGACCTTCGGCTATCACAACCTCGTGGTCGACATGCGCTCGCTGGCGGCAATGCGCGCGCTCGGCGTGCCGGTGGTGTTCGACGCCACGCACTCGGTGCAGCTCCCCGGCGGACTCGGCAAGGCGTCCGGCGGTCAGCGCCAGTACGTGCCGTACCTGGCGCGTGCGGCAGCGGCTGTCGGCATCGACGCGCTGTTCCTGGAAGTCCACCCCGATCCCGACCACGCGCTTTCCGACGGCCCGAACTCGCTGGATTTCGAAGCGGCCGCACAAACCATCGAACAAGTCAAGGCGATCTATGAGCTTACCGGACAATATCTCTGACATCAAGGCGATCGTGCTCGACGTCGACGGCGTCCTCACGGACGGCCGCATCGGATACGGTTGCGGCAGTCCCCGCGAGATCAAGTTCTTCGACGTCCGGGACGGCCAGGGCATCCGTCTGGCCATGCGCGCCGGACTCCGCGTCGGCATCCTCTCCGGCCGCAAAAGCCAGGCCAACCGGACCCGCGCGAAGGAGCTCGGCCTCTCGTTCCTCTACGAGGGCTGCCTCGACAAGCTCTCCGGCTGGGAAACGCTCCTCGCCGAACAGGGCCTGAAGCCGGAGGAGTGCATGTACATCGGCGACGACGTCGTGGACATGCCCCCCATGCGCCGCGCGGGATTCCCCGTGGCGGTCGCCGACGCCGTCCCGGAACTCGACTCCGTGGCGGTCCTCCGCACCAAACACTCCGGCGGCCGCGGCGCGGTCCGCGAAGCCATCGAAATACTTCTGAAAGGACAGGGCAAATGGGACTCCGTGCTCGCAAAATACATGCTTTGAGCCTGCTGCTCCTCCTGGCGGCGGCGTTCTGTTCCGGGGCGTTCCTGCATGCGCAGGATCTCTCCTCCGGCTCCTACACCGTCCTCAAACGCTACATCTTCCCCCGCTACGGGAGCAAAGGCAATATCGAATACCTGATCTACGGCGCGACCGCGGTCAACAAGGGCTCCCTGATCTACCTCACCAACCCCATGATCGACATCGTAGACGGTTCCTACACGTCGCTTCGCCAGATCGACACCATCGATGCAAAGGACCCCTATCCGAATCCGTACAACCTCGGCTCCGAGGGCAAGCTCCTCCGCCGATTCTGGGCGAGCACCCATCACAAGCACTCCCAGGCGTGGATCTTCGCCGAAAAGGCCGTATTCGACAAATCCACGAACATCCTGACCAGCGACGAGACCGCCCACTTCCGTTCCCGACAGGTCGACGCCGACGGCGTCGGGTTCGACGCGTTCAACGACAGCAAGTTCATCCATATCCGCTCCAACGTCCGCGTGGTGCTCCGCCTCCGGGAACACTCCCTGAAGGTGCAGGACCCGGACTCCCCCAAAACCGCTAAAGCGACAGAAGAACGATGACGTCCCGTTTCCGCACATTTCTGGCGGCCGCCGGGATCCTAGCCGCGGCCGCGTCTTTCCAGCCCTCCGCCCGCGCGCAGGGTTTCGGCGGCATGTTCTCCAGCTTCAGCATGAGCGGCATTTCGGGCGACGAGATGGAAGCGTCCACGGTCATTACGGCCGGTTCCGCCGACATCGACCTGGAAAACAACATCATCGTCCTCATCGGAGACGTCATCGTCGACGACAAGTCCAGCAGGATCACGTGCGACCGGATGGAGATCTATCTGGACGAGGACGCCGCCGATTCGCTCGTCGGCACGGCGGACAAACCCGAGGACGAAGCCGCCGGGCCGGACAAGGACCGCGAAAAAGAGGACGAGGCGAAGGACGACGGGGAAACGGACGGCGACGGATCGGACGGGGAGGAAGACAAGAAGAACATCAGGAAGATCAATTGCGTCGGCAACGTCGTATTCCGCAAACGCGCAAACCCGGACGATCCGGGCGAAGACGAGCAGATCGCCATGGCGGCCAGGGCCGACTACGACGTCGTCAGGGAGACCATCGTCATGACCGGCGCGCACTCCGCCCCGGAAAAAGTCGTCCCGGAGACGGTGTTCCTCGACATGGTGCGCCAGATCCGCAGCAGCGGCATCGCCAGATGCCCGGTCATGATGCAGGGCGAAAACTGGATGGTCGGGGAAAGCTTCACCATCCTGCTCCAGGAAGACAACCGCCTGAAGGTCAAGGACATGAAATTCAACTACACCGGAGACTCCTTCCTCCCGGACAACGGCAGGGATAAGAAGGACGCTTCCGATGCAAAGGCGGACAGCTCGAAGACCTCCGCCTTGATCTCGGCAAACGACGCCGACATCCAACTGGAACACAATCTTATCACGCTCACCGGCAACGTGGACATCGACCAGGATTCCGACCAGCCCGTGCGCATGGCCTGCGGCAGGATGGAGATCGTCCTCGTGGACGACGTGCCGGCCGCATCCGACGCCGCGGCGGAAGCCTCTGCGCCGAAAGACAGGAAAAAAGGGGCGGATTCCGGCAAGAAAGCCTCGGAAATCCACTGCACGGGCGACTTCGTGTACCGGAAGCGCGTCGGGCAGGACGCGGACGGAGAGGACCAGATCGCCATGTCCGACCGCGCCGACTACGACGCCGAAAAGGATATCCTCGTCCTGACCGGGAAACCCGTCATGATGCAGGGGCCGAACAAAGTCCACGGCGCCCGCATCGAGATCTATCCCGGAGAGGACAACCGCATGGCAATCGACGCGATGAAGGCATATTACACGGGCAAGGCGTTGCTGTCCTCCTCGGACGGGGACGACACGGACGCGACGACCCTCATCACCGCTGACAAGGCCGACATCCGCCCGGACGAGACCGTCACGCTTTCCCAAAACGTCGTCGTGGACGACGGCTCGGCCCAGATCACCTGCGGCAGGATGGAGATCGTGATGCAGAAGGATTCTTCCAGTTCCCTCTTCAGCTTCAACAACAGGCCCGCCGGGCAGGACGCCGCGGACAAGAAGGATGAAAACGAGCTCGGAAACGACATTTCGAAGATCGTCTGCTCGGGCGACGTCGTCTACAGGAAACAGTCGGACACGGACGGGCGGGAGCAGATCGTCCTTTCCCGCGAGGCCCATTTCGATGCCGCCACCGAAGTGATCAACATGGTCGGGGCACATTCCAATCCGAAGGACAAAATCCCGCAGGAAGCATACGACGAGATCGCTCGCATGGTCGCAAAAGACAGACAGGCCGGTGCCGCGGCAGACAGTTTCGAACCGTATTCGATCATGATGCAGGGGTCGAACTGGATCGCAGGCACCCCCATCAGGATCTTCCCGAAAGAGGGTAACCGCATTCGAATCACATCCATGAGGGCCGGGGTCAGACGGTCGTCCCGTTCCGGGGAGGACAAATGATGACGAACCGGAGATTTGAACCCGCGGCTGAAACCGCTACGACTTCCACTCAGTACAAAGGAGCTACGCTATGACGTCCATTTTCCGCTCATTTCTGGTCGCGTCCGGCATATTCGCCGTGTTTGCGTCGGTTCAGCCGGCCCTGCACGCGCAGGGGTTTGCCGGTGCATTTTCCTCCTTCTTTTCGGACGACGACGGGGACGACGAAGATTCCCCGATCGACCTCTCCGCCACCGTCGCGGACATCTATCTCGAAAAGAACCTCGTCACGCTCCTGGGGGACGTCATCGTCGAGAAGAAGGAGCACAAGATCACCTGCAACAAGATGGAGATCTTCCTGAAAAAGGAAGAGCCCTCCGACGACAAAAAGGCGGAACCGAAGAAAGCGGAAACGCCCGAGGTGAAACCGGCCGCCGTGACGGCTGACGGAAAGAGCACCGCGGATGAAAAGAAGGACGACAAGGACGACGGGGAAAGCCAGAGCATCTCCAAGCTCGTCTGCACGGGCGACGTCGTCTACCGCAACCGGAAGCCGGACAAGCCCGAGGAAGACTCCATGGCGCTGTCCAACAAGGGCAACTACGACGACACGACCGGCGTCATCGTCATGACCGAAGGGCACACCAATCCCGAACAGGAGCTCCCCAAGGCGATCTACGACGACATCGTGCGCGTGGTCGGCAAGGACATGGTCAAACAGTACCCCATCATGAAACAGGGCACGAACTGGATCGTGGGGGACAGGATCGAAATATTCGTCAAGGACGGCAACCACATGCGCGTCATCAACTCCAAAGCAAGCTCGAACAAAGCTTTCTCCACCACCACGCCTAAAACCGGGAGCACCCGCTGATGATCGATACGACAGAACAGAATTTCACCATTGAAAACGGGAACGGAACCGAGGCGGCGCAGCCCGCCGCCGGAGGCGGCATAACCGCCGAAACGAAGTTCGAATCCCTCATTAACCCCGAACCGATGCCCGCGGGGCAGATCCTGCTCGAGGCGAAAGGGCTGGTCAAGGCGTACCGCGGCCGCGTGGTCGTGAACCGGGTCAACCTCGACGTCCACTGCGGCGAGATCGTCGGCCTGCTCGGCCCGAACGGCGCGGGCAAGACCACGAGCTTCTACATGGTCACCGGCCTCATCAAGCCCAACGAAGGCTCCGTCTTCTTCAAGGGCGTGGACGTTTCGCATTTCCCGATGTACGTCCGGGCGCGCATGGGCATGGGCTACCTGGCGCAGGAGCCCTCGATCTTCCGCAAGCTCTCCGTCGAGGACAACATCCTCGCCATCCTCCAGACGCTCGACATCTCCGCAAAGGAACGCAAGGCGCGCCTGGAGGACCTGCTCTCGAAACTCGAGCTCACGCACCTCCGCAAGCAGAAGGCAATGACCCTCTCCGGCGGCGAACGCCGCCGCCTCGAGATCACGCGCGCGCTCGTCACGAACCCGTCGTTCATCCTGCTCGACGAACCGTTCAGCGGCGTCGACCCGCTCGTGGTGTACGAGATCCAGCAGATCATCCGCAAGCTCCGCGACATGGGGCTCGGCATCCTCATCACCGACCACAACGTCCGCGAGACGCTTTCCTGCGTGGACCGCGCGTACCTCATGGCGGACGGCAAGGTCTGCCTCGAAGGCACGTCCGACTTCCTCATCAACAGCGAAGAGGCGCGCAAGATCTACCTCGGTCCGGCATTCGTCCTCTGACCTCATCCACGGGAGCCAGCACATGACAGCACACGCCAGTTTTGTTCTCTCGGTCGCCGACATCACGGCGGAACGCGCGTTCTACCGCGACATCGTCGGGCTCGGCGAACCCGTCATGAACAGCAACGTATGGGTCGAGTTCAAGCTCGACGGCGGATCCTCGTTCTGCCTGGAGCAGGCCGCCCCGAACAAGCCCCCCCTGCCCCCGCACGGCAGAACGGAGTTCCTGTTCATCGTCGATTCGCTCGACGAATTCGAAAAGCGCTACCGTTCGTCCGGGATCAAGGACGCGCCCGAAGGCATCCCATGCGGACAACTCGGGATCCACGCCGTGCAGTACCCGGACCCCGAGGGCAATCTCTTCCGCGTCACGGACAAACGGCACAGCTGAAGGGGGGCCGCCCCATGAGTTCCGCAGCAGTCTTTTCCATCCGGGCCGCCATGCTCGCCGCCCTGCTCGGGCTCGCACTCCCGCTGGCCGCGCATCCCGCCGGGGAGTTCTTCCCGGAAACGGACGGTCCGGTCACGCTCCTGACGCCCGACCGGGTCAAGGACGCGCCGTTCCTGCCGGATGCGAAGAACAATCCTCTGTTCCTCGCCTACGAAGAGCTTCTGGGCAAGCTTGAGGAGAAGCACATCAAGGTCTCGGTGCATTCGCTGGCGGTCTTCGGCGAGGGTTTCCTGCTGAACTCGTCCGCCTCGCCCGCGACCGTCCGCTATATCCTGAAATACAAGCTCCTCGGCGAACAGTACACCTGGACGGAAACCGGGGACACCGACCATCCGGCGTTCAACCTGACCGTCCCCGACGGCGGAGCATTCCGCATCACGTTCCCGGCGAAGGACTGGCTGCTTTTCACGGAGAACAAGCCGCCCGAGCCCGCGGACGATCCGTCCGAGGCGAAGAAGCCGGAAAACAAAGGAAAAACGCCCGTTGTCTCCGCCTCGGCTCTGCTCAAATCCCTGCCGGACGGCGTCGCGATGGCGTATGTCTGGCCGGAACCCGGCGCGACGCCGGAATATCCGCTGCTGGGCGAACTCGAAAGCATCTCGTTCCACGTCGTCCGCGACGAAAAGGACAAGCGCCCCGTCCACGCGGAGATCGTGATGCCCGCGAAGACCGCCGACGCCGCGCTGAAGATCCGGAAATCCTGTCAGGACACGTTCGATCAGGTCTACGGCGAGGCGGCGAAACTCGGCAAGATACCGCCCGAACTCGTGAACGCGTTCACGGTCACGCGGAACGAAGCCGAGGTCGCGATCCATATCGCCCTCCCCGACGACATGGCGAAATACATGTTCACGCAGTTCGCCGCCGCGCTTCAGGAAGAGATCAAACCGTTCGCCGTCCCGGACAAGCTCAAGTAATCCCGACGCAGGCGGAATGCCGCGTCATTCATGACGGCCCCATCCGGCTTTTTGTCGCAACTCGCTGATTTTTTTTATTTAGCTTGACTTTATCCGTTTTTGTGATATAGTACAACAAACAAAACAATCGCACAAGGATTTCAGGATCGGATTCGGGCATGAACACAAATGAAACAGTACCGCCGACCGTCGGCAAAGTCAGCGCGGATTATGTGTGCTTCCTATTCCGTTATGACGTCACACCGGTCATAAAGATGATATGGACCGCGGTGGTGATGCAGATCATCTTTTTCGGTCCGATTCTGGTGTCGATTCTGGGCGCATTCCTGTTCCCGCAGGTACCGATCCTGCAGAACATATTGTTTCTCATCGCGCCGCCGATCCTGGTCTCCCTCGCATTTCCGTTCGTCCCGGGCATCATCGTCCGCAGAAGACTCAAGAATGACGTGATCCCCGCGTGCAGGAATTCCTGCTCCGAAAAAGAGATCGTTTCCGGCGCATTTCAATGCCTGCGGTTCATGTGGGGTCGTTACATCCTGTGTCTGCTGCCCGCCATCCTTGCCATCCTCGGAAGCATAAGCATAGTCTACCTCTGTGCGGCGTGGCCTTTTAAAACCCCTTTTATCTTGCTGCTCGTTCCGGTTTTTCTTGTCTTTCTGCTGGGGGAATGCGCTCTGGCGGTCTTCCCCGTCGCACGGATATTCAGCCGAAGAGCCGGCATGATCGTCATGATTCCGTTTATCATTCCGGGGCAGATCGTCATGATACTGGATTACCTCTACGGGGCATCCGGGTTTCTCTATTTCACGGACGGAGACGTACCGATACGGGAATATACCAACGCGACCATCATCATCTTTGCGGTCTGCGCCGTACTGTTCGGCGGGACATTGGCATATTTCATCCATGCCGCGAAAAAAGATGCCGAAGACTACGGGCTGACGGACTTCTAAAACGAATTTGTACGTTCGCGACCGCGCTTCAGGGCATGGTCCAGCCGTTCGCCGTCCCGGACAAGCTCAAATAACGTCCCCCCCCATAATCGGAAAGGATTCGCACATGAGTACGAATGAAATCCTGACTGAAAAAAGCTGTTTGCCGCAGACCGTCGCCCCGGACTCTTCCGCCGCGACTCCGACGCCCCCTCTTTATATCGGCTCGGAACACGAGTATGTGTACTCCATTTTCCGGCAGGACAGCACGCCGGTCAGAAAGATGATACTGATCGCAGTGGTAATACAGCTCCTCCTGATCCCCATCGTCTGCATCATGCCCTATCCCTGGGAAGTGACCATAATTGAGCTGATGGGCCACGACTTCACGAAGAGCCTCGCCAACGCTCTGGACGTGCCTTACCTTCGCCACCTGTGGATCCCGCTCGCTCTCGCTTCTCCGGTTTCCTTCATCACCATCCTCGCGATCCCGTACATCCCGGGCATCCTCGTCCGCAGGCACTTCAGGGATGCCGTGATCCCGATGTGCAAAAACACATGTCCGGGAGAGGAGATCGCCCGCGGCGCAATGCAGAGCCTGCGGCACATGCTGGTCCGTTACGTTCTGGTCCTGCTTCCCGGGATCCTCGTTTACCTCGTGCCAGTCATATTTGTCCTGGGCACGATCATCAAGATAGGCTGCGATGCCCAGAATACCGGCGGCGAGCTTCTGATCATACATGGCAGTTTTTCCGTCATCGTATGGATGTACATTCTGTCGCTCCCCGGCTGGCTTCTGAGCGAATACGCCCTGGCGGTCTTTCCGGTCGCGCGCCTCTTCACGAGGCTGTCCGGCGCGGTCCGCCCCGGCATGTTCCTGATCCTGCCGCTGATCTATCTGGCGCGGATCGTTTTCGTCCTGAATCCCGTCTACACGGCGGAAAGAACCGCATTCCTTACCGTCGCCGTCATTGTGATCTGCACCGCGCTTTCCGTCGGCGCGATCGCATATTTCAACTATGCGGCGAAAACCGGCGCGGAAAAATGAGAGCTGAAGAGCTGAACTTGCGCCCGCTCTTACATTAAATCGCGTACTGTATCAGCACTGCTTGCAGTGTGCCGTTGCGAAGCAAGGCACTTCTTCAGTGGAGGACTTGTCCTCCTCACATTAAGCCGAGAAGTAGCGACGCGGCTTGCTCGTCGCTCATGGGCTCCGGGTTGTTCTTCATGCTGTTGCTGCGGCAGTTCGCCACGATGAACGGCAGATGCTCTTCCGCGAGGCCGTAGTCGCGCAGATGGTCCGGCACGCCCAACCCGAGGGAGAGTTCCCGCATGGCGGCGATGAACAGCGCGGCGTCCGGGCGCGGCTCCTTCGGCAGGAACGCGTGCGCGAGCTCGGCATAAAGACGCCCGCAGGCGTTCATGTTGAACTGGAACACGGGGAGCATCAGGATGGCGCAGGAAACGCCGTGCGGCACATGCAGGAGCGAGCCGACCGGATGCGCCAGCCCGTGGACCGCGCCGAGTCCGGCGTGCGCGAACGCCATTCCGGCGAGCATGGAGCCTTCCGCCATGTCGACGCGGAACGCGGCGTCAGGCGAGGGTTCGTCGCCCGCGTCCTTCCACGATTCGTGCGTGATGCGCTTCAATGCGCCGTAAAGTTTGCAGGCGGCGGCCTTCGCGAGCGCCCGCGTGTAGTCCGTTCCCTTCGGCGAAACGAACGCCTCGACCGCCTGCACCAGGGCGTCCAGGCCGCTCGCGACCGTCACGCCGCGCGGACAGTTCACGGTCAGGTCGGGATCGACCACCGCGAGGTCGGCGGTCATGCCGGGGTGCCGGATGGATTTCTTGATCTGCGTCGCAGGGTCGGTGAGCACGGAATTGTTCGTCATCTCGGCCCCGGTCCCGCTCGTCGTGGGCAGCGCGGCGAAGAACGGACGGTCCGTCACGACGAGCTCGCGCGTCCCGTTGAAATACTCGATGCAGGAGCCGTCCAGCCGCGACAGCGCCGCGGCGGCTTTCGCCGTATCGATCACGCTACCCCCGCCGATCGCGACGACCGCATCGGCGTTCCATGCACGGATGGCGGCCGTAGCCGTATCGACCGCGCCGGGCGAAGGTTCCGCCATGGTCTCGGCGAAGATGCGCGTTTCGCATCCCGAAGCGGTCAAAGCGTCCGCGATCGTTTTCGCCTCGGCGTCCGCGGCATGGCGCCCGGAGATCACGAGGACGCGTTTCGCCGTCGCGGGCAAATACGAGGGCAGAAGCGCGGCCTTTCCGCGCCCGAACACGATGTCGCGCGGGGTATGGATCGTAAACGAGGAAAACTTGGGTTCGGATTCCATGAGACCTCACTCCTTTTCGCCTTTGTCCCCGCCGGAATGCAGCAGGATATGCACGGCGGCGCGCGCGGCCTCGCGTTCGGCGAGCTTGTGGCTGCTGGCCGTGCCGCGCGCGACGACCTTGTCCTTGATGAGCACCTCGACCTCATATTGCGGAGCGTGAGCGGGGCCGGTGACCGCCACCACGCGGTACTGCGGCACGCCCTGCGCCTTCTGCTGGGTGTATTCCTGAAGGATGCCCTTCGGATTGATCTCCTGAAGGCTTTCCGCCGGGTCGGGATAGTTTTTGAGGAGGATGGGCAGGAAAAGGTCGGTCGCGGCTTTCAAGCCGAGGTCGAGGTAGACCGCCCCGATCAGCGACTCGAACGCGTCGGAGATCGTGGAATCGCGGTCCTGCCCGTTCAGTTCGAGCTCGCCGCGTCCGAGCAGCAGGAACGACCCGAGCGAGATGTCACGCGCGAACTGGGCGAGCGCGTCCTGATTGACCATCGCGGACCGGATCTTCGTGAGGTCGCCCTCCTGAAGATCCTTATAACGGCGGTACAGATAGTCGGTCAGGATGATCTGGACTACGGCGTCGCCGAGCAATTCCAGCCGCTGGTTGTCGTAGCCGAGCTGGTGTTCGGCGGCGAACGACTTATGGGTCAGCGCTTCCTTGTAGACGGCTTCGTCGCCGAATTTGATCCCGAGGATGCGTTCCAGTTTGACTAAATCGCTCATGTAACCTCAAAATAACAAATCGTAAAATCGAAGGGCGCGGAGTCCCGGCTCCGGACAGTCAAGCCGCCGGAGCGAACCGCGCCCCTCATGGGGAAGGTCATTCAGCCGCCGGAGCGTCCTTCGCAGCCTGGCCCTTCATCTCGCCGAGGTACTTCGGCAGGTCGATGCCGGCCATGGCGGCAACATCGTGGATCGGGGGCAGGCTCTGCATCATGCCGCTGAGGAAACCGGCCGTAGAGGACTTGCCGTCGGCGCGTCCATTCGGGGAATCCCAGACGGTGACCTTGTCGATCTTGATATTGCTGATGGCTTCGGTCTGGAGCTTAACGATCTCTTCGAGTTTTTCCACGAGGAGCATCTTCGCCGCGGCGTCGGCATTGTTGCCGCAGGATTCGATGATCTTGCGGTAGCCGTCACCCTTCGCCTTCAGGACTTCGAAATTACCTTTTGCCTCGGCTTCGTACTTGGCGAAGATCGCGGCGGCCTGGCCTCGCGCCTCGGTCTCGACCTTGGCGGCCTCGGCTTCGGCGTCGATGATGCGCTGTTCCTTGTCGATCTTCGCGGCGACGATCGTTTCGGCGCGCTGCTTTTCCTCTTCCATCTTGGCACGGGCGGCCTGCGCCTGCTGTTCCGCCTCGAAGTCGGCCTTGCGGATCATGGCCTCGGCGACGCGTTTCGCGGCTTCGGCGGCCTGGTGCGCGGCGGCTTCCTGTTCGGCGCGGACGGCGTTGGACTTGGCGATATTGATGGCGGAAATGTTTTCGCCTTCGATCGCGGTGGCTTCGGCCTGTTTCACGGCGATACGGCGTTCCTTGTCGGCTTCGGCTTCGCCCGCCTGCGCGGCGGCTTCGGCCTGCTTCACGGCCACGCGCCGTTCACGGTCGGCATTGGCTTCGCCGGTCTGCGCCTGCGCTTCGGCTTCGGACACGGCGATACGCTGGACCTTGCGGGCTTCGGCTTCGCCGATTCCGCCCTTCCGCTCTTCTTCGGCGACGTCAACGCGGGCCTTGTTGATGGCTTCCGCGGCGGCGCGCTTGCCGATGGCGTCGATGTATCCGCTCTCGTCGGTGATGTCGGTGATATTCACGTTCAGGAGGTGCAGACCGATCTTGTTGAGCTCGTCCGCCACGTTCTCCTCGACGTTGCGGAGGAAGGTCTCGCGGTCGGCGTTGATCTGCTCGATGGTCATGGACGCGATCACGAGACGCAGCTGGCCGAGGATGATGTCCTTCGCCAGGTCGGCGATGGATTCCTGACGCAGGCCGAGCAGGCGGTTCGCCGCGTTGCCCATCAGGGACTCGTCCGTGCTGATGCCGACCGTGAACACGCTCGGCACGTTGATGCGGATGTTCTGGCGGCACAGGGCGTTCTGCAGGTTCACGTCCAGCTGCATCGGGCGCAGGGAGACGAACCCGTAGTCCTGGATCACCGGCCAGATGAACGCCGCGCCGCCGTGGATGCAGCGGCTGGCACGCTGTTTTCCGGTCTTGCCGTACACGACCATGATCTGGTCCGGCGGACATTTCTTGTAGCGGGAAATGAACGTAATGACCAGGATGAACAGGATGACGAGCAGCGCCGCGATCAGCATGGCGACGCCTCCGGGATTGGTCGCTGCGAAAATCGGGTTGATCATCGTAGGAACCCTTTCTTGGTTGATTATGACTGTATCTTTTGAGGAAAACGAGGTTACGTCCGCGCAGGCGGACGATTCGACATTCGGAGTAAATATAACGCCCCTGCGGGGAAATGCAAACCTTATTTGAGGTTTTTACGAAAAAAACCTGAAAGTGCTGAAAAAAAGCCGCCGGAAGATTGAAAAAAACGGTCTCACGTACTATATTTAAGGCAAGTTGCCTTTTTCACACTCATTAACCCAAAGGATCAACCATGTCTGAAAACACGAAAGTCCTGATCGAGACTTCCCTCGGAAACATCACCGTCGAGCTCTTCGAGAAGGAAGCGCCCGTCACCGTCGCGAACTTCCTCGCCTACGTCGACGACAATTTCTACGCGGGGACCATCTTCCACCGCGTCATCAAAGGATTCATGATCCAGGGCGGCGGCCTCGACGCCGATCTCCGCGACGTCCCGTCCAAGCGCGCCCCGATCAAGAACGAAGCCGGAAACGGCCTCTCGAACAAGGTCGGCACCATCGCCATGGCGCGCACCGCCGTGGTCGACAGCGCCACCAGCCAGTTCTTCATCAACACCGCCCCGAACAGCTTCCTCGACCATCAGGACGAGACCCCGCGCGGCTTCGGCTACTGCGTCTTCGGCCAGGTCACCGACGGCATGGACGTGGTCCGCGCGATCGAGGCCGTCCCGACGACCTCCGTGCGCTACTACGACGACGTCCCGTCCGCGCCGATCACCATCTTCCGCGTCTCACGGATCGCCGCGAAGTAAGCCCGGACGCTCCCGAATCCCGATTCAAACTTTTTCCAACCAACTCAGGCACAAGCTATGGACACCAACGAAATCCTGGTGCTGA
>JBGUKB010000038.1:0-69014 GCA_045114235.1 Victivallales bacterium
GGCGATATCGGCGACAACGCCGAATACTCCTCCTCCGTCCAGGCCGTCGTCGACCTCTTCGGCCCGATGAACGTCCTCACCATGGACGAACAGGCCGCGGCAGGCGCAGGCTCCATGATGGGCCGTCACGACGCTGATGGCGGACCGTACAGCAACTACGTCGGCGTCGGCATCGCCAGCATCCGCAATACCGATCCCGCTCCCGCACAGCGCGCCGATCCGGGCATGTATGCCCACACGCTCGACAAGAAGACCGCTCCGGCCTTCCTGATCCAGCACGGCACCGCCGATAACGTGGTTCCGATCGGTTCCTCCAAGGAATTCCGTGACACCGTCGCCAAATACGTCGGCGATGACAAGGCGATCTTCGAATCCTTCGAAGGCGCTGCCCACGAAGACGGCCGTTTCTTCGACGAGAAGAACTCCAAGCGCGTCATCGAATTCCTCGACAAGTATCTGAAGCCCGCGAAGAAGTAATCTTCCGGTTTCGAATACGATTCGATTCCCGAGCACCTCGGCCCTCAAAAGCCGGGGTGCTTTTTCTATGCCTTCAGGTCAGAAAACTGCCGGCTCAACCGGTAAGCCGGCAAAAAGCTTTAGATTCATGCTGCAAAAAGAAGCCTCTTGGAGTACTTAAGCTCAGACTGCCAGTCAAAGCCCAATGCGACCCAGGAGGCCAAACAATACCAAAAGACAAGCAACTGCCGTCTTTCAGGCGCAGTGCATGCCGCCAGCTCAGCTGACGGTTTTGATTTATGATCTATTAACCGAATATCGGCTTACTGCGTGCCGTTGCGACGCAAGGCACTACTTCAGCACGGCTTGCCGTGTCACATCTCCGGCAGGGTGGCGAAGCTCTTTTCGAGTTCGGCGTCGGTGGGGATGTAGTCGCCCATCTCGCCGTCGTTGAACTTCTGGTACGCGACCATATCGAAATAGCCGGTCCCGGTCAGGCCGAACACGATGGTCTTCGCCTCGCCGGTCTCGCGGCATTTCTCCGCCTCGTCGATGGCGGCGCGGATCGCGTGGCTGCTCTCCGGCGCGGGCAGGATGCCTTCGGTGCGCGCGAACTGCTCGGCGGCGGCGAATACGGAGGTCTGCTCCACGGAGACGGCTTCCATGAGGCCGTCGTGGTACAGCTGGGACAGGATGGAGCTCATGCCGTGGTAGCGCAGGCCGCCCGCGTGGTTGGCGGACGGGATGAAGCCGCAGCCGAGCGTATACATCTTCGCGAGCGGGCAGATCCTTCCGGTGTCGCAGAAATCGTACGCGAACTTGCCGCGCGTGAAGCTCGGGCAGGATGCCGGTTCGACCGCGACGATGCGGTAGTCGGCCTCGCCGCGGAGCTTTTCGCCCATGAACGGGGAGATCAGGCCGCCGAGGTTGGAGCCGCCGCCCGCGCAGCCGATGATGACGTCCGGCTTGATGCCGTATTTGCGGAGCGCGGCCTGCGTTTCGAGGCCGATGACGCTCTGGTGCAGCAGGACCTGGGAGAGGACGGAGCCGAGCACGTAGCGGTAGCCTTCGTGCGTGACTGCCGCCTCCACTGCTTCGGAGATCGCGCAGCCGAGGCTGCCCGTGGTGCCGGGGAACTGCTCGAGGATGCGGCGTCCGGCCTCGGTCGAGGTCGAGGGCGACGGCGTGACGTCCGCGCCGTAGGTGCGCATGACCTCGCGGCGGAACGGCTTCTGTTCGTAGGAACACTTCACCATATAGACGTGGCACTCGAGGCCGAAGAACGCGCACGCCATGGAGAGCGCAGTGCCCCACTGCCCGGCGCCGGTCTCGGTCGTGACGCCCTTCAGACCCTGTTTCTTCGCGTAGTACGCCTGCGCGATGGCGGAGTTCAGCTTGTGACTGCCGGAGGTGTTGTTGCCCTCGAACTTATAGTAGATCTTCGCGGGCGTGTTCAGCGCCTTTTCGAGGAAGTACGCGCGCACCAGCGGCGAGGGGCGGTACATCTTGTAGAAATCGTACACTTCCTGCGGAATCGGGATCAGCGGCGTGGTGTCGTCGAGTTCCTGCTTCACGAGCTCGTCGCAGAACACATGGCCGAGCTCCTCGGCGGTCACGGGCTGTTTCGTCGCCGGGTTCAGCAGCGGCGCGGGCTTGTTCTTCATGTCCGCGCGGACGTTGTACCACGCCTTCGGGAGTTCGTCCTCGGAAAGATAGATTTTGTACGGGATCTCGTGTGCCATGTGTCTTGCTCCTGCTATTCGGCAGCCCCTTTCTGTATTTCCGGCTGCCCTTTTGGTTAAAAAAAGAGACGGACCAAACGTTCTGTCTGATCCGCCTTGACCTGCGATTGTTTTATGAAAGAATGCGTAAAAGACCCGGTCCGGGCGGATTCACCGTCTGCACCAGCGCCAATCGAAGAAGTCAATGTACGCGTTCTTTTTCATAATGGGAATACTATAGCATCATTTTCCGTGCTTGTCAAGCGATTTTTCCGCATCTTCGAGGGTTTCTGACGGAAACATAAACGGACCCGCCGGAGCTGCGCGGCGGATCCGTGTGTGTTGTGCCGTCAGAACGTGAGCGAGTTCAGGTAGCGGCAGGCGGCGAGGGCGGCGGTCGCTCCGTCGCCGACGGCGGTCGCGACCTGGCGGACGCCCTTCGTGCGGCAGTCGCCCGCGACGAACACGCCGGGGGTCTTCGTGAGGCAGGCTTCATCGGACGCGATGAAACCGCCCTTGTCGAGGTCGCAGACGTCCTGGAACGGCTTGTTGTCGGGCATCTGGCCGATGGCGACGAACACGCCGTCGAGCGTGAGCTCGAATTTCTCGTCCGTGGCGGTGTTCTTCAGGCTGATCCCGGTGAGTTCCGGTTCGCCGAGGAGCTCGGTCACGACCGTGTTGTAGATGATCTTCACGTTCGGGCGCGACTTCAGGATCTGGGCGAGGCTGACCTCGCCCGTGAGCTTGGGCAGGTTCTGGACGATCGTGACGGTCTTCGCGGTCTCGGAGAGGAGCACGGCGTCCTGCAGCGCGGTGTTGCCGCCGCCGATGACCGCGATATCCTTGTCCTTGTAGAAATCGCCGTCGCAGAGCGCGCAGTAGGAGATGCCGTGCCCGACGAGCTCCTCCTCGCGGGGGAGCCCGAGCGGCCTGTGGCGGGACCCGGCGGCGACGATGACGGACTTGCAGAGGTACTGCGTCCGCGGGGTGATGACGGACTTGATCTTGCCGTTGTCGTTGATGGCTGTGACTTCATCAAGCTCCAGCTCGGCGCCGTGGTGGATCGCCTGGTCGACGAGCTTCTCGCCGATCTCGCTGCCGGACAGCGCGAGGTAGCCGGGGAAGTTTTCGACCTTGGGCGAATACACGATCTGGCCGCCGAAGGATTCGCGTTCCAGGATCAGGACCGAACGGCCCGCGCGCCGCGCATAGACGGCGGCGGTGAGGCCGGCGGGACCCGCTCCGACGATGATGATGTCGATCATACCGGAAACCGCTCCTTTCCGTCAGACTGCCACGGCGGCGGATTCTTCGATGAAGCGGCGGATGTTGGAGACGTTCTCGAACTTCTCCATCTTGCCGCCGTGGATCACGACGAGCGTGGGCGCCTGGCGGATGCCGTAGAGGTCGGCGGCGGCGATGTCCTCGTTGGCGAGGATCACGTCGTAGGCGATGCCGGCCTGGTCGAGGAAGCGTTTCGCCATCTTGCAGTTCGGGCAGGTGCTGGTGGCGAAGAGGATCACGCGGTCGGAAGCGCCTGCCGCGGCGGGCGCGGGCTTCTCGACGGGATGCTCGGTGGATTCATGGGCGGGGGCTTCGTGGTGGACGGGCTTGTGGCTCATGGATTTGCCGATGTCGTAGGTCTTGCGGTCCTTGTACTCCTGCGACTTGCCGTCGTTCCAGTTCTGGACGGGGCGGTAGTAGCCGGTGATGCGGCTGTAGACCTCGGTCTTCTCGCCGCACTTGGAGCAGGTGTTCTTTTCGCCGGAGATGTAGCCGTGGTTCTTGCAGACGGAGTAGGTCGGGGAGAGCGTGTAGTAGGGCAGGCGGTAGTTCTCGGCGATCTTGCGGACGAGGGTCGCGGCGCTCTTCCAGTCCGGGAGCTTCTCGCCGAGGAAGGCGTGGAAGACGGTGCCGGAGGTGTAGAGCGTCTGGAGCTTGTCCTGGATGTCGAGCGCGGAGAAGATGTCGTCCGTGTATCCGACGGGCAGGTGGGAGCTGTTCGTGTAGTACGGTGTGTCGTCGTCGCCCTTGGAGGCCGTGATGATCTCGGGGAAGCGCTTGCGGTCGTGCTTGGCGAGGCGGTACGCGGTGGATTCGGCGGGCGTGGCTTCGAGGTTGTACAGGTCGCCGTATTTCTCCTGATAGTCGGAGAGGCGTTCGCGCATGTGGTTGAGGACCTTCGCGGTGAAGTCCTGCGCGGCGGGATCGGTGAGGTCGCGGCGGACCCAGTTCGCGTTGAGGCACGCCTCGTTCATGCCGACGAGCCCGATGGTGGAGAAATGGTTGTCGAACTTGCCGAGGTAGCGCTTCGTGTACGGATAGAGGCCTTCATCGAGGAGGCGCGTGATGACCTCGCGCTTGATCTTCAGCGAACGCGCGGCGATGTCCATCATGTGGTCGAGGCGCTTGAAGAAGTCCTCCTCATCCGAGGCGAGGTAGGCGATGCGCGGCATGTTGATGGTCACGACGCCGATGCTGCCGGTGCTTTCGCCGCTGCCGAAGAAGCCGCCGGATTTCTTGCGGAGTTCGCGGAGGTCGAGGCGGAGGCGGCAGCACATGCTTCGGATGTCGCTCGGCTCCATGTCGCTGTTCACGTAGTTGGAGAAATACGGCGTACCGTACTTGGAGGTCATCTCGAAGAGCAGGCGGTTGTTTTCGGTCTCGCTCCAGTCGAAGTCGCGCGTGATGGAGTAGGTCGGGATCGGGTACTGGAATCCGCGTCCGTTGGCGTCGCCCTCGATCATGGTCTCGATGAACGCCTTGTTGATGAGGTCCATCTCCGCCTTGCAGTCCTTGTACTTGAAGTCCATTTCCTTGCCGCCGACGATGGCCGGGAGCTCGGCGAGGTCGTTCGGCACGGTCCAGTCGAGCGTGATGTTGGAGAAGGGCGCCTGCGTGCCCCAGCGGGACGGGGTGTTCACGCCGAAGATGAAGGACTCGATGCACTTCTTGACCTGGTCGTAGTTGAGGTTGTCGACCTTCACGAACGGCGCGAGGTAGGTGTCGAAGGAGGAGAACGCCTGCGCGCCCGCCCATTCGTTCTGCATGATGCCGAGGAAGTTGACCATCTGGTTGCAGAGGGTGGCGAGGTGGGACGCCGGGGCGCTGGTGATCTTGCCGGGGACACCGCCGAGGCCTTCCTGGATGAGCTGTTTGAGGGACCATCCGGCGCAGTAGCCGGTGAGCATGGAGAGGTCGTGCAGGTGCAGGTCGGCGTTGCGGTGGGCGTTCGCGATCTCGTCGTCGTAGATTTCGGAGAGCCAGTAGTTGGCGGTGAGGGCGCCGGAGTTGGAGAGGATGAGGCCGCCGACGGAGTAGGTGACAGTCGAGTTTTCCTTCACGCGCCAGTCGTTGATCTTCAGGTAGTCGTCGATGGTGGTCTTGAAGTCGATGATCGTGTTGGCGGTGTTGCGCAGTTTCTCGCGCTGGCGGCGGTAGAGGATGTAGGCTTTCGCGACGTCGGCATAGCCCGCCTGCACGAGCACGGACTCCACACTGTCCTGAATGTCCTCAACGGCGATCAGGCCTTCCTTGATCTTCGGCTCGAATTCGGCGGTGACCTTCAGCGCGAGGAAGTCGATGACCGAGGGATGATAGTTCTTTTCCTGTGCCTCGAACGCCATCTTGATCGCGTCGGAGATCTTCGAGATGTCGAAGTCGATGACTTTGCCGTTGCGTTTCTGGACTTGATACATGGTTCTTGCTTGCTCCTGTTCTGTTTTTTATTGTGTTGATAATGGAAAAAGGTGTCAGGACTCCGGTTCGGGCGTGTCGACGCCGCGCAGCTGTGCGTTCGGGATGAACTCCCGGACGGCTTCCAGCGCGTGCGCCATCTCGTCGTCCGGCATCGCGCTCAGCCCTGCGCCGAGCAGATCGCCGGAGTCCTTGAATTTCTGAAGGAAGTAATGCTCGACTCCCGCGTGCTCGCGGGCGAGCTCGGCCAGGTCGTCCACCGTGTGGAACTGGCGGACGACCGTCGTGCGGAGTTCATAGTAGTCAAGCGGGGCGGTCTTGAGGTAGGCGGCGCTCTCCGCGACGCGTTCCGCCATGCCGGCCACCCCGGTCGTTTCGTCGTACTTCGCGTAGGTGTTCTTCACGTCCATCGCCACGGCGTCCACGAGGCGGCGTTCCACGATCTCCTGCAGACGCTCGGGGAACGAGCCGTTCGTGTCGAGCTTGATGAGCAGATGATAGGAACGCAGCAGCTCCAGCAGCTCGGCGAGGTCGGGACGCATCACAGGTTCGCCGCCCGTGATGCACGCGCCGTCCAGGATCTTCCCCCGTTTGGACAGAAAATCCTTCAGCTCGTCGAGCGAGATCATGGAGGAATCCTCCTGCGGGACCACGACGAGCGAGGCGTTGTGGCAGAACGGGCAGCGGAAGTTGCATCCGTGCAGGAAAATGGTGCAGGCGACCTTGCCGGGGTAATCCAGCAACGTGAGCTTCTGCAATCCAAAACGGGAATCGGCGTTCATTTGAGCAAGGGGCTGTGGATGGTGGTGATAAAACGGAGGAAAACCACAACATCTTGTGGTGTTCCGGTATAATATAATCAACACCTTGATAAATGCAATGGCGAAACGGAAAAATTTTCTCAAAAAATTTTCCGAAATTAATTTGCAATTTTCATTACATCGACAGGAAACGGCTCGAACAGACTCCCAGTTGTTTAAAATATCTTGATAATCAGAAGGATACGAAAACGATTAGAACCGAAGATATTTTCCGGAAAAAAAACAAAAAACGAGCTTGAAAAAACGAAAGACGCTGTTTGTGTTTCCGGGAGGGGATCCCGGTCAACCTTCCGGGATGCCGCGGGAGGCGAGG
This sequence comes from Victivallales bacterium, assembly GCA_045114235.1. GTDB lineage: Bacteria > Verrucomicrobiota > Lentisphaeria > Victivallales > UBA1829 > UBA1732. The sequence goes on from JBGUKB010000038.1 coordinate 7,008, forward strand.
TCCTTGTGGCGCGGCAGGTACCCGAACTTGTAGTACAGGAGGCAGCCGAGCATGAGAGTGGGGAAGAACGCCGCTGCGAGGAGTCCGGCTTTGAGGTCGTCGCCGCAGAACGACGCGATCCTGCCGACGTACACGGGGCCGAGGCCGCAGCCGAAGTCGCCGGGCAGGGCGAGCAGCGCGAACATCGCGGTTCCGCCGAGGGGGATCGCGAGGGAGGCCGTGCTGAATACGCCCGCCCAGAGGATGCCCGCCGCCCAGCCGCAGAGGGCGCATCCGGCGAGCGCGAGGGCGGGCCAGGGGGCAAATACGGCGGTGAGGTAGGCGGCGATGCTGAGCGCGCAGCTCGCGATGAGGCAGTTGATGAGGTTGAGGCGCGTGCTGAACGCCGCATAGAGCGTGCGCGAAAGCCCCATGAGGAGCGCGAAGAGGCACGGCCCGGCGAGGTCGCCGACCTCCTTCTTCACGCCCAGGGCGGATTCCGCGAACGAGGATGCCCACTGGTTCATGCAGTGTTCGGACGCGCCCGCGCAGAGCATCATCACCGCCATGAGCCAGAAGACGGGGAGTTTGAAGAGGCCGAGGATGCCGAGCCCCTGTTTTCCCTCGGCGATTAGCGGACGCATCGGCACGAACATGAAGTAGAAGCCGTCGAGGAGCGGGACCGCCGCCCAGACGAGCGCGAGCCAGCGCCAGTTGTCGAGCCCGACGTAATGGAAAAAGAATGTCGATCCGAGCACGACGAGCATCTGTCCCCAGCAATAGAACGAATGCACGAGGCTCATTGCGGCGGCCTTGCGTTTGAACGGGCACGCCTCGACGACCGGGCTGGTGACCGCCTCCACCACGCCGCCGCCGACCGCGTACAGTGCGACCGCGCAGGTCAAACCAACGAGCGGATTCGGCGTGAGCTCCGGCAGCACGGTCATGAGCACGAGCCCGGCGGCGGAACAGAACTGTCCGATGACGAGCGTGAGGCGGTAGGATATTTTGTCGGCAAGTTTGGCGCAGGCGAACGCCACGCACATCTGGAGCCAGAAGTTCCCGATGAGGAGATAGGTGAGCTGGCTCAGCTTCAGGTCGTAGGCGCGCATGAACCACAGGAAGAGCAGCGGCGCGAAGTCGTTGACGATGGCCTGCGTGATGTAGCTGATGTTGCAGGCGTAGAGCGTGTGGACGTAGCTTTCGCGGATGCTCATATCGAAGTCGGAGGTTAGGCGGTTCAAGGAATTTGTACCCTAATAAAATAATCTCCCGCGCGGACGATTTCAAACGCAAAAACGGAAACGGGCTTGATTTTTCCGCGGACATGTGCGATATTATCAGGTCAAATCTTCATTCGAAAGGCGAACATGCTTCTCTCCATCGTGACCGTTACCAAAAATGCTGCGGATACTGTGGCGCACGCCGCGGAATCCCTTGGCCGGCCGTTGCCCGACGGCGTCGAATACATCCTGAAGGACGCCGGATCGACCGACGGGACCTGTGAGGTCGTCTGCGGGATCCAGCCGGACGCGGTCGTCGTGCAGTCGCCCGACCGGGGCATCTACGACGCCATGAACCAGGGCTGGGCGCGTGCGAGGGGCGAGTATGTGATGTCCCTGAACGCAGATGACCGCTATCTGCCGGGCGCGCTGGAAAACGTGATGCGCGAACTGCGCGCGAATCCCGACGCGGACATCCTGCACGGGTGCATCCGCGTGAACGGGCGGAAGTTCAGCCCGGCGCAGGGGTTGGCGTCTTTTCATGGAGCGCGGATCTTTCATCCGGCGTCGGCGGTCCGGCGTTCCCTGCTGGAGCGCCTGGGCGGATTCGATCCCCAATGGAGAATCTGCGCTGACCTCGATTTCTTCCTGCGCGCGAAGGAATCCGGCGCGGCGTTCCGGTTCGTCGACCGGGAGATCACGGATTTCGCGCTGGGCGGCGTGAGCACGGTCCGGCGGCAGGAAACCGCCTCCGAGGTACGGAGGATCCTGCTGAATCATGGATTCGGGCGTATTTTCGCGGACGGGTATTATCTCGCCGCTCGCCTGAGAGCGTGCGCAGCATTTATGGTCAAACTGATAAAAGGCTCCTGATCCACTGGAAATAATCGAGCCCGGGCGGCGGACTGAATGGTTCGCCGCTTTCTTTTGCACGTTCCAGCAGGAAGACCGCGGCGAATTCCATCGGTTCGAGGCCGTGCAGCTTCATTGCACGGTCGGCGAATGCGGAGCGTTCCTCCGTCAAAATGACAATCGCACGTTCGGCGTCTCCTGCGGCCAGGACCATGTCCGCGAGCTGAAGAACGCGGACATGGAGGCGGTCGAATCCGGCGAGCGAGAAGACCGGGACCTTCATGCCGAACCGGATGGCTGCCGCGCCGGGGACGGCGTTGTGGACGGAGCACGAGAACGATACGGGGCCGATCTGGTCCTCGGGGAAGTCGATCAAGTCGTTCTGGAGCGCCGTGATCCGGCTCTGCACGCCGAGCATGCTGCCGAACAGCAGAGGTGCGTCGTCCGGGCGGCATTCGAGACGGTCGAGCGCGGAGAGGACCGCCGCCGTCATCCGGTCGGAACGCCGTCCGAGTCCGAGGCGGGCGCGTTCGGCGCGGAGATAATCGTCGTCCCAGCGCAAATCCGCGCCGGGGGCGGTGAAGGAGGATGCGATCAGATGAAGCGCCATGGTTCAGTCCAGCCTTTCCGCAATGAGGACGGTGTCCGTGCCGCCGAACGCCAGCGAGGAGGATGCCGCGAAGCGTGTTTCAGGAGGAAGATTCAACGGCGAGGTCAGCGGCGCGCATGCGAGCGCGGGATCGGGCGTTTTGCAGCCCGGACTTGCCGGGACGAAGCCGTCGCGCAGCATGAGCATGGTGAAGATGAGTTCGAGCGTGCCGGCGGCGCCGAGCGTGTGCCCGGTGAAACGTTTCGTGGAGAGGAACGGTGGCGTGGAAACTCCGGCTTCTTCCGCCAGCCCGGCGAACGCCGCGGCCTCGCATTGGTCGTTCAGGACGGTTCCCGTGCCGTGCGCGTTGATGAACGCGATGTTGCCGAGCGCAAGCCCGGCGCGCGCCAGAGCGTCGCGGAAGGCGCGTTTCATGCCGCCTCCGGTCGCATCCGGAGCGGTGATGTGCGAGGCGTCGCAGGACATACCGAATCCGCATAATGCGAACTCCGACTTCTTTCCGCGTTTCCCGGCGCATTCGGGCGTTTCCAGGGTCAGGACGCCCGCCCCTTCGCCGAGATTCAGCCCGGCGCGCGCGGAGTCGAACGGACGGCACGGGAAGGGCGAGGTCACGCCGAGCACGTGGAATCCGGCGACCGGGGTGCGGTGCAGTTCATCCGCGCCGGCCACGATCATGCGTTCGCACTGGCCGGAAAGCAGACAGAGCGCGGCGATGGAAACGGCGTCCGCGCCGGAGGAACACGCATTGGAGACCGTATGAACCGGCCCGGTCAGCCCGTATTCGCGGGCGATCGCCTCCGCCGGATTGGAGTTCAGGAAGCATTCGACGGGAGCGTTCTCGTCCGTATCGGGTTTCTCCCTCAATCGTGCGTAATAGGCAGTATCCGTGAACTGGTGGGCGATGGTCGTGCCGACGACGCATCCGGTCACGGAGTTTCGGAGCGTGTCCGCCGTGAGCCCGGCGGTGTCCAATGCTTTCGGAAGAAGTGTGCGGATCATGGCGAGCGTGCGGGGCTCGTCCGGTCCATTCTTGAAAGAATCGAGGTAAAATACCGGGTCGCTGATAGCGGAGTCGATCAGGTTACAGGCGCTTCGCGGCGTTTCGGGCGGGCGTTCGCCATGGAATAAACTCAGCGCCTCGGCGTCGGTCGATCCGGCGCAGGAAAGATGGGCGAAACCCGTCACGACGGGATCAAACGGCATTCTGTAGATCATGTGCGGTCCTCCCAGACGTTTTCGAACAGGAAGCAGTCGTACGGATGTTCCATCGCCATGCGCTCGAGGTCGGCGGCGTAGCGCTGGACGTCCTCCTGAAACTTGATGCCGGATGCGCCGCGTGCGGGGCGTTTCGGACGTATGACGGTCCCGAATTCGAGCAGAAGGTCGCGGTAGGACTTCCCGCGCGTCAGGAAGAACGGCACGACCGGAGCGTGTGCTTTCGCCGCGAGGAAGAACGCAGCAACGGGGAATCGCGCGGTCTTTCCGAAGAACTGAACCGGCACGGAATCGGTCTCCAGGCAGCGGTCGCCCATGAGTCCGACGGCGCCGCCCGCGTCCAGCACCTCGAACGCCTCCAGCAGGCCGCCGAACGCTCCCGCTGTGTCGATGATGTGCATCGGGGCTGCCTCGCCGCCGTTGAACGCCCGGCTCTTGTCGACGTCGGCGTTCCGGTCCGGTTTCGCGACGAACGCCACCTCGCGGGTTCCGGCGTTCACGCAGTGCATGGCTGCCTGCCACGCGCCGAAATGCGAACACAGGAAGACGAGTCCGCCGGGGGCGTTTCGGACCGGTTCGAAGACTTCCGGATTGCGTTCGCGCACTTTCGCCTGGCCGTTGGCAAGCGCCAGCGCCATGACGAGCGCCTCGCCCTGCGCCGTGAAGAGCCGCCACACATGGCGTTTCATACGGAGCCCGCGGGCGTCGGGAAAACGGTGCTTCAGATAGGGCAGGGCGCGTTGTTCCGCCTGCTTGTCGGTGAGCGCATATGTGAGCGCGATGAACTTGACGAGGAAGCACGCCGCGCGGGGACCGAAGACGGACAGGATCCAGCGGAGGATCGCCGATCCGAGCTTGTTCCTGCGCGTGTCGCTCAGATTCGCGGCGGGTTGTGCTGTTTCGCGGCTCATGAGCGGGCGCTCCTTCTGCGGATGATCGCTCGGCAGAGTTCGGCTGAGAAATACACGATGACGGCGAAGATCAGAGCGAAGACCGGAGCGAGGATGACGCTGCCGAGGAGCCATTCGAACCAGCGCAGATGGATTTCGTGGACCGTGCTGTGGAAGTTCAGGTCCTCCGGGAGCAGGAATTTTCCGTGACGCAGGTAGTACCCGAGCTCGATGCAGACGACCGGGCAGAACGGCGGCATGAACGGATGCTGCGCCATGACCGCCATGGCTTTGTTGAGGTGGAGCCGTGTCGCGACGTAGAGGATCAGGATCGTGCAGAACCCGTACGTCGGGTACACGGCGAGGAGCGCGCCGACGAACGCGGAAAAAGCGAGCCCGAGCGAGGAGGTGTTTTCCTTCACGAGCCAGTTCCAGAGTTCCTTCGGTTTCCAGAGGCGCGGATATTCGCGCGGGGCCTGCCGGAGCTTTTTGACGCCGAACGGGACGAGGCGGCGGAACACCAGGCGCGTGTGCAGCCAGGTCATGCGCAGGTTGTCGCGGAAGGGATGGAAATGCGAGACGCGTTCGCCGGGCGGATCGTAGTGCGTGGAAATGGGAACTTCGGCGAGGTCGAGACCGGCCCACATGCAGCGCGTGAGGAGTTCGGTCTCGAACGTGTAGTGCAGCGAGGAGCACTTGATTTGCGAGATGTATTTGAGGGGGTACGCGCGGAATCCGCTCTGCGAGTCGGAGATCTTTTTGCCGGTCTCGACGAGGAACCAGAAATTGGAGAACATGCGCCCGAACTTGCTGCGCCCGGGGACGTTCGGCACGGAGAAATCGCGCACCCCGGCGACGAGCGTCCAGTCGTTCCGTTCGAGGGTCGGCAGGAACCGCGGGATGTCCTCCGGGTCGTGCTGGGCGTCGGCGTCGAGCGTGATCATGTAGTCGTAGCCGCGCGGAGCGAGCGTACGGACGGCGGTGAGGAGCGCCGCGCCCTTGCCGAGGTTGCGCGGATGCCGGATGACCTCGATGTCCGTCCCGGCGTAGTATTCCGCCAGATCGATGTCCTCCGAACCGTCGTCGATCACGAGGACGTCGGGCATGACGGCGCGCGTGCGTTCGATCACGGCAGGGGCCGTGGAGGCATGGTTGAAAACGGGGATCACGCAGCAGCAGCGCATGAGGTCGTCCCCCCTGTCTTTACTCCGCGTGGAAAACGCGCCGGGCGAGGGTTTCAGGACCGGAATCGTCCGGGATCTCGAGCGATCCGCCGGGTTCCGCCAGCAGGACGGTCAGCTTGTCCGATTCGTAATGGCAGATCATCACACGCCGGATGCCCGGCATCTCGAAGAAGTTCGTGACCTCGTCCCAGAGAACGGGCCAGCGTCCGAGCGAATCCATGTAGAAACACGGTCCGGTGAGCTTGAGCGAGATCGCGGCTTCGCACGGCGGCGTGGTCGGGAGCGTGCCGACGAAAAGGTGTCCGCGCCCGAGGTGGCGTCCGTGCTCGCGATAGTCGTTGAAATAGTTCAGGTTCTGTTCGTGGCAGCCCTGCCGTCCGAAGTCGGCGACGGCGGTCTCGCGGACGGAATCGACCTCGGCGTCGCGGTGCGCGAGGAGGGCGGCGAGGATGTACGTGCGGACCTTCGCGTCGCCGCGCCGGAAATTGTCGAGCCCGTAGACGTGCGGGAACTCGTCCTGCGGTTCGGAGACTTTCGCCTTGGCGTCCTGCGTGTCCTCGCCCATGTAGACGAGGCCGCGCCGCCAGGTGCGGAAGGAAAGGCCGTCGGCCGTGACGCCGCCGATGATATGCCAGGGATATGCGCTCATGATACGGCCTCCAGGATGATGACGGCGTTCAGGCCTCCGAATCCGGAGTTCATGCACAGGACGCGCGGTTTTTCGAGTTTGCGGATTTCGGTGGAAACGTAGCGGGCGGCTTCCGGTTCGGGCGTGACGAGCGAGGTCTGGGGCGGGATCAGCCCGGTTTCCAGCATGCGGACGCCGACCACGGCTTCCACGAGCCCGGCTCCGGCGAGCGTATGCCCGCAAGCGCCCTTCACGGAGAGCATCGGCACGGAGCGTTCGCCGAACACGCGGCGGATCGCCTGAAGCTCCATGTCGTCGTTGTAGCGCGTCCCGGTGCCGTGCCCGATGACCGCGCCGATGTCGTCCGGGGTGAGCTCGGCTTCGTTCAGTGCGTGGACGATGGCTTCGGAGAGCGCTTCGCCGTGCGGCATGGGGGCGGTGATATGGACCGCGTCGCAGCTCATGCCGCCGGACGCGAGGACCGCGCGCGGCTTCAGGCCGAGTTCGGCGGCCTTCTTCGCGGAGCAGATGTTGATGATGGACGCGGCGTCGCCGAGCAGAAGCCCGTCGCGGTTGCGGTCGTACGGACGCGCGATGGTCCGGGCGAGGGCGCGGAGCGTGGCGAAGCCGGAAAAAATGAACTCGCTGACGTAGTCGGTGCCGATCACGACCGCGGAATCGAGGCGGCCGCTGCGGATGTGGCGGTTCAGCGAGACGAACGCGGAGTTCGAGGACGCGCAGGCAGCGGAAACGATGCGTCCGCGGTCCTTTTCGCAGACCTTCAGGGCGCGTTCCAGCAGCATGTCGCAGGTGCAGCGGCGTTCGGGATTGTCGATGTATTCGATCTCGCCGACGGTGCTGGCGAGGAAAAGTTCGGCGTCGCGCGGCATCTTCTTCGCGGTCGTGGAGAGATAATCGAGGAAGAACCCGGGGATCTCCTGTGTGCCGTTCACGTCCGCGCCGGGAGCCATGGCGGCGAGGGCGGTGGAGAATTTGTCGTTGTGGAACCGGGAGCAGTCGGAGAACGCGGCGCGGTTGTTCAGGAGCCCGTTCCAGCAGGCTTCCACGCCGGGGCCGAACGCGGTGTACAGGTCGCAGTCGACGATCACGGGGGTGCGGTCATCCATGATGGTACGCTCCTTCTTTCCAGCGGTTCAGAAACTCTTCCCAGAACGCCGGGATATGCCACAGCGGCGTGAAGTCGCGGGCGTCGATGAAGACCTGCGTGGTGCAGCCGGTCGCGGCGACGCGTCCGTCCTCCAGGCGCACGGCGTATTCGATGTTGATGCGCGGAGCGTCGGTCCAGATGAGCGCCGCGGAGGTGTGGAACACCGCGTCGCAGGGGAGCGGGATGCGGTAGTCATATTCGTCATGGTAGAAGAGCGCGGAGACGTGCTCCTCCTCCAGGCGGTCGTTGTCGAACCCGAAGCTGTGCGAAAGCTCGGTATAGGCTGCCTCGAAGAACTTCGCGTAGTTGCCGTGCCACGCGATCTTCAGGGGGTCGGATTCGCTGAACTGAAGCCGGCGCGTGACGCTGACTTCGAGCGGCGGCGGACCGCCGGGGATGCGTTCAAAATACTGCTTGAACTCAGGATGTCTCATATCGCGCTTTCTTTGGGGGCGAAGACCAGTTTTGCCGCGGAGACGCGCCCGCCTTCGCCGTTCACGAACGAGGCGTTCGCGGCCCATGAGCCTTCCGTTTCGCCCGGTTCGAGCGTCAGCGCGAGCGTGACCGGCATGTCCGGCGTGATCAGGCGCAGATACTTGATGCGGCGGACGCCTGCGAGGCGGAGCGGACGCGCGAGACGGCGTTCGGCCAGGCGGCGGATGAAGGAAAGCTGGACGATTCCGGGCAGGATCGGATTGCCGGGGAAGTGTCCGCGGTAGCCGGAGAACGTGCCGGGGACGGAGAACGTGCAGGCGCCTTCGCCGTTTTCGCCGGCCTGATTGTAGATCGTGTCGATTTCATCCCAGATGGTCATGGTTCGCTGTCCTCAAAAAGATCCGATACCGTCAGAATCAGACGATATCCGTGTTTATAATTGTCGTATACGATAATTTCAGGAAAAATAGTCGCATCTTTTACGATATACCGAAAGTACCAGGATTGCCAGTCGATAGTTTCGTTTTTAAAGTAACTTTTTCCCATAACGGGCAATTTCGTTCCCCAAAACTCGGTAGCAAGCTCCTCTTTGACGTCTCCGTCGCCGTCTCCGACGGGTTCCCGGCGGATGATCTTGCTGTTGTCTTTTACAATTTCTGTCGCGCCGGTTTTGACGCCGCGCCACGGGTCAAGACCGCCGAAGATATGGAAAAAGTCCGCAAGAATGAATCCGGCTGCCTCTTCCTCGTGCCCGTCCAGGAAGTCGATCGGCATGAACCAGTAGTCGGCGAGGGCGTCTTTCGTACCCGCCAGCTCGAAGATCTTGCCGCCGGACGGAGAAAACGCCGCCACGCGCAGTTCGCCGGAGCCGTCGTAGGAGACGGCGCACAGCGTGGCCTGTTTGAAGAACTTGTATTCGAAGGTGACTTTGCCTTGAAATGCGAACGGTTTCATCGGTCCGGCGGGCGGCTGGACCTTGTCGCGGTAAAGCGTCCATTCGGTCTCGGTCAATGGCGGGATCGGGTCGTATTCGTAGGGCAGGGAATGGCAGGCGGATGTAAGGAAGAGTAAAGAGGATGCGAGGACAAAGAGTATGGTTTTGAGCGAGGAAGAATGATTGTTTTTTTGTGCGAATCCGTGGCGGATGGACGGCAGAAGCAATGCGGCGGCTCCCCAGGCGGCGAGCACACCGGGGATCAGGGCGAATCCCGCTTCGTGCAGGAGAGGATGCCCCGCGAACGCGATGGTGAGTCCTCCAGCGGCGGTCGTGAGCGCGGAGGCGGAGATCGCGCGGAAAACGTACGGATTCGCGGAACGCTCGCTGCCGATCACGAAGACACCGTAGTCGATGGCGAGGCCGGAGAGCAGGACCAGCGAGATCTCGGCGGCGAGATTCAGCGGCTTTCCGAGGACCGCGTATACAGCGCAGACGGTCAGGAGCGCCATCGCGACCGGGATCATCGCGCAGAGGCTGTCGTGCACGCTACGGAAGAAGAGGAACGCGATCACGAAGACCGAGAGCACGGCGAGGATCACGGGCAGCGTCGCAGCGGACTTCATGTCGGACACGATCTGTGCGGGGATGTCCGCGCGGGAGATGGCGACGGCTCCTAAGATGTCGTACGGGACAGGCCCGGCTCCGGGGCGGTGCTTGTTGGCGAGGGCCGACTGGGGCAGGAAGACCGCCGCATACCAGCCGCTGCCGTCCGCCGCGGGACGCAGGATGCGGTTCAGGACGGGAGTGAAGATTTCGGGATAGGAATCGAGGTCGGGCGATTCGAGGCCGTGTTTGAGCGAGGCGAGGAACGGATCGAAGGCGTCCGGCTCGAACCCTTCCTCTTCCGCGGCGGCGCGGAGCGATTCCGCAAAAGCATCATAATCGAACGATTCGCGCCAGGAAGCGAGATTGATCTCCCAAATACTTTTCGTCGCGTCGAACGGCGGCGGAATCAGGAAAGACGGGGAGAACATCCTGTCCTCGATCTCAGGTTCCAGTTTGGAAAACTCATCGCAAATCAGTCCGGCGGACATCAGCGCTGTGTTCGCATCCTTGCCGGGCACAGCCAGAACCCCCTGCGCCGGGCCATCGAGGAAGAGACGTTCCACCGCGTCCGCCGTTTCGCTGAGCTTCTCCTGCGCGGCGTCGAACTGGCGGAGGTCGGTTCGGACCGTGAGCCGCAGGGCCGCGAGGATGGCGAACAGTGCCATTAGCCCGAAACAGATGCCGCAGGCAAGCTTCGGCGAAAATGTCTTCAGCGGGCGCGGTTTCGGCAGAGGCTTTTTTGTGCGGATCAGGATGGACGGGAACAGCAGAAGCGTGAGCAGAAGACTGGCGAGCAGGCTGATCCCGATGAACACGCCGAACTGCCGCACGCCGGGAATCGGCGTCAGGGCGAGCAGCAGGAAGACCGCAGCCGAGGTCGCCGCGCCCGTCAGCAGGGACGGTGCGATGCGGATCAGACGCCGCACGGGGCAGGGCGTCTGCATGGTCATGTAGACGTGCACGCCGTAATCGACGGCCAGACCGATCACGAGCCCGCCTGTGGCCGTCACGAAGAGCAGGACGGGTTCGCCGGGGATCGCGAGGAGGCCGACGGCGGCGAGCGAGACGATCGCGGGGAAGACCGGAATGGCCAGTGCGCGCAGGTCGCGGCGGAAGAGCAGCAGGATCGCGGGCAGAAAGAGCAGGATGGAGAGGATGCACGCGAGCTTCACGTCCGACTTGATGACGCGTTCGTTTTCGATGGAGTGGGCGTGGGCGAGCAGAAGGTCGGCGCGGATGCCGGACAGCGGGTGTTTCGCGAGGACGCTTTCGAGGTCGTCCATGAGCCTCCGTCCGCCGACCGTGTCGGCTGCGGAAACATCCATTTCGAGCAGAAGCAGACGGTGGAGACCGTCCGGGGAGACGATGGCGGTTTCGCCGTCCTTCAGGCGGAACGACGAGGCGGAACGGAATTGTTCGAGCGTGGCGAGTTTCGATGCGGCAAATCCGGTCGGATCGGCAAGCACGAGCGACGCGAATCCGCCGAGCAATATCTTGCGTTTGACATTCGAAACGATTTCCGCGGCATCAAGCCCGGAAAACGGCTGGAACTGCGGGATCCATTCCTGGAAAGAAGCGAGGGTGGCGGGCAGGTCATCCGGCAGAAACCGGTTGTCGACGCGCGTGATGCCTGGGATGGATGCGATCTCGTCGGCGATACGGTCGATCTCGGAAGACGCGGCGTCGAGCTGTTCCTCCGTGTCCGCGGTGAACAGAACGGCGGACTGATTGAATAAACCTGAATTCAGGAGGACGGCGCATGCCTGTTCGGATCTGCTGCCGGAGGGGAGCATGCGCGTGATGTCGGCGCTGAACGACGCGGTGAGGATGGGGAGCGCGGCGAGGACAAGCGCGAGAATCGACAGGAACGCCGCGAGGACCGGGCGTCTCAAACCGAACAATATGACGCGCCGTAAAAGGGATTTCATTTCTGTTTTGCCTGCCAGAGTGCGTCCGGGATGTCGGAATCGAACACGGAATCAGTGTAGACAAGCTCGGTCACGTCGCCGTTCTTCTCGGACGCGCGGACCTTGACGATTTTTGTTTTTGTATCGTCAAGCGTGAGCTCGACTTCGGTGATGAGCGAGGCGGCGAAACGTTCGGAACGCGGTTTCAGGACGACCGTGCCGTCCTGTCCGGCGGCCGCCTCGAAATCCTTTTCCAGCGCCTTTACGTCGCCGGACGCGAACGCAGTCATGGCGTCGGAGAGCATTTCGAGCATCGGGTATTTGGAGAACGGCACGGAGACGGTCTTGTCGGAGTCGGCGTCCCACTGCGTGAGCCTGCCGTTCGCGATGATGCAGGAGTATTGAAGCGGTTTTTCGACGTGCCAGGCGAAGCGCTTGCCGGGACGGTCGAGGCAGAGTTCGCCGTTCAGGACCATCGGCTTTTTGAACGCCTTCAGGTGCTTCGTCTGGACGAATTTCGTGCGGAGCGTTTTGAAATTCGCGATGTTCGCGAGCAGTTCCGCCGTGTCGGGGACGCCGGCCTTTGCTTCCGCTTTCTGCGGCTTCGATTCGGTCTGTGCGGCATCCTCCTCCGCGAAGGCGAAGGATGCGCAGACGGACAGAAGGAGCGCCGTCAGGATGCGAATCGCCGGGTTGAACGTCATTTTTTCTCTTCGTAGTTGGTCAGGAAGAGTTTCAGCGTGCCCTTCGCGGCGGGCTTGCCGTTGAGGAACGCCTCGTACCCGATGCCGCGCCATTTGCCGAGGTCGTACTGGACGTTGATGACGACGTCCACGGTGTCGCCGACGTGGGGGATGGCGGAGTATTCGGAGTCGACGACTTCGACCAGGAGCCCGCCGAAGGACTTGTCCTGGCGCTGGTAGGCGTCGAGAACGGCGGCGGTCTGCGCGGCGTATTCGATGAACGTTTCCGCGCCGGTGGAGCCGTCGGCGGCCGCCAGCGGATGGTCGGGATGCACCACGGAGGACGTCTTGCCGCCCTGGTCCCATTCCTCGACGATCGTGTCGATCAGCGCGAAGGGCTCGCCGTGCGGAAGCAGTCCGGCGGCGGGGTAGGGCAGTCTGGCGCGCAGTTCCTCGTGATTGAGGACCGGCTTGTTGGATTTCGGAGTTTCGGATTCGGCCATGATGAATGAATTCCTTCTGAAACGGTATGTGAATGTTTAAGCTGATTTTGCGGATGTGAGGCAGAACGGATAGCGACGTTCCTGTTTCCACGCGTCGATCTCGCGGTCGAGCGCGGCGGTCTCCTCTTCGAGGATGCGGTGGACTTCCCGCTGGATGCGGAAATGCGGCTCGGATGCGATGCGTTCCTGCGGGATCGGCTTCAGGACGCGCATGATGACGCGGCTGGGGCGCATGCGGAACGAACGGTCCGGGCTGGATTCGTTGCCCGCGATGGCGACCGGGATCAGCGGCGCGCCGAGCTCCTTCGCGGCGCGGAAGAACGCGCTGTGGAACGGCGCCATGGTGCGCGAGCCGGAGCGCGTACCCTCCGGGAAGACGTAGATGGTGCCGGAATTGCTCAGCGCGCGGCGGGTCTGCTCCACGATCTCCTCGTAGGTGAGGTTGTTCACGTCGATGAAGCCGCCCATGCGCGCGAAGACGCCGAAGAACGGCATGTGCAGCGCCCAGCCCTTCGCGGCGGCCATTGCGGCGCCCGCGGCGGGGATGATCGAGACCAGGAAGGGGTCGGACGACGAACGGTGGTTCACGACGAAGATGCCGTGGTTTGCGCCGCCGGAGAAGTCGTCGAGGCGGACCGGGATATACACGCTGTACCAGCAGCGGATCATGCATCGGCCGAACGTGCGGATGAACTTCAGGACCGCGACGTTGAACGGTCTGCCGGTGAGGAGACAGAATATCCCCGCGACCAGAAAAAACGGCGAGGCCAGAATGCAGTAGAGAGCGATGCAGACGACCATGTGCGTGTAGACGATCAGGGAAAACATCTCCGGCTCCTGTTGATGGACGGCAATACGGGAAGACAGGCGAGGTTGTTTATTCGGATTTCTGCTGTGCGGCTTCCTGCGCCGCCTGTGCGGCGGCGGCCTTCGCGGCCTCGGCCTGCGCGGTAAGCATCGCCTGGTTCTTCTCGAAGAAGTCGTAGACGTCTCCGAGCGTGCGGACCTGCTTGATCTCCTCGTTGTCGCGGAGCGAGATGCCGAATTTGCGCTGAAGCCCGATCATCAGGTCGACCATGTCGAGGCTGTCCAGCCCGAGGTCGTCGAAGAAGGTCTTTTCAGGGGAAAGGTCGGCGGGGTCGAGTTCCATTTCGTTGACGAGTGCGCCGTTGACGGCTTCGATGATTTCGTCGCGTGTCAGATTCATATTCGGATCCTCCGGGGAAGGTTGTTATACGTTGAGCTTGCAGATCAGGGATGCGTTGATGCCCCCGAACGCAAAGGAGTTTTTGAAGAAGATGCGGATTCGTTTTTCGCGCGGGGCGGTCAGGTGGTCGATCCCGGCGCAGGCGGGGTCGATGTCGACGAGGTTGCGGGTCGGGATCAGGACGCCGTGCCGCGCCATTTCGAAGACCGCCGCCATTTCCAGCGGGCCGGACGCGCCGAGCGTGTGTCCGAGGTGCCCCTTGAGGCTGGAGACCGGGACGTTCGCGCCGAAGACCTCGCGGATGGCCGCGGCCTCGGCGGCGTCACCCTGGAGCGTGGACGTGGCGTGCGCGCTGATGTAGTCGATGTCGGCGGGATCGATCCCGCCGGACGCGCAGGTGTCCGCCATGCAGCGGGCGATGGCGGGCGCGTCGGACTGGCTGAGGCCGTTTCCGCCGCTGTTCGAGGAGTACCCGACGATCTCGCCGTAGATCTTCGCGCCGCGCTTCACGGCGTGTTCGTATTCCTCCAGGCAGAAGACCGCCGCGCCTTCGCCGCAGACCAGCCCCTTGCGGTGTGCCGAGAACGGCTGCGAACTCTGCGTGGGGTCGTCTTCGACGGGCGCGTGGGCGTACATCAGGGCGAACGAACCGGAGACTTCCGACCCGGTTTCGTCCGCGCCGCCGCAGAACATGACCGTCTCCTGTCCGGCGGCGATGAGCGCCGCGCCGAGCCCCATGGACTGAAGCCCGGAGGCGCAGGCGGAACACGGCGAGTAGATCGCGCCGTTGAGCCCGAGCGTGCGTGCGAGGTTGAACGCCGTGGTGTGGGAGGCGGCTTTGAAGAAGTGCATCGGGGAGAGCCGGTCGCTCTGCCCGGAAATGACCAGCGCGTAGCCTTCACGCAGGGTGCTGACGGAGCCCATGGTGGATCCGACGGCGCATCCGGCGCTCAGAGAGAGCAGTTCGTCCTGCGTGAGCCCGGAATCCTGCATGGCGGCAAGCCCTGCCATCGCGGTGAAGCAGGCCGCCGGAGCCATGGAGCGGCGGATCGTGCGAGGCAGGACGCGGAAACGTTCGGGATCGCGCGGAGCGGGCGCGGTCGGCAGGAAATTCTCCTCTTCTCCGGCGCGTACGACGGCGCTTTTGCCCGCGGCGAGGTTGTCGAAGAGTTCGCCGGGCGTGAATCCGAGCGCGCTGTAGATGCCGCTGCCCGTGATGACGACGCGTTTGAGTCCGTTCATGCGCGCCTCCTGTCGGTGTAGAAAGAGTTCAGCATACCAGACCTCCGTTCACGCCGATGACCTGCCCGGTGATGTACTCCGAATACGGCCCTGCGAGGAAAGAAACGACTGCCGCGACTTCCTCCGGCGTGCCTTTGCGTCCGAGCGGGATCAGCGGCAGGATCTTGGTCATGTCGAGGTCGCGCGTCATTTCCGTGTCGATGACGCCGGGCGCGACCGCGTTCACGAGGATGTTCCTGCGTCCGAGCTCTCCGGCGAGCGCCTTCACAGCGCCGATGAGGCCGGCTTTCGCGGCGGAGTAATTGACCTGGCCCGGACGGCCGACCTGGCCGGACGCACTGCTGATGACGATGATGCGGCCCCTCTTCGCGGAGATGAGCGGCTGGACCAGCGGCTGGACGCAGTTGTAGAACCCGTCGAGTCCCGTCCGGATCACGTCGTCCCACTCCGCCGAGGTCATCCAGGCGAAAAGATCGTCGCGGGAGATGCCGGCGTTGTAGACGACCGCATAGGGCGGCTTGTCGGCGAAAAGCTCCGTGATGACGCGGATGCTTTCCGCCCGGTCGGTCACGTCGAGCGAGACCGGAAGGAAGGAGCGTCCGAGCGCCTCGACCTGTGCGCGCAGGCCGTCGAGACGCGCCGTGTCGCCGCGGCAGGTCGCCGCGACGTCGAAGCCGTCCTGGGCCAGACGCAATGCGGTCGCATACCCGATCCCGCGGGACGCGCCGATGATGAATGCGAGACGATCCGATGCCATAAAACCGAAGCAAGCTCCTGAGAACGTGGGAGTAAAAAATTGATGATGTGCCGGCGCAGTGTGCGTGCGCCGCGTCTTTATCTATATACTGTAACACTCTTTTTGCTTTTTTCAACCGGAAGACGCGGAATCTTTTGCGCCTTTTTGCAGGAAACGAACAGAAAATGTGCTGAAAAAAGCAGAAATAAAACCCCGGATTTATTCCACGGGGAAGAACATGGACTGCGTGGCGGCGTTCGTCCTGCGGCGGAAGACGCGGCCGGGAATGCCCTGTTTCGAGTAGGTCGGGCGGCCCATGAAATTGACGTGATGCCGGATGGCGAGCGGACCGAACGGGCCGCGCAGGATTTCGACGAGGTCGAACCGGTAACGGCGGTTCGCGGCGGCGTCGCCGAGGTCGTGCAGGAACGAGACCGCGGCGCGGAAGTTGCGGCGTTTCTGGGCGTCGGAGAGCTCGCGCCACGGTTCGGGGCGTCTGCCGAACTGGCGCAGGTGGCAGTAGCGCGTCTTCACCTCGACGAACACGAACGCCGCGCCGTCGAGGCAGACCAGGTCGAGTTCGCCGAATGGCGTGCGGCAGTCGCGCAGCAGGACGGTATATCCCAGCTGCGCGAGCAACCGTGACGCGTCGCGTTCTCCGGCCGCGCCGAGCCGTTTCCGCCAGGAGCGTTTCCGGGCGGACTGCCGGGGCGCGGATGCTCCTGTTACGTCGTCAGGCATCTTTCGGGTGGCGCTTGAACAGCCCCCAGAGGTCGTCGCCGATGAAGAACGTGCCGAGCGTGTCGAATCCGCCCGTGAACCGGCTGAGAAGGACCGCCGCGACCTCGTTGAAATCGCGGGACGGGAGCCTGGAGAACACGAACTTCGCGGCTGAGTCGTCCTCTTCTGCGGGGCATTCGTTGAACACGAAGAGGATCTGGCGGCCGATGGGGCAGACCCCGGTGAAACGAACCGGTTTCAGGCGGTGCGCCGCCTTTTCTAGCGCCTTGCCCGCGGCTTCCTCGTCGAACAGGATGTCGTCTTCGCTGAGCGGTACGATCTTGATCATTTTCCGAACGCCCTCGTCTGGCCGGGTTGAATGGGTTCCGTCACGGGATTCGCGCGGAAATATTCCACCGCGTCGGCGTCGTCGACAACGCAGCGGGGCGAGATCTCGACGAGCGCGGCGGGCGCGCCGTCCGCGTTGCGCGGGACCTGGATCCCGGCAAGGGTGAGGCGGCGCGCGTCGCGTTCCACGAGCATGGCGCGGCAGGATTCGGCGGAGTCGACGCCGGTGGCGTTCTTGGTCGGGCCGAACATCTCCTTGCGGGAGCCCTCCACCACGATGGCGCGTTCGGCCATCGGGAGCGCGTCGAAGATGAACGATTCGAGTTTGACCGCGTTCGTGGCATCCGGTTTCACGACCGTGCCGTCCGCGGCGAGGTACGGGACCTTCTTGTCCGCGCGGTGCCACGGCAGCTTCAGCGTGCCGTCCTGCGTGAGCGATTCGACGAACGAGCGGCTGATGATGTGGATGGCGGGGCTGCCGGAGAGGAACGCCAGCGTGCCGTCCGGGTTGAGGCGTTCGGCGAGCTCCAGCGGCATGTCGCTATATTCGATCACGTGCAGGCGGCCGCCGGAGAGGCAGAAATTGCCAAGCTTTTCGGTCGGGCAGGTCTTCGGCAGCATGCGGCTGCTGATCTGCGAGCCTTCGAGGATGTGCAGGCCGATGAACAGCGGATCGGCGATCGGGACCAGCGGATTGTCCACCTGGAAATACGAGAGGTACTCCACGCCGTCGGCGGCCATGCGGTCGAGGCAGCCGGACGCCCGGAGCGCCAGCAGCGTGCCGCCGTGCCCGTTCGGGGAGAGCGCGAGGGAATCCTTCGCGCCGATGATGAGCTTGCCGTCAAGCCCGATGGCGGGCATGGTGCCCTGCACGAAGAAGCGGACCTGGCCGTCGGCGAGCCCGAAGAACTTGTTTTTCTCGAAGAATTCCTTCGTCGGGGCGGCGTTCAGCTCGCTGCACATGATGTACCAGGTGAGCGGCGCGCCGTATTTTTCCGAGATGCGGCCGATGGATTCGGCGAAATACTGGAAGAGCGTCTTGTGCAGGACGGGCGTGATCGGGTAGGTGCCCTTCGGACCGTCGAATCCGAGGCGCGTGCCCTGTCCGCCCGCGACCGTGAGCGCCGCCACTTTGCCCGCGCGGAGGACTTCTACGCCCTTCGCGATCGCCTCGGCGTACAGCTTTTCCTGTTCGGCGGTCTTCGCCGGGAACGGGAAGAACGGGGCGGGCGCGAGGTCGGCGGGGATAGCGGTCTCCGGGCGCTTGAGGACGTATCCGGCGATGAGGCCGGGGAGCGCTTCCCAGTCGATCACGCTGAACTGGGCTTCGAGTTTGGCCTGCGCCGCTGCGTCGGCGGCGTCGTAGTGCGCGAGCAGATGCGCCTGTCCGGCGGCTTCGATACGTTTCCTGAGTGCTTCCTGCATGGTTTTCCTCCTGAAAAATAAGTTTGTCTTGTTGCCGTTCGGGATTAATATACATCCTGAATCCGCAACAATCAAACGCATGCACGCATTTTTGCGGGGGACGGGATGGATCCGATCCCTGTTTGGGGTCAGGCTCCGGGCTGATCTTTATTTTTTCTTCACCATGCTCTTGAAGGCTTCGCCGAAGATCAGGTAACTGCAGTTGCCCGCGATCGTGCCTTCGTTCTGACCCCACAGGAACGGCCAGTCGTCGAAGTTCTCGAAATGGTCGGGGCGGCGGAACAGCAGGCCGGGCGCCACGTTGCCGGGGATGAACGAGAAGTCGGCGCGGTTGTTGCCGTAGAAGACTTCCTTGGGACGCGCCGCGCCGACGGCGGCAACCAGCGAATAATTGTGGTACGGATGGCAGCCGAACATGAACGCGGCGGCCTTGTAGGCGTAACTCTTGTCAATGAGCTCGGGGAAGTAGAGGTTGGCGAGGCATGCCGTGGCGCCGAAGCTGACCACGGAGCCGCTGCCCGCCCAGTTGCCCTCGCCGATGGGCACGCCGTACGGATTGAGCGTGTCGAAACGGTCCATGTAAAGCTTGTACTGCTGCACATAGGGCGCGAGTTTCCGCTTGTATTCGTCATCCATGAACGGCACGGCGTCGAGCGCGGTCCGGATGGTCCCGTTCACGTTGCGGTCCAGTGCTTGCCAGATCTGCTGTTCGAACTGCGCCAGATAGGATTTGTCGCCGGTCGTTCGGTACAGCTGCAGGGCGAGCCCCATGTTGTTGCCGCCGAAACCGCCGCCCATCCCGCCGCGGCGGCGGTTGTCCGGATTGCCGGAATCGCCCGCGAAGCGTTGTGCCTGCTTCATGCAGCGTTCGGCAAGTTCGTCGTTGTAGCCCTTCAGCACGCGGGCTGCGGCTGCGAACATGGCGGCAGCGTTGGGGTTGGGGCCGGTATTGCCGCCTGCGAACGCCCACATGTCGTCGGGGGTGCCGCTTCGCTTGCCGTCCTCCGACTTCACGTATTTTGGCAGGCTGGGGTCGTAGTGCAGGCCGTCCGTGATGGCGGCGGCGTCGCCCAGATGATGGTAGTTGTCGAGGACCGAGTTGGAGAGGGTCCTGGACATCTGTCCGAGCTGTTCTGCCTGGGCGACCAGGTTCAGCACGCCGTGCTCGATGTACTGCAGCAGATCGGGCTTGCCGTCCGGGCGGTGCAGGTCCACGTAGCGCTGCTCCTCGCTCACGAACGTCTCGTCGCGCTCGTTGTGGAAGAGTTCCCATGCCTCCACCAGGCTTTGGACCACGCCGATGTTCGCGCCGGTCTCGATGTCGAAGTCGCCCGCGTCGAAGTAGCCGCCCACGTTCAGGCCGGGGATCAGCTCGTAGGGCTCGTAGTGGGTGCCGTCCGGCTTCACGGCGGTGACCCGGCCCTGCGAGTGCATGTCGAAGTGATCGCTCGGCGGCGCCTGCAGATAGCCCTCCTTGAAGGGTTCGCCGTGCCAGATCCGGTACGCCTCGTTGACCGTCATGTGGTTCATGTGAATGGGGATCCACACGTCGCTGGTGGCGTCCGTCATCCAGTCGTAGACCGAATCGTCGATGATGAAGTTTCCGGTCCTGTGGTCGCCGTATTTGATGAAGTAGATGCCGGGCTCCTTCACCTTGCTGAAGTCGAACTTCAGGTAGTTGTACTTGTAGTAGCTGCCCCACGAGGAGGTCTTGCCCTGGTATGCCAGCTTCTCGTTGCCCTCGCCGTCGATCCTGAAGACCGCGGCGTTCGCCCACGGCTTGTCGTTCTTGTCGAGCTCGATCACGGCGATCTTGGGCTGCGAAGGGACGTATCCCACCTGGGAGAACCCGATGTTCGGCTCGCGGATCCAGCCGGGGACGGCGTGCGGCTCGACGGTCCAGGTTATCACCTTGCCGGTCTTTTTGGCGGGCAGCACGCTGCGCAGCACGAACCATCCGTTCTGCGCAAGGATGCGGCCGTCGTACAGCTCCAGTGTGGAATCCGCCGACGAGATCTTGATCATGCGTTCGGGGGCGTCGGGCGCGATCACGATGGAATGCCCCTTCTCAAGAGGCTCCGGGTCCACGAACTCGCCGGTGCCGCGGTCGTCGTACGTGCGGAACCCCTTGAACTGCCGGGGCTTCTCCTCGTTCGGCACGGACTTGGTCAGGCTGACCGCGTAACGCGGGAACCTTTTGGGCCTGCCGTCCATGATGTATGCCTTGCCCCAGTACTGCGAGGGCAGGAACTCCAAGTTGAATCCGGCCTTGCCCTCCAGGAATTCGGGCAGCGGCTCGTCCAGATAGACCGCGATCTCCACGGTTTTCCCCTTGCCGGTGACGATCACGCGCGAATTGAAGTTGTAGTCGGGATAGCGCATCCCGACCTCGATGGCGTTGTTCTCCGGGTAGACCCGGCGCAGCGGCGACTGCGGGACCAGGTCCCACTGTTCGGGGGTCTTGGACAGCCTGACCGCGCCGCCCTGAACGGTCCGCACGCCATGATGGATGATCTCGATGCCGGAGTTCTTTTCGTCGTTGAAGCCGCCTGAGAACGTGTTGCTGAATACAAGAACGTTGACGCCTGGGCGCTCGAAATACTGCATGTCGTTCAGGAGCAGCTTTTCCGGGTCGAGTTTCTGCGCGGGCGGCGGTATCTGCCCCTGTCCCTGCCGGATCTGTCCCTGCCGGTTCTGAGGCTGCCGGGTCTGTCCCTGACGGGTCTGGGGCTGTTGTTGCGTTTGAGCTTGTCTGGGCTGCTGGGCTTGAGCGTGGACAAAGACGGCGGGCAGCGCAAGCAGCGCGGCCGCGATGAGGGAGGAGCAGGAGCGGAAGTTCATGCTGATGATCCTTATTCGGCGGAGGGGGACCGCCATTGTTTTGAAGTTGTTGGAAACGAAGGAATCCCTGTCACTGCATAATATATCCATGACTGGTTTAAATGCAAATAAAAATCTCGAAGAAACGGGTTTTCCAGAGGATTTCTCCGTGCATGGACGCCCCGGCTGCGGCATGGGCGGGCGCCGGGGGAGATTTCATTCCGCCAGCTTGTGCCGCCATTTCGCCTTGAACGCGTCGCTCAGGTCCTGGTATTGGAAGATGTTCTTCCAGTTCACTCGGTCGGCGAACTTCTCGATAAACGGTTCGCTGAGCGTCTGGTACCGGGAGACGAGGTCCCAGTCCATCGCGTCTTTGTGGTATTCGATGTATTCCTCGCAGTGAATGTGGTATTTCGAGTCGATGTACCAGAAATCGGTCGGTTCGACTGACGCATCGTTTTCGTTCATTTCCGTTTTCCTTTCGCTGTCTTTTGAAAAACTCCGGGGTACACGGCAGACCGTGCCGATCTGGAGCCCGGTTTGCGCCCGGGCGCGATGTCAAGCGATTACGGTCCAGCTCATGTCGACGCCACGTCCGAGTTCGGTCCACTTGTTCATGTCGCCGCCGGAGTAATAGCCGAGCATGCCGGTCGAATACTGGCGCACCAGCAGGTCGTCCTGTTTGTCTCCGTCGTAATCGCCCGCGCCGACCACGAACCAGTCCTTCGCGTCGAGCTGGCCCAGCTGCGACCAGCTGGCGGAATTCCCGTCGTCCCACTTGGCCACGATGCCCGTCTCCTTGTGGAACGCCACGATGTCGTCCCTGCCGTCGCCTGCGAAATCGCCGATGGCGCGGACTTCCCAGCCGCTGTCGGACGATGCAAGCTCGGAAACGGCGCTGTCGATGCCGACCGCGTAGTATTTCGCACCGCCCAGATAGCTCATTACGACGGCGTCCCTGCCGGACCCGGCGAAGTCGCCGCAGCCGACGAGCGTCCAGTTCGCGTCGTAGCCCGCGCCGAGGGAAACCCAGCTGTCGGTGCCGTCGGTCCAGACGCCGAGCGCGCCGATCTCGGCACAATGCCACACGATGGAGTTCTTTCCCTCGTTTCCGGTCAGGTTGC
Organism: Victivallales bacterium; assembly: GCA_045114235.1. Lineage (GTDB taxonomy): Bacteria > Verrucomicrobiota > Lentisphaeria > Victivallales > UBA1829 > UBA1732. Next base: position 29,450 of record JBGUKB010000038.1, read on the forward strand.
CGACCTTGTTCTTCCAGACATAGCCCTCGTAATTGGTGAGATAGCTGATGTTCACCCAGTTTGCGTCGAGGTCTTCGGCGTCGGTGTAATAGCCGATGAACGCGCCCTTGATGCCGCTGACTTCCACATTGCCGACGAGGACGGAGTCCGCCTTGCCGTTGGCGTTCATGTCGTATGCGCCGAGGACTTCCCATGTGTCGACCGGATGCGTGGCGTTCGTGCTCTGCCACGTGCTCGTGCCGTTCATCCAGAACCCGATCTGGCCGAAGCCGCCGGTGTACTGGAACATCACGTCGGAAACGCCGTTCGCGTCGATGTCGCTCTTCACGTCGCCGACGACGGCCGCCTGCGAAACAAGGAACGCTTCGCCGTCCGTGGCCGCGGAAGCGTTGCCGACGTTGTCGACAGCCTGCACGCTCCACTGCCAGGTCGCGAAATCAACGTTTTCCAGTTCGAGGCTGTTGTCCTTTGTTGTGACCGTGAACGCCTGTCCGCCGTGCGCGTAGCGGACCGTGTATTCCCTGACGCCGGCGAGGTTGTCCATCGAGGCGTCCCATGAGAGGGAAACGTTCCGCCCGGAGACGGTGGCTTTCAGCCCGGCCGGAGTCGTCGGCGCGATCTTGTCGATGTTTCTCACCGTGTAGCTGGCGATGGGCGATGCGACGTTGTATCCGTTCAGGCCGCGGAAATACACTCTTCCGTTTTCCTGAAGCACGATCCCCCCGGTATAATCCATCCAGGTCGCCGCGTCGAAGCTGTACTGTTTCGTCACGGTATAGCTGTCGAAGGTCCCCGTGACCGTGACGTCCTTGTTGGTGAGGGCGGTGATGTCCGCGGCCGTAATGGGTTGTCCGGGGCCGTTTCCGGTGCAGTCGTCGCCGATATGGAGCATCATCGTGGCGGTTCCGGTCATGGCGGATTTGTCGATGACGACGTCAAGCGAGAGCCTGTACTCGACGCCGTCGACCATGAGGTTCTGTCCGTCCGTGATCGTGCCGAGGATCTTGTTTTCGGTGTTTTTGACCGTGAGCGTCGGGAAATCGGAATTTTTCCGCGCGACGGCGATCAGATATGTGCCGCGCGACTGGTCGGGTTCGACCGTGATCGTGAAATCCGGGGTGTAGTTTGCTTCCGAAGGTTCGCTGCGGATGCGCTGGTAGTCGTCCAGCAGGGCCTCCGCGTCGCCGGAAGGATTGATCCTGGAGATGTCGAAATCGATCGTGCAGCCGTTGTCGTCGATGAAAAGATACGTTTTTTCGCCGTCGAGCGTCGAGGGGCAGATCCTGATCTTTCCGGTCAGGACGGAGCCGGACGACATGTAGAGGACCCCGCCGGACTGGATGTCGACGTTCTTCATGACGGCGCCGCTGAAGATGGTCATACTGCCGCCGGATGTGATCGTGTTGTCGACCGCCGTGCCGCCGGAGAAGAGGAAGGCGAAGCCTCCGTTGTTCGCCGTGGTGGCGGACGCCGTGCCGCCGCTGTAGACGCAGAGGCCGCCGTCCGGGTCGCAGTCCTTGAGCGTCGTGGAAACCGCGAGCCCGCCGCCGCTGAGGACCAGTTTCCCCGTCCCCTCGACGGCCGTGTCCAGCATAGTCGTGCCGGTGTGGACCATGGCGGTATGGTCGTTCAGGAGCGTACCGCTGACCGTGTGTTCCAGGAAGGTGACGTCCGCGCCCTCTTCGATGGTCACGGTGCCGCCGTTTTCCAGGAGATCTGAGACTTTCGCGCCGGAGTAGATCGTGAGGCAGGCCCCGGACTGCACCTCGATGTCTTTCGCGGAACCGCCCGAACGGATCTGGCATCCCGCGCCGTTGACAAGGCCGATGCCGGCGGCGACGCCGCCTTCGTAAACATAGACCATTCCGCCGGAATTCACGTTCGTGGCGGAGGCTTTGCCGCCGCTGAAGACGTAGAGGCCTTTCGTGGCGGCGCAGCTGTTGACTGTCGCCGACGTTACGACGCCGCCGTCGGACACGTGCAGCGCCCCTTCATCCGAGATCACGGGGCTCGCCATGGTCGTGCCGGAATGGATCGAGATTTCTTCGTTTTTGATGATCCGTCCGCTGATGACCTGATCGGCGAAGGTCACGCTCGCGCCTGCCTCGACCGTGATCGATCCTCCGGCTTCAAGGACGTTCGTGACGATCGCGCCGGAGCAGATCGTAAGGTAGGAGCCGGACTTAACGTTGATGCCGTCCGCCGACCCCCCGGCGCGGACCTGGCAGGCACCGCCCGCGGCGAGTTCGATTCCGGACGCGTATCCGCCTTCGTACATGTAGATTTCGCCACCGGAATTCACGACTGTCTCCAGGGCGGCCCCGCCGCTGAAAACGAAAAGCCCTTTGGTGTAGACGCAGCTGTTGACCGTAGCCGCCGACACGACGCCGCCTTCGGACACGCACAGCGTCCCGTCGTCGGAGATCACGGGGGCTGCCAGAGTCGTGCCGGAGTGCACGGCGACCACGCCGTCTTGGATGACCTGTCCGCTGATGATCTGCTCGGCGAAGGTTACGTTCGCGCCGTCCTCGATGGCGATCTGCCCGCCCCGTTCCTTCACTCCGGTCACGGTGGCTCCCGCCTGAATGTAGAGCGTCGCTCCGGTCTGGACGGTCAGGTCGCTCGCGGAAGCCCCGGCGCAGACCTGGAGCATGCCGGACCCGGAAAGCACCGCGCCGGAGGCGGCGCCTTTGTCCAGGATGTAGACCGAGCCGGATTTTACGATGGAATCGGCGAACAGGGCGTTCGCATCGACGGAGACGGAGCCGCCGTCCACCGCGACCCCGGACGCCTTGCCGCCTGCCATCACGCGGAGGCTGCCCCCTTCGAGGATGCTTCCGCCGAGGACGTTTCCGCCGTCCGTCAGGTAAAGGACGCCGCCGGAGTTCACGTTCGTGGCGGAGGCGGTCCCGCCGCTGGAAATGCAGAGTCCCCCGGCAGCGGTGCAGCTGCCGACCGTGCCGGACAGGAACAGCCCGCCGTTCAGGACGTTCATGTTGCCGTCCTGGCGCACGGTCGCGCTCAGGGCGGTCGTGCCGGAATGGATCGCGGCGTATCCGCTGCTCAGGACGAGCCCCTGGAAGGTGTTGGCGGCAAAGGTGACGTTCGCCCCGTCGGCGACATAGACGTTGCCGCCGTTTTCCACGACGTCGGTCACGGTTGCCCCGGATTGAATGGAAAGCGTCGCGCCCGGCTGGACGCGGAGGTCGCGGGCGGATGCGCCCTGATAGATCTGGAAGGTGGCCCCGGCGACCACGTTCGCCCCGATCGCGGTCCCCCCGGACAGCACATAGAGCGCGCCGTCCGGATTGACCGCGGTCTCCAGGGCGGTCCCGCCGCTGGAGACGCAGAGCCCGCCGGCCGTGGTGCAGCTGTCGACGATCGTTTCGGAGGCGATGCCTCCGTCGCACAGGCCCAGGAGGCCGTCCTGGCATACGGTCACTTTTACGGCGGTCGTGCCGGAATGCACCGTCGCCGAAGTCCCGGAGAGAGTTTGCCCGGAGATCACCGCGGATGCGAACGAGACCTTTGCGCCGTTCTGCACGTCTACGTATCCGCCGTTTTCCTGAATCCGCACGGCGGAGGCGTTCGGACGGATGCTCAGGAATGCGCCGGGAAGCACGCGGATCCCCTGCGCGAACGCATCCTCCCAGACGTCGGCGCGGTTGCGCAGGTCGGCGTCCAGGAGGGTCCCGCCGCCGAACACATACAGGATGCCGTCGTTCAGCGCCGCGCCGGTCAGCGTCGCGCCGGACTGCACCAGGACCGTGCCGCCGTCCTGCGTGACGGCGGACGCTGTCGCGCCGTTCCCGCCGATGCTGAACGATGCTCCGCTGGAAACCGTTACGCCGGATGCCAGCGCGCCTTCGTAGAGGTAGCCACGGCCTCCGCCGTCCAGCACCGTATTGAACGCTTTGCCCCCGTTCAGGATGCTGACCCCGCCGTTCGAGGTGCAGCTCCCGACGAGCGTGTCCAGCAGGACCCCGCCTTCCGACACGTGGACGATGCCGTTGTTGACGACCGTCGTTTTGGAAGCGGTTCCACCGCTGCGGACCTGCATCCAGTCATCGTCGAGGATCATGCCCGAGGTAATGCCGCTGTCTATTTCGTATGTTGCCATGGATCGATTGCCTTCCAAATAATATTTTTGTGTGATATATGCACACTATACTATACTTCCGCATACGGGAAAAGACAAACGGCATTCCCCGAAAAAAACAAAACTGCAACGAAAAGAAACAGGGGAAGTCTCAGCGGGCGGCGGCGAGCTTGCGTTCGACGGCGTCGCCGCGGTCCGCGCCGCCGTCGGGATTCGTGCGTTCCCTGCGCTCCGCGCGGACCGTTTTTACCTGAGTTTCAGCGTGGCGAGCCCCGCCATCGCGGAAAGGATCGCGAGGATCCAGAACCCCATGACGATCTTGTTGTCGGGGATGCCCATCATTTCGAAATGATGATGGATCGGGGCACGGAGGAAGATCCGTTTGCCGTGCCGGAGCTTGTAGCTCGTGCGCTGAAGCCAGACCGAGAGCGTTTCGATGACGAAGACGAGCCCGATGATCGGGACCAGGAGCTGCTGCGCCAGCATGATGGCGATCATCGCCAGCGCGCCGCCCAGGGCGAGGCTTCCCGTGTCGCCCATGTAGATGGACGCCGGAGCCGTGTTGTGCCAGAGGAATCCGAGGCAGGCGCCCGCGATTGCGCAGGCGAAAACGCCGAGTTCGCCCGCCTGCGGCACATACGGGATGCCCAGATAAGTGGCAAACTCGTAATGCCCGTTCAGGTACGCCACGACGGCGAACGCGAGCGCCGCGATGAACATGCAGCCCGTGGCGAGTCCGTCCTTGCCGTCGGTCAGGTTGACGCCGTTGCTGGTCCCCGCCACCACGAGATAATTGAATCCGAGCATGACGAGCAGGCATCCCGGCATGCACCAGAGCGGCAGATGGAACAGAGGATGATACCGGAACGGCACGATGACCGAGATGGATTCCAGTTCGGGGTAGAACTGGAACGGCTGGCGGGAGAAGGGGAAGAAGACCTGCATCGTGACCGCCCCGTGCGTCTTGTAGAGCAGATACAGCGCGATCACCGTCACGACGGCCTGCACGATCATCTTGGTGCGTTCCCGGACGCCGTCGCGTTCCGAGCGCAGGTATTTCGTCTTGATGATGTCGTCGACCATTCCCAGGATCCCGAGGGCGACGGTCGAGAGGACGAAGATGATGAGCGTCCGTTCCGTGATCTTGCTCCAGAGCAAGGTGGCGATCACGATTGCCGAGATCATGAAGACTCCGCCCATCAGCGGCGTTTTGGGCTTCTCCGGCTGGTCGTCCATCCGCGGCGACCTCTGCACGCAGTGCACCCTGAAATACGGGAGAAAGACGGGGATCGAGAGCAGGACGATCAGGAACGCCGTGATGAAGGCGCCTCCCGCCCGGAACGTGATGTAGTTGAAGAGTCGGAGCGGACCCCAGTCGGTTTCCAGCGAGCTTAAATAATAATACATTTCTGCCTTCCTTGATTATCGTATGACGCTTTTGAGCCGTTCCATCGTGACCGGCTTCAGGAGGATGCCGGTAAAACCGGAAGCTTTGAACGTCTTCTGCGTTTCGATGTCGGCGGTCACGGCATAGACCGGCAGGTCCTTCCACTGTTCCCGCCCTCGTATCTCGCGGATCAGGCCCTCGCCGTCCATGACGGGCATCCACATGTCGGTCAGGACGAGACCGATCCCGTTGTCCTGTTTCAGAATATCCAGCGCCTCCGCGCCATTTTCCGCCGTAACGATGTCCGTGACGCCCAGACGGCGCAGCATTGCCTTGATCACGCTCATGTTCAACGGCACATCGTCCACGACCAGGACGCGCGAGTCATTGGTCGACAGCGTCAGCGTTTCCTGCTTGTTCTGCGCGACGGTCGCGTCCGCCCCGGCGTCCGTCTTTTCCTTCGCGGAGAACGCCACGCGCGGGAGCACGACGGTGAACGTCGTGCCTTTTCCGAAAATGGATTGCAGGGTCAGCTTGCCGCCCATGCGTTCCGCCATCTGGCAGCAGATCGCCAGGCCCAGTCCGGTCCCTTTCGAAGCCTTTGCTGTTCTCGCCTGCACAAACGGTTTCAGGACGTTCTCCTGGTCTTCGGGCGCGATGCCGCACCCGGTGTCGGAGACGGACATGGTCAGGCATGCCGTTTGGGCATCGCCGTCCGTGTTTTCCTTGAAAACGATGTCCAGGGCGACCTTGCCGTGGTCCGTGAACTTGACGGCGTTCCCGATGAGGTTGTAGAGGATCTGGCGGATCCGGTGCGGATCGACGTGCAGGAGCGGCATCGGCGCGACGTTTTCCTCCAGCACGACGTCTTTCCCGGAAACGGCGAACTCGAACGACGTCATGACGTCGTGCGCCAGGCTGTTCAGGTCGGTCGGTTCCGGCGTCAGCACGACCTTGCCCGCGCCGAGCTTGGAAAGGTCGAGCACGTCGTTGACCAGGTCGAGCAGGGTGTGTCCGCTCGTCGTGATGGCGTCCAGCGCGTGCCTTCTCTCCGTCTGGTCGGAGATGCCGTGCTTCAGGAGCTCCGAGAATCCGAGGATGGCGTTGAGCGGAGTGCGGATGTCGTGGCTGACCATGGAGAAGAACATGTCTTTGGTGTGTTCAGCCCGGATCGCGCGGTTCCTTTCCTCGCGGATGCGGATCAGGTAATAATCCGAGATCAGAATCACGAGGAGAATGATCGCGAGCAGATTGATGGTCAGGAAAAGCGCGAACGGATGCCGGCGCAGATATTCGCCCGGTTCGATCTCGGCTTCGACCGGCTGGATCCATTTTCCGGCGAGTTTCTCCATGAATCCGTCGGTGCGCATCGCCAGCAGCGCCGCGTTGACTTCCACGTACAATCCCGGATTCTTCGATGCGATGCCGATGCACATCTGGGCGCTCTCGATCTCCATGCGCCCCCGGATCTGTTTCCCCTCCTGTCCCAGTCTCCGGAGATACGTCTCGCCGACGGTCCGGTGGACGATGAAGCAGTCGCACTGCCTGTCGAGGACCGAACGTACGCATTCCGTTGCGGACGGATACTCCACGCAGTTCGGCCCCAGCAGATAACGCACCATCGAATCTTCCAGCCCGAACCCTTTGATCAGGGCGATCTTCTTGCTGTAGAGCGTGCTGAATGACATGCCGGGATTCAGCCCGAACGCCACGAATTTCTCCTCGAACGTCGGGACGGAGATCAGGCAGTCTACGATCTCTGTATCCTGCCAGTCGAATCCCAGGATCAGGTCGGCTTCCCCGTTCCGCATTGCCTCGACGGCTTCGTTCCAGCTCGTCAGCGTCAGGTCGAGGTTGCATTCGATCCGGTTCGCCAGTTCCGCGATCAGCTCGATATTGTATCCGCGCGGCTCCGCGTCGTCCGGGAGACGGTAGGAAAACGGCCTGTAGTCGGCATCGCCGACCACGCGAAGGGTTTTCCCGAAGGAATTTTTCGGGCGGACGGTCATTTCCGGTTCATTCCATTCCCTTGTTTTCGCATAGTACATCGGCAGGACGACCGACAATGCTCCCGCTGCGATGACGATAAAAATGACAACGGACCAGAAAAACAGAGTCCTGGATTGAGACAAACGGCTGAGGAATGCGTTCATTTGCGTTCAGTCCAATCGTGTTCGGGTTGCGTTGCCTGCCAGAAGAAAAATGAACCCGGAACGAAGCCGTGATGCTTCCTTCCGGGGCGGAGCGTGGTGGTATGATCTGCGGACTCTGCTTTGTCCATTATCGAATCTGGAATACATCAAAAAATAAAGGTCGCGGTTCTCTGAAAAGATGTTTAGAGTTAATGTAAATCCGGAAATGGAAAAATCAAGCGGATTTTTTCAAAAAAAGACGAAAAAAAGAACGCTTTTTCCGACAGGCGGAATCGTCCGCATGGACCGGGTGATTGTTGAGCGGGGAAATGAGGAGAGAGGAGGGGGCGGTCACCGGGCGGATTCGAGCTTGCGTTCGATGGCGTCGTAGTCCACGTCGCCGTCGAGCCTCATGGCGCGTTCCCAGTAGCCGCGCGCGGCGGCCTTGTCGCCGAGGGCGTCGAAGATGTCTCCGGCATGGTCCAGGATCGTGGCGTCGACGTCGTCGCCGAATATCTCGATGGCGCGCAGAATCTCCTTTTTCGCCTCTTCATGGCGGTTCAACTTGAAGAGGACCCACGCGTAGCTGTCGGCGATCGCGCCGTTCTCCGGGGCGAACTCGACGGCCTTCAGAAGGTAGTCGAGGGCAGCGTTGAGGCGGTATCCGTGGTCGGCGAAGATGTAGCCGAGGGAATTGTAGATTTCGGCGTCGGGGATGCTTTCGTCCGGCGGCGCGGGCGGACGGCTGGTGAGGAGCGGCGCGAGCATCTGTTCGACGTACTGCATGTTGTTGGCCTTGTCGGCGATGTTCGCGCTGATGAGGCGGAACCGGCGTCCTTCGAGCAGGGCGGGGGTGATGCGCGCAGCGTTGCGGATACGTTCGAGCGCCTTGTCGTAGTTGCGGAGTCGCATGTAGCAGTCGGTCTCGATGAGGAGGCGCTCGGTGTCGAGCGGAGCCTTCTGGAGCAGTTCGAGTGCCTTTTTGTAGTTGCCGCGGTCGAAATCGAGCTGCGCGAGCTTCGTCAGGACGGCTTCCGGCGCATCCAGCATCGCGCCGAGGTTCCGGTAGGTGCGTTCGGCGTCGTCGTAGAGTTTCGCCTCGGTCTGGAGCGAGGCGCAGACGGCGAACATGTCCGGGGTAGGGGCTTTCACGACCGCGAAGATGCGGTCCCAGGCGCGAGCGCCGAGGAGCGGATCGCCGAGCTCGTCGGCGAGGATCGCGACGGTGAACAATGCTTCGGTGTCGTCGGGGACCTGCGCAATGCGCGCGAGCGCGGCAGCCATGACCTGCGACCGGTAGCCGAGGTCGCACAGGACGCGGAACGGCTCGGGGAATTCGGGATCCTCGACCTCTTTCTTCCGGTCCAGCAGGCACGTCAGCGAGGTCTGGGCGAGACGGTACATCTCGTCGCGGAGCGCCCAGGCGGTCCGGTTGAACGGCACGAGCACGGAGGTCGCGAGCGGGGATTTCGCGTCGGAGGCGTCCATGTCCCCGGCGCAGGAGACGATCAGAGCGGACTGCACCTGGGGGGCGGCGTCGAAGACGCGCATGGATGCGATCTCGGCGCGGAGAGCACGGAGCTTGTCCTGATATTCCTTCACCTCGTCAGCGAGCGCGGGTTCCTCGCGGCGCTTCTTGTCGAGCGCCTTATCCGAATAGATGAGGACCAGCTTGGACGCGATGTTCGCGTTGTACTCGCGGCGGCGTTCGGAGGGCGGCTCCGGGTCTTTGCGGACGACTTCGAAGGCGCGTTCGAAGAACGGGACGGCCTCGTCGACGCGCTTGAACTGCACCAGCATTTCGCCGCAGGTGAGATTGAGCTCGCGCGAATCCGGGTTTTCCTCGGCGAGCTTCAGCAGGCGGGGCGTGACTTTGTCGCGGAACGCGGGCTGGACGGCGGCCTGGACGAGCGGGGAGAAGAACGCCTCGTTGTCCGGGTGTTTCGCCGCCATCTCGAAGAGCTTTTCGATGTCCGCGTCCGTGAACTGATTCGTGAGGATCGAATTGTCGAAGATACGCGCCAGGTCGGCCAGCGTCTCCGCCTCCTCCTGCGCCGCGTGCGACGGCAGCAGTTCTTCGAAGAAAAGCGTGGTGTTCGGCAGCCAGTCCGACTCCATGTCGCCCTGCGCGAAAAGCGCCGGCGCGGCGGCACATGCGAGCGCAGCGGTCAGGATGCGGAGTCTGGATGAGAAGAACGGAGTCATGCCGAAGCGAAGCCTTCTGATGAGGATAAATGAAAATAAGAAACGCGCCGGAAGTGCCGGTCGGGGCACCGCGGGGCGCGTTCCATTCGTCCCGGACGTCCGCCGGGGAAATAAGCGGGATAGCCGCTTATTTGTTTTTATGCCGCATGGCCTTCAGCAGTTTTTTGCGTTTGTGCTGAGCGATTTTGCGGCGGCGTTTTTTTCTCAGATTGCCCATGGTTGAAGATTCCTGGTTAAAAGTATGGCTGGTTTGAAAAAAATATTGCTAAGAATATAGCATCAAATCCGGAAATGGCAAGCGGAAAACGCTTTTTTCACCAAAAAAAACGCGTTTTTGATGGAAAACGAAGGGCTTGTGCCGTCAGAATCCTCCGCGGGAAATCGCCCACATGTACATCTTCGTATCCACGCCGCAGCCTTCGGCTTCCGCCCGCCGGATGAAGTCCGCGAGCTCGTCCTGCCCGACGAGGAACGTTTCGATGTATTCGGATTCGTCGAAATGCGTGGCGAGGTCCTTCTGCGCATCGAGGTCGACGGTCATCTTCACCAGATGCACGAACTCGGAGGAGAGTCCGGGCGAGGTGAAGACCCGCGGCGAACAGTAGTCGACCGTGCCGACGTAGCCGGTCTCCTCCTTCAGTTCGCGCACAGCGGTTTCCGCCGGATCTTCGCCGGGGTTGATGAGCCCGGCGGGGAACTCGTAGACGAGGCGTCCGGTCGGGGGGCGGAACTGCCGGATGACGATGAGCTTGTTGCCCGGTTTCGTGACGGGGATCATCATGACGGCGCCCTGGGAATGGACGCGGGAGGCGGATTCCCAGGTGCGGACCTTGCCGTCATGGCCGAGGTACGTGACCTTCTGGAGGGAAATCCAGCCGCCGGAAGCGATGGTCTCGCGGTCGAGTATCTTCGATTCCATGATGCGTCACTTCTCCTGTCCGGGGACGGGCGCGATCGCGCCGAACTTGCAGACGGATTCGCAGAGGCGGCAGCCGGAACACAGTTGCGGGTCGATGGACGGTTTGCCGTCCGCCGTGACCACGATAGCCGGGCAGCCGCATTTGAGGCACGCTTTGCAGTTTTTGCATTTGGCTACGTCGATGGCGCGGACGGGGCCGAGACGGCGGCGTATCTGGAGCGGGCAGGGGGCCTTCGAGATGATGAGGGACGGCTCGTCCGCGGCGATCTCCTCCGCGAGGACCTTGTGCAGATTCTCCTGGTCGAACGGGTCGCAGACCGTGACGCGTTTCATCCCGCAGGCGCGTGCGATGGCTTCGATGGACGCGGCGGGCGCGGGCTCGCCGGAGATGGTGCGTCCGGTGCCGGGGTGGTCCTGATGGCCGGTCATGGCGGTGCTGGAGTTGTCGACGACGATGAGCGTGGACGTGCCCTTGTTGTAGACTACGTCGAGCAACCCCGTGATGCCGGAGTGGAAGAACGTGGAGTCGCCGAGCACGCCGACGACCTTCTTCTTTTCGCCCGCCTTGTCGAGGCCGTGCGCGAGCGTGAAGCCGCCGCCCATGCAGATCAGCACGTCGGTGCGTTCGAGCGGCGGGAAGACCGCGAGGCTGTAGCAGCCGATGTCGCCTGTCACGATCACGTCGAATTTGGTGAGCGCGTAGAAGAGCGCGCGGTGCGGACAGCCGGGGCAGAAGACCGGGGGCCGCATCGGGAGGCCGTCGGCCTGCGGGAACGGTTTCGGCAGAGAATTATTTGTGCCGCGGAGCTTTTCGCGGATTTCGAAAATGCGGTCCGGCGTGAGCTCGCCGCAGCGCGGCACGACGTCGGATTTGCCGGAACACGCGATGCCGAGCGAACGGACGTGTTCCTCCAGGATCGGGTCGCCTTCTTCTATGACGACGATGCGTTTGACGGAGGCGGCGAATTCGCGGATCATGGAGTCGGGGAAGGGCCAGGGCCAGCCGAGCTTCAGGACCGGGGCCTCCGGCATGAGCTCGCGGCAGTACAGCGCGGTGATGCCGCAGGTGATGATGCCGAGGTCGTTGCCCGTGCCGGGGATCACATGGTTCAGCGAGGCGTGCGACGAGGCGTCGGCGGATTGCGCGTCCATGCGCTCCTCGATCTTCACACGGAGCTTGCGGCCCCAGAGCGGGAGCGGCACGAAACGCGACGGTTCCTTCTTGAACTCGGTCACATTGCGCGGACGCGCCTCGCCGCATTCGACCAGCGCGCGGGAATGCCCCACGCAGGTGGTGGTACGGAGGATGACCGGGCAGCCGTACTTTTCGGAGAGCTCGAACGCCTCCAGCATGAAGGCGCGGGCGTCGACGGCATCGGCGGGGTCGAGGATCGGGACCTTGGCGAGGCGGGCGTAATGGCGCGTGTCCTGCTCCGTCTGGGAGGAATGCTGGCCGGGGTCGTCCGCCACGACGACCACGAGTCCGCCGCGGACGCCGACATAGGAGAGCGTCATCAGCGGGTCGGCGGCGACGTTCAGCCCGACGAGCTTCATGGTGACGATGCAGCGCGCCCCGGCGATGGACGCCCCGGCGGCCGCTTCAAGCGCGACCTTCTCGTTCGGGCTCCACTCGCAGTAGACGCCGTCGTATTTGACGAGGTTTTCGAGGATTTCGGTGGACGGGGTGCCGGGATAGCCGAAGGCCGCCGTCACGCCGCCTTCCCACGCGCCGCGGGCGATCGCCTCGTTTCCGGTGAGGAGCAGACGCATGGGGGATTACCTCCGGGCCGCGGCCATGGCGCGCTTGAAGGACGGGAGCGAACCCGTGATGGTGCGTTCCGGCACGCAGAAGGCGAGGCGGATGAAGCCCGCCATGCCGAATCCGACGCCGGGCACCGCGAGGATGCGTTCGCCCTGCAGGATGCGCACGAACTCGACGTCGTCCGCGATCGGGGTCTTCGGGAAGAAGTAGAACGCTCCGGGCGGCAGGTAGAACTCGAATCCGGCCTCGCGCAGGACGTCCGCCATCATGTCGCGGCGGCGTCCGTAGAGGACGGGGTCGACCTCGCAGTCGATGCAGTGGTTCAGGACTTTCTGTCCGATCGCGGGGGCGTTCACGAACCCGAGGATGCGGTTTGTCATGGTGACTGCCGCGATGAATTCCTTCACGCCGTGGAAGTTAGGGGCGGCAGCCACATAGCCGACGCGTTCGCCCGCGAGCGAGAGGTTCTTGGAGAACGAGCCGATCACGATGGAGTCGTCGTAGAGCGAGAAGAGCGACGGGATATCCATGTGCTCGAAGTTGAGGAAGCGGTACGGCTCGTCGGAGATCAGCAGGATCGGGCGGCCGTTCTTCTCGGACTGTTCGCGGAGCAGCGCGGCGAGCGCGGCGAGCTCCTGCCGGTTGTAGATGCGGCCGGTCGGGTTGTTCGGGGAGTTGATGATGACTGCGCGCGTCCTGTCGCTGAGCGCGGCGCGGAAACCGTCGAGATCGAGCGAGAAATCCTCCGGGTGCGACGGGACGGGGCGGAGCTTTCCGCCAAAATTCGAGACGTAGAAGCCGTATTCGACGAAATAGGGCGCGGGGCAGAGGACTTCGCAGCCGGGTTCGAGCGTGGCGCGGAACACGGCGTTCAGGCCGCCCGCCGCGCCGCAGGTCACCACGACGTGCGAGGCGTCGATTTCGGCGGACTGTTCCTGTGAGACCTTGCGCGCGAGGGCGGCGCGGGTGTCCGGGAATCCGGCGTTCGGCATATAGCCGATGGCGTAGGGCTGATCGGCGGTCTGCGCGAAGTCGAGGAGCGCGGCCTTCACTTCGGGCGGCGGGGGCATGTCGGGATTGCCGAGGCTGAAGTCGTAGACCTGGTCGTCGCCGTATTTCTTCTTGAGTTCGATACCGGCCTCGAACATCCTGCGGATCCAGGAGGAATGTTCCATGTAGCCGAGGATTTCGGGTGAAACGACGCTGTTCATCATTTGCCTCCTTCGTTCTTGTTCTCTTCGCCGACGGTCTCGTAGAAGATGCGCTTCGCCTTGCCTTCGGTGCGCGGAAGTTCGCCGGGCTTGTAGATATCGCCTTCGGGGGAGAACCCGAGGTCTTCCTTGAGCTGTTTTTCGACCATGTATCCGGTCACGCCGGGCTCGGCCTCGACGTTCACGCGCAGGCTCTTGATGCCGTGGTTGTCGCGGATGATGATCTGGTAGTTCGGGAGCACGCCCGGGACCTTCAGCAGGGACTGCTCGACCTGGTTCGGGAAGAAGTTCACGCCGGAGATGATGAGCATGTCGTCGAGGCGGCCGCTGATCGTGTCGAGGCGGAGGTGGGTGCGTCCGCAGACGCATTTTTCGCGGGTCAGGATGCGGCCGCGGTCGCCGGTCTTGAAGCGGATCACGGGGAGCGCTTCGCGGGTCAGGCTGGTGACGACAATCTCGCCAAACTGTCCGTCGGGGACGGGCTCGCCGGTGTCGTGGTCGACGACTTCGACGATGTACTCGTCTTCCCACATGTGGATGCCTTCGTGGGCGGGGCAGTCCATGCCGCTGCCGATGCCGCCGGTCTCGGTCATGCCGTAGATGTCGAACGCGTCAATGCCGAGTCCGTCGCGGATGCGCTTCTTCATGCCGGGGGAGAACGACTCCGCGCCGAAGATGCCGATCTTGAGGTCGGGCAGGGACTGGTTGGTCTCGGCGAGGATTTCCATGATGCGGATGGAGTAGGATACGACGGCGACCATCACGCGGGTCTGGAAGTCGCGCGCCAGCTTGATCTGGCGGACGGTGTTGCCCGCGCCGGTCGGGACGACGAAGAGTCCGGCCTCGCGTGCGCCGTGGTAGCAGCCGAACCCGCCGTTGAAGAGCCCGAAGCCGGGCGTGATCTGGCAGGTGTCGCCGGGATTCGCGCCCGCCATGACGTAGCAACGGCCCATGCAGCGCGCCCACTGCTTCAGGTCGGCGAGCGTGTAGGGCATCACGACCGGGGTGCCGGTGGAGCCGCTGGACATGTGCATCTCGGCGAGCTTGTTGCGCGGAACGCAGGACATTCCGAGCGGATACTGTTCGCGGAAGTCCTTCTTGGAACAGAAGGGGAGCTTATGCAGGTCGGCGAGGCCGCGGAAGTTCGCGGGGTCGACGCCTGCGGCCTTGTAGCGGGCCGCGGACCAGGGGGAGTTCTTCGCCGTGTGGGCGACGATCTCTTTCAGGCGTTTGTTCTGGAGTTCGGTGATCTGGGCGCGGGAAAGCGTCTCGAGTTCTTCGTTCAGATATCGGAACATAGCATTCTTCCTTTCATGAATGCGGTTAAATTTGCTTCTTCAAACCCCTTTTTGACGCGGGCGAGGAGTCCGGCGCGCCAGTGGTCTTCGGAGATTTCGGGGAGACCCTTGGAAAGCGCCCCGGTCAGGATCGTGTTCGCGAGGCGGGCGTTGCCCAGCTCCAGCGCGAGCGCGTTGCAGTCCATGTACACGAGGCGCGGGAAGACGGCGTGGAGGCGGTCCTCCACGTCGGCAGGGTAGACGCAGGCGCCGTTGGTCACGGTGACCGGGATCACGCTCGATTTCGCGACGACGGCGAGCCCGTCCGGCTTCAGCCAGTGGGCGTAGCGGATCGCCTCGATGTGCTCCATGGCGGCGATCACGTCGATGCCGCCGGAGACCGCCAGCGGGGCGAACGAACCTTCGCCATAGCGGACCTGGGCGGTCACGCTGCCGCCGCGCTGCGCCATGCCGTGGATCTCGTTGGTCGTGACGTTGTATCCGGCGGCTTCGGCGGCGGACGCGATGATGCCCGCCGCGAACAGGATGCCCTGTCCGCCCACGCCGGTCAGCAGGATGCTTTTGATCATGATTGCTGTACAGCTCCTTCTGTGCTGAATGCGGAAAGAATGTCTCCGCTTTGAGTCGGTTTTATCATAAAACAAAATTCTAATATAGCATAAACGCTTCCAAAAATCAAGCAGTGTGCGCGCGTGAATACAAAAAAACACGAAGACGGTCCGAAAACCGTCTCCGTGCGGAGATTTGCTGAATTGTGTCGCCCGATCAGTATTTCTCGAGGCCGCAGTATTTGGCGAAAGCTTCGGCCTCGTCCTTGGTCAGCATGATGACCGCGCCGTGCTTGGCTCCGGTGAAATTCGTGGTCTTCATGACGCCCTGGTTGAAGCGGCCGAGGTTCGTGAACTCGCGGAAGTCCGTGGTCTCGCTGAACGCCATTTCGTTGGGGAACGAGTAGTTGTCGAACATGAGGACGTACTTGTCGGTGCCGATGCGGCGCCACACGTTCGGGGCCTCGACCGCGCCGCCTGTCTTCGCGCAGTTCTCGTCGTTCACGTACTTGTAGCCGTAGAGCAGGTGGTCGGATTCGGCGTGCTTGATGCCGCTGTCGTAGTCGAAAAGGTGGTACTTGCCGTTCCCGTAGGAGAGATCGCCGTCGATGTAGGAGTGGTCGCCGAGGTCCGGGTCGAACCCGAGGAGCTTCGGCACGGTGACGAGCTGCGTGAAATCCTTATCCGTGTAGGAATAGTAGAGCTGCTTCACCTCGCCGCCCTTCAGACCGAGCGTGAAGTAGACGAAAATCCTGTCCGTTTCCGGGTCGTAGGCGGTCTCCGGCGCCCACGCCTGGCTGATGTCGCCGAGCTCGGGGAACGCCTCCGCGACGTCGAAGTGCGTGCTGGTCCAGTTGATGAGGTCTTTCGACTTCATGAGCACGAGGCTGCGGTTGTTGCCCCAGCCGTATTTCTGCGCGTCGCGCTGCCACTGGGTGGAGCGCAGCCCCTGGCGCTGGGCGTAGATGTGCAGGTCGGTCGCCGCCATGTAGAAGCCGTCCGGGCCGCGGAAGATGTGCGGATCGCGGATGCCTTTCTGTTCGGCGAGGTCGATGCCGAGGAGCACGGGCTTGTTGCCGTTCACGTCGGTGAACGTGTAGCCGTCGCTGCTGAGCGCGAAGAAGATGTCGTGGTACTGTTCGCGGAACGAGACCATCAGGTACGCGCCGAAGTTGTCCTCCGTGACTTCCGGGATGCGGTCGTCGCCGCCCGAGGCGCAGCTGGCGCAGGAGGACGCGGACAGGGAGAGGAATGCGGCCGCGGAGGCGACCGCGAGCGAGGCGAGGAGACGGCGGAAAAGGCTGCCTGTTGATTTCATGGGCGGGATTCCTTTGTTATGTGAGACGGTTCGTTTGAGGCGGGGTAGGGGATGCGCGATTGTTTGTCAGAGGCGGAAAAGCCCGTACTGGAGGATGCAGCGGAGCGCGGAGACGCCGTCTTTCCAGTTGATCTTCTTGCCTTCCTCGTAGCTCCGGGGGGCGTAGGAGACCGGGACCTGCCAGGCGCGCGGATGCAGACGGGCGATCTTGAGCGTGAATTCCGGCTCGAAGCCGAAGCGTTTTTCATTCAGCTGGATCTTCTGCAGGAGCTCGCGGCGGACCATCTTGTAGCAGCACTCCATGTCGGAGAGCGCGAGGTTGGAGAAGATGTTGCAGAAGACGGTGAGGAACTCGTTGATCTTCGAGTGCCCGTAGAGCATGACTTGCTGGGACCCGGTCCGCGTAATGGAGGTGCGCGCACCGAAGACGACGTCCGCCTTGTCGTCGAAGATGGGCTGAAGGACGGACGGGAGTTCCTTCGGGTTGTACTCGAAATCCGCATCCTGCACGCAGACGACGTCACCGGTCGCCATGGCGAATCCGGTATGGAGCGCCGCGCCCTTGCCGCCGTTGACTTCATGGCGTTTGATCTTGAATCCGCGCGCTTCCCACGCCTGAAGGCGTTCCCAGGTCTTGTCCGTGGAGTGGTCGTCGACGGCGATGTATTCCAGCTCGACGCCTTCCTGAAAGCGAACGGCGCAGACCCGTTCGAGGATCTCGTCGATGTATCGTTCCTCGTTGTAGACGGGGATCACGATCGAAAGTTTGAGTTTGTCCGGCATAGGATATCCGATGTTGAAACGCATCCGCTGGCCGGTTCGCCGGCGGCGCGGGATGTTCTTTTATTGGTTTTTACGCTAAATAAGATATGCCGGGAACGCGTTTTTTTCAAGTCCCGGAGACTTTTTTTTGAAAAAGCGCTTGCATTTCTCCGGTTTCAGGGTTAAATTCTTTTGTGCATATTTATCTCCAAATGTTATATGAACCGGTCATTTGAAAGGTTTTTTCGACATGAAACATCTCTTTTTTGCCGTTGTTCTTCTCGGTTTCCTTTGCTCCTGCGCCCATGACACGGAACCGAAGCCGTTGTACGCCAGCCGGTTCTATACGGAGAAGGACGCGGCTGTCCCGAACGGCTGGCGCTATGTCGAGGACGGTTTCTATTCTGCGCCACTGGCGTTCGACGTGTCGCCGTACCGCGGCCTGGACGAGAGCAGCGACAAGTATGACGAACGCGCCAACCTTTTCACCGTGAGGACCGGAGAGCATCCGACCATATACGATTACTGCGGTTTTTATGACGTGGAGGATGACTCCGTCATCGACGTCGTCGCGAACGCCTTTGGACAGGGGTCGTTCTCGCTCGGCGTGGCGTTCTACGATGCGGATCAGAATATCCTCGGCGAACGTCATCAGGGGTTCAATATCCTGCCCGTCAGCGGCGACCGGCCGTTCAAGAACTACCGCTTCCGCCTGTATTTCCTTGCCAACGAGAACAGAAAGGCGCGGTTCGTCCGCCTCATGTTCATCGTCGATCCGTCCTCCACGCTCACGCTGCGGGATATTTCGCTCAATGTCACGCCGTACGACGTCGACCGGATGGACAGCAACTACATCAAGTTCAAGGAACAGGAAGCGAAGCAGAACCGCCGGAAATGACCCGGCATTTCTGAGCTGAAAACGATTCGGCGGAGTCCCCGGACCCCGCCTTTTTTGTCTCGGGGCGGCGAATCAGGCTGTCCTGTCCTTTCGCGGAAAAACGTCCCGATTTATTTATGAAGTCGGCTTGGCATATTTGACAAAACGCATATGCGCATATATATTAGAACAAACAAACAAAACATTACCGGAACCGGGATGGGATCCGGCTTGCCTTCGTCTCGGAAGGCAGGCGCGGGACCGGTCCTGTTGTTCCGGGAACCCATCCGGATTCGTTGTCAAGCTCATTTCGAAATCAACGTCCTATCAGACGCGAATCCGGCGAAAGGCGGAAATTGATGCACAAACTTCGTTCCAAATTCAGGAATAGACTGTTCATCCTGTCATCCTGTCTTCTGACCCTGCTTCTGCTCAGCTTCCTCTTCTTCAACCTGAACAGGCTGAACCGCAACATGGACGAAACGAAGCGGACCCACGATTATCTTCAGGACTGCGACGAGGCGGGCGACCTGATCCGCCAGGGGTCGGATATCCTGACCTCCTCTGTGGAGCGTTATGTCATCACGGGCAATCCGGTGTTCCGGGACCGGTATTTCCATGAAGCGAAGCACGATAAAAACCGTGAAGCCGGGCTGGAAAAGGTCAGGGATTTCCCGAACGCCGAAACGCTTCGCAAGGATTTGAACGAAGCCATGCGGTACTCCGTGGAGCTGATGTCGCTGGAGTACCACGCCATGCGCCTGGTCTCCTCGGACGCGGACCTCGCATCGCCCGATTGCCCGCCGGAAATCCGCGACTACGTGCTGACGGGAGAGGAGAAAGCCGCCTCGCCGGATGCCAGGAAGGAAATGGCGCGCGACATCATATTCGGCCTGAACTACCTCACGTACAAGGATCACATCTATTCCTCCATCGAACGCAGCCTGGAAGACGCCGGAGTCTTCCTGAACCAGTACCGTACCAGCCTCACGGACCGGTACAAAGTCCTGTACTTTTACCAGCTTTGCACCTATGCCGGGTTCTTCCTGGTCCTGATCGCGTTCGTGACCTTCCTCCTCCGCCAGCGCGGACGTGCGAACGCGTTCCTCCGCAAAGTCCTCGACAACATCCCGATGCTGATCTCCATCAAGGACGCCCGCTCCGAGCGTTATGTGGACTGCAACATGGCGTTCGCCCGCTATGCGTACCGGGACTCGGTCGCCGATGTGATCGGCAGTTCGGACGCCCAGATATTCGACGAGGCGACGGCGAACCATTTCGTGGAAAACGACCGGAAAACGCTCGCCGGCGACGTCACCACTTCTTTCTTCGAAAATGCGCTCGACGCCCACGGCAAGCCATGCAGTTTCCTGACGACCAAGCTCAAGATCTCGGACATGGACGGCAATACATGCCTGTTCGGAATGTCCCAGGACGTGACGGAGGCGATGGAACGCCAGCGCAGCAACGAGGCGATCGCGGAGGCGCTGCTCGCCCTTCAGTCCTACGACGCCGTTTCCCATCCTCAAAAAGTCATCGAGGTCATCCGCAAGCGCCTCAACGCGGATTTCTGCCATCTGATCCGGTTCGACGAGGCGTTGAACGAAGCCGTCGTCGAGCCCGACTGCCACGCGCACCTGGATCCCGCGACCCCGTGCGAGCTCGTCGTGGCCCCCCTGAACGATTTCCGCTACTTCACCAGGCACTCCGCGCCGCTGGAGCCGTTCGAGATCGAAGAAAGGGCTCCCCTCGAAATCCTGCGCATGTACGCCGTGCTGGACGCGCAGACCGGCGAATGGCAGCCGACCACTGCGTATTCCATGCCCGTGAACCGCCAGGGGACGCTGTTCGGCACGCTGGCGATCGGCTACGCGATGCGCCGCACGCTCTCCCCGTTCGAAAAGGAATTCATCGAAACGAGCGTGAAGATCCTGGAGAACGCGCTGGAACGCCAGAAGACATACAGCGACCTGAGCGCGGCGAACGCCCGCATCAACCGCGAATACGATTTCGTGAACAACATCTTCGACATCATGCCCATCCCCTGCGTCATCAAGGACGTCGACAACGACTACCGGTGCATGCGCTGCAACGAGGCGTACTCCAGGCTCTTCCAAAAGCAGCACGACGAGGTCATCGCCCTGAACAGTGCCGACCTTTTCTCGCCGGAAATCGCGCAGCGGCTCCGTGCCGCCGACCAGAAGGCGGTACGCGAAAACAAGATGATCTTCGAGGAACTCGTCTGCACGTTCCCGGACGGGGTGAAGCACACGTTCCTTTACCGCCGCGGCCCGATGACGCTCCCGGACGGACGCCTGGTGCTTTTCTGCGTGGCGGAAGACATCACGGAGCTCCGCCGCCAGACCGACAAGGTGCTGCAGATCAACGAAAAGCTTCAGGGCGAATACCAGCGGGCCGTCAACGCCGAGGAGGCGGAGACCTTTTTCGCGAAGTCGCTCAAATCCATTCTCGCCATGCCGCCCGGCCAGGACGCCATCATCCCCAGCATCGAGGAAGTCGGCAAATACATCGGCGCCGACCGCTGTTTCATCTACTACCGGATCAGGGACGACGAGGGAAATTCCGGCTGGGAGCTCACCTACGAATGGTGCGGCGAGGGGATCGAAAAGAAATTCAAGGCGCGGACGGACGTCGACATGTTCCCGGATGTGTGCGAGGCGCTGGAACACGGCGAGGATTTCCTTGCCACAGACATCCGGTCGATCCATCCGGTCACATGCGCCTGGCTTCAGGCGCAGAAGGTCCAGTCGATCATCATGACGCCGCTCCGCGATGAAAACGGAGAAGTCTTCGGATTCATCGGGTTCGATTTCGTCCTCCATGCCCAGGAGCAATTCTCCGAACGCATCATCCGAAGCGTGCACGAGGCCGCGGACGTGATCCTGATCTGCCGCGAACGTAACAAGCGCCAGGCGACCATGTTCAAGGCGGTCGCGGAGGAAAAGCTCCGCTCCGAGATCTTCGAGAGCGCCGCCATCCCGCTCCTGCTCTTCAAGCCGGACGGGACCGTAGTCACCGTGAACTCCGCCGCGCTCAAGACGTTCGGCGGTACCCCATCCGAAGTCATCGGTCGCAACTGCCATGATTTCGTCTGCCATTGCGAGGTCAGGCCGGAGGAATGCCCCCTGCGCCACCCGGAACGCAGCTCGCAGGAATTCATGCTGCATCGCCGCGACGGGCAGTATTTCGCGATCAAGACGCAGACGATCCGCGACGACCACGGCGATCCGCTGTACATCCTCGAATGCGCGGTCGACATGACCGAGACGCACGAACTGCATGAAAATGCCGAAGCCATCGCGCAGTCGCTCCTGGCGCTCCAGTCCAAGAACGTCATTTCCAGCCCGATTCAGGTGCTGAACATCATCCGCAGGCGCCTCGGCGCGAACACCGTGTACCTGGCGCAGTACGACCGGAAGGCCGGGATCGCTTTCCTGAACCCGGAATACACCCTGCTGGACAACGGGGAAAGGCTTTCGGGACGCGCCGAAGCCGGACTCGACGATCTCGCGCCGCACCTCGACCGCCTGAAAGACGAGGGCATCTGCGAGTTCGAGGGAAGCAGCCGGCTGCTGATCCGCAACGCCTATGCGAAACGTTCGCCCGGCATCAATATTCCGACGAGCGAGATCATCGTCATGGTGCCGCTCGAGGTCAGGGGGGAAAGCTGGGGCAACCTCAGCATCACCTATGCGAAGCGCAGGCACCTCGGCGAGCGCGACAAGGATTTCTTCATCCGCTGCCGCGAAGTCCTGGAAGCCGCGCTGGAACGCAAGCTCAACGACGACGACCTCCACGCCGCGCTGGACAAGGAGATCGCCGCGGAAAAGGCCAAGAGCTTCTTCTTCTCCTCGGTCAGCCACGACATCCGCACTCCGCTCAATGCCATCATCGGCTTCTCCGAGCTGCTCATCAGCGGCATCATGGACGAACAGGAACGCTCCAAAGCGCTGTCGGCGATCTCCACCAGCGGACAGACGCTGCTCCAGCTCATCAACGACGTCCTCGACCTCTCCAAGCTCGAGTCCGACAGGATGACCATCCATCCCGTCCTCACCGACGTCCGCGAGCTCGCGTCTTCGGTGCTTCATACGTTCGACGTGTCCGTCATGAACAAACCCGTCATGCTCAAGGAGGAATTCGGCCCCCTGCCGTTCCTCGAAGTCGACCCGCAGCGCATCCGCCAGATCCTCTTCAACCTCATCGGCAACGCCGTCAAGTATACGAAACAGGGCGAAATATGCCTCCGGGCTTCGTTCCGGCAGGAAATCGGAGACGAAAACGGCGTCCTCGTCATTTCCGTCAGCGACACCGGTTGCGGCATCGCCGACGAGGACAAGGAAAAGCTCGTCAATCCTTTCGTCAAGGCTGGCGTCGATGCCAAGATCAAGGGGACCGGGCTCGGCCTCGCCATCTGCAAGCAGCTTGCGACCAGGATGGGCGGGCATTTCTCGTTCGTTTCCGAACTCGGCAAGGGCTCCACGTTCGCGCTCGAGCTCCGCGACGTCAGGAGCGTGGAGCGGACCCCGGAGACCCGGAAGAAAGTCGCCTCCGGGCAGGAGCTGATCCGCCTGAAGATGGAACGCGAATCCATCGGCAAAACGGTCGCCGCCGTTCAGGCGGAGCCTGCCGCCGGCCGCAAGGCCGGGAAGGGAGACGGGGCAAAAGAATCCGCTGCGGCCGTTGCAGCCGTTCCCGCCTCCAAGCTCAAGAAGCCGTTCCGCGTCCTGATCGCGGACGATGTCAAACTGAACCTCTCGGTCCTGAAGGCGCTCCTCAAAAAGATCGGCGTGAACGATGTCGAGGCCGCCGTCAACGGCTCCGACGCATGGGACAAGCTCCAGGCGTCGGAAAAGCCATTCGACATCGTCCTGACCGATATCTGGATGCCGGAAATGGACGGAAAGGAATTCGTCGCCAAAGTCCGCGCCGACAAACGGTTCGCCGGTCTTCCCGTCTATGCCGTCACCGCCGACATCGAGGAACAGAAGATGTTTGTCGAACACGGTTTCACGGGGATCTTCCTGAAGCCCCTGACCATTGACAAACTGTCGGGAGTATTCATCGGATGATCCTGCCTGGATCTTCGCGCGAAGGATGACAGCCAGGTCCGGACACGATTACGATTCCGTTCATTGCCACCGGACGGGGAAAGGTTTTCGCATGAAAGATTTCTTGAACTCGTTTTCAGCTCGCGGGAGATTCGCACCCGTGAAACGATGCCTGCGCCTGTTCGCCGTGGCGGCCGCCGTGCTCGCCGTGTCGGCGTGCCGGACGGACGACTGCTGCGCGGATTCGACGCCGCCGGGGTTCGTGCATGTGGCGGAAGCCGTCCCGGACGCGATCCTGGAGGTCCGCTACTACTCCACCTACAATTTCATCGGCGACCGCATCCGCGGCTATGAACGCCCGGCTCCCTTGCTCACCGCCGAGGCCGCCGAAGCGCTGAAGGCCGTGAGCGACGAGCTGATCCCGCTGGGCTACCGCCTCAAGATATACGACGCCTACCGTCCGCAGCGTGCCGTCGACCACTTCGTGGAATGGTCGCACAGAGCGGACGACACGCGGATGAAACGGTATTTCTATCCCGACCTCGACAAGACCGTCCTCTTCCCGCAGGGGTACATCGCCGCGAAGTCGGGGCACAGCCGCGGCAGCACCGTGGACCTGACGCTGTTCGACATGAACACGGAAAAGGAAGTCGACATGGGCGGCACGTTCGACTGGTTCGGGCGGGAAAGCCACCCCGACTGGGGCGGGGATCCCGAGACGCGGAAGTTCACGGGGGAATTCCCCGCCGGCACGCCCGCCGGACGCAGGATCAGCGAATCACAGTTCGCGAACCGCATGCTGCTCCGTTCGGCCATGCTGAAACACGGGTTCAAACCCGTTGACACGGAGTGGTGGCACTTCACGCTCGAAAACGAGCCGTACCCGGACACCTATTTCGACTATCCGGTCAAGTGAGGAGGAAATGAGCCTGGTAGAAACAAAAAGGCTTCTCCTTCGTCCGTTTCGCGAAGACGACGCGGCGGATGTGCTGGAATATCTGAGCGGCCCGCTGCCGCACTGCTTCGCCGCCCTGAAGCTCGATACGCTTGACGAGGCGCGCGCGGAACTGGCAAAACGCTCCGAAGACACGGAATACTGCTTCGCCATCGTGCTGAAGGAATCCGGCAAGGTGATCGGGGAGATCGACGCTTCTCCGTCGACCTACAGGCCGCCCGTGCTGTGCTCGAAGGCGCCGATGCCGTCGCCGCCCCCGGATACCTTCAGCCCGAGCCTGATCCTGAATGCCGTGTACCAGGGGAGGGGGTTCGCATACGAAGCGACGTATGCCCTCTTCGATTATCTCTTCACGCGGAAGGGCGTGCGCCGCATTTTCGCCTACTCGGACGGATACAATGCGAAAAGCCAGCACCTTTGCGAAAAACTCGGCATGCGCCGCGAAGCGCAGTTCCTGGAATTCGTCTCGTTCGTCACGGACGCCGAGGGAAATCCCGTCTATGAAAACACCTTTCAGTATGCCATCCTGAAAAAGGAATGGATGGCGAACCGGACGCGTCGGCAATAAGCGCGAAAAGTCCGGCGCCCGGTCGTCAAAACGCGCGCACAGGGGGGCGGGAATGATGGACAGCGAATCCGCAACAATCAAACGCGCGCGCGAATTTTTGCGGGAATGAGGTCGTTTCTTCCCGTTTCTGCACAATGATTCCGTCTTTCTGCACAATTCCGCTTGAAAAATGGGCAGAATCGGGGGGGGTATCAGGCAGAAAGCCGATGGTCCCCCTGATGCGGCATCATCATATCCTGACGGCGGCGTGCCGGTCATTCTTCATTCCTTAGGGAAGAAATTCCATTCTTCTTCCTTTTCCTCAATGGCGGAATCCGCAGCGATCCCCAGGCGGGGGCGTGCGTCCAGCAGAACGCGCTGCGACTGCGAGCGCACTTTGGGGTTCACGGTGTTCAGGCGGTCCCGTGTTTCCCGATCCAGCGATTTGCAGCCGTAAAAGGCGCCATTCCGGATGGTTTTCAGGCTGTCCGGGAATGTCACGTGTTTCAGGTTGGTGCACATCTCGAAAGCGCCGGAACGGATTTCTTTTACGCTCGGGGGGATCGTAAGTTCGGTCAAGCCGGAGCAGAACATAAACGTCCCGTCGCCGATGTACGTGACGCTCGGGGAAATCACGAGTTCGGTCAAGCCGGAGCAGTTCGCAAACGCCCTGTCGCCGATGTGCGTGACGTTCGGAGGAATCGCGAGCGTGCCTGTCAGTCCACTGCAGCCGGAAAAGGCGTCAATATAGATTGTCTGCAGAGAGTCCGGCAATTCCAGGCGTTTCAGTCCGGTGCACCCCGCAAACGCCCTCGTGCCGATTTCCTCAAGGCTTTCCGGCAGACGGATTCCCGTGATGCCGTCGCATTTCTCGAAGGCAAACACCCGGATGATCTTCACATCCGGGGCGACCACGCATGGGCCATCCGGCGGCGATACGCAGGAAATGAGTTCGGAACCGTCCTTCGAGTAAAGGATCCCGTCCTCGAAGCGGAAGATGGGATGATCGTCCGGCACGGCGAGGGCACAGCGGGTCCCGGTGAAAGCTCCGCCGGAGATGTATTGAAGTCGTTTGCCGAGCGTGAGGGGCGGCAGGCTGCGGCAGCCTTCGAACGCGCGAAATCCTATGCTGATCACGCTGTCCGGGAGGTTGAATTCGGACAGGTTGGTGCAATAGATGAATGCTTTCTCTTCGATTCGTTCGATTCCGTCCGGGAGCGTGACTTTTTTCAATCCGGTGCAGTCGGCAAACATGTACCCGCTGACGCTCTGCGACGGAATGCCCAATTCCGCGAACATCCGGCGTTTTTCCTCCTCGGTCAACTGCCGCCCCATCCCCGCCGGGAGCCGGATTTCCTCAAGCGAGCGGCAGCTTTCGAATGCTTCCTGACCGATCCACTCCACGGAATCGGGAATGTCCACGGTCCGCAGCGCGGTACATCCTCTGAAAGCAACTTGTCCGATTACTTTTACCCCGTCCAGGATCACGGCCTCGCGCAGTCCGGTGCAGTTCCAGAACGAGAAGTTGCCGATCTTCTTCACGTTTCCCGGAATCACGATTCTGCGCAGACTGCGACATCCGACGAACGCGTGGTCGCCTATCTGTTCCACGGAGCCGGGAATGACGATATCCGTCAATTTTTCGCAGTACGCAAACGCGGTTTTACCGATCTTCTTCACGCTGCTCGGGATGGAGACGCTGCGGAGGTCGTCGCGGATACCGCTCTTGTAAAACGCTCCCTCGAGGATTTCCTCCGCGCCCTCGGGGATGATGCAGTGCCGGTAGCCCAGGTACGGGATGAGCCAGTTCCAATGCCATTTCCCGATCAGGACCGAACCGTGAATATACTCCCCCAGACGCGAACGCTGCGGGATCATGGTCTGGTCGACGACCTTTGTCCCCGCCGGGAGATGGATACGGCACACATACATGTAATCCGTGAGCGCATGGAACAGCGCGACGGGAAGAAACAGCAGCAGGAAGACCAGAATGAACGGTTTCAGACGGCTGGCGAGCGATTCGCGCGGTGCATCGTCTTTCGCCGGGGTCGCGGCAAGCTCGGGTTGAGGTTTGTTCGGATCGGACATGGTACGCTCCCTGTTCATTTTTTCGGCACGAGGACGGGACGGAACCCGTAAAAAGCCAGGCGGGGAAGGAGGCTTTTCCGGTAGCCGGACGGGCGTTGCAGGACCTTGCGGAACTTGAAAAAGTACACCAGCCGATTGAAGCTCCGGTTGACGGAATAGTGTTTCACAAGTATGGCGCCGCCGTCCGGGAATCGCAGGGTGAGCGGCCCTTTCTGTTCCCGGTCATACTGGATCACGGGCAACAGAACCTCGCATGAAGATTTGACGAGAAATAATGGCGAGAACAGGAAGTCGCTTGCCCCTGAAGATAAATAATCCTCTTCGCTATTGTAGCGCTCTTTTTTCCGTTTTTCAATCAGCACGATCCCGACTTCCTGATCGTCTTTGCCGTACGGGATGCTGTATGTCGACGCCTTGACAAGCCCCGCAAAAGTCGAGCCGTAAACGATCCAGTTGTCGCGATCGTAGGCTGCATGATGCAGACGGCGGACATGATACAGATACTCCGTCGCCTGCTGGAAACACCGTATTCCGACCTGAAGCAGGACGATCGGAATCAGAAACGCAAATAAATCCCATCCGAACAGCGGTTTTTTCAGATAAAACAAAAGAAAATCAAGGAACCCGAGGATCATAAGTTCGATCACGAGGTTGTATATGACCGCGCAAAAAAAAGACAGACGATCGTACTCGGCATTGTTGCGAAGTTCCAGCTCCAGGCGGGACATGATCCTCAGCAGGATGATGAAGATCCGGCGCGAGAGACAGACCAGGAAAAACACCGAGTAATAGAGCCAGCGTCCGTTCGAGGACGCCCGGACACAGATGAATGCGAGCGCAAGGATCAACGGCACTGCCACAAGCCAGAACGACCGGGACACCGATTTCCACGCTCTTTTCTCGTCGTTGCTCATTTTTATCTCGTTTCCTTCGGAGGACAAGTCCTCCACTGCGGTTGTGCGCGGCTTTCGCTCGCGCACGTTTCCTTCGTTTGATTCGTATCTTTCCCCTAATATATATCCTCTATTTCGAAAAACAAACAGGAACGATCATTTTTCGGTATGAAAAAGGCCGGGCCCCGAGGAAAACGGAGCCCGGCCGGAATCACAAGGCTGATTCGTTCAGCTTCGGATCACTTGCTCTCGGGGGAGAGGTCGGTGCCGAGGCGGAAGTAGTCGACGTCGACGAAGCCGCCGGCTTCCTTCGTGGCGAAGTTGAAGATGCCGAAACGGTAGCCCATGAAGTGGGGCATGCTGTAGGGCATGTTGATGGCGTTGCCGATGCGCGTCCAGGTCTTGCCGTCGTTGCTGTAGTAGAAGAACGACTGGTCTTTTCTGCGGGCGTTGAGCTTGTATTCGTCTTCCGCGGGCGCGCCGACCGGGGCCACGTCGACTTCGACGCGGAGGTAGGCGATGTCACCGTCCAGCGGGACGGATGCGATCTCGTTCATGGCCTGCTGCGGCTGCTGGGGCTGCTGTCCCTGCTGGGGGCCGCCGAAGCCGCCGGGACGTCCGCCGCGACCGCCGCGACCGCCGCCGACCGGGGTGCACATCACGATGGTCTTCTTGCCGTCGGCTTTCTTGACGCCGACGAAGCCCCACTGTGCCTGGAAGGAGGAGAGTCCGGCGTAGTCGCCGTCCTTCATGTTCTTGGTGTCGATCTTGATCTCGGCCGTGGAGGTCGGGCCAAAGGTGCGCTGGGTGAGGGTGTTTTTCGCCTTTTCAAGGGAGTTCACGACGTCGCCGGTCTTGAAGCGGATCCAGCCGGGGCGGTCCTTGAGGCTCCAGAGGGAGTTGACCGGGATGTGGTTCCACTGCCAGACGAGCGGGAGATCGCGGTCGCCGGACTTGCGGCTGAATTCGTCGCTGGCGACGACCTTCGGGATGGCGGGGTGCTTCACGTTGATCGGGAGCGCGGGCAGGGTCTTGCCGTCGCCGTCGGTGCCAATCATCGGCCAGCCGTCTTTCCAGGTCACGGGGACGAGGAACGGGATGCGTCCAACGCCGCCGCGGTCGCCGAAGAGCATGGCGTACCATTTCCCGTCGGGGGTATCGACGAGGCCGCCCTGGGCGATGCCTTCGCAGGAGTAGATCATTTTGGATTCATAGGGGCCTTCGATCTTGTCGGCGCGGGCGCAGAAGACGCTGCGGACGTTCGGCCAGCCGATGTTGATCAGGTAGTACTTGCCGTCGATGATGTGCATCTGGGAGCCTTCGAGGAGGCTGCCGGTGTTTCCGGCGTCGCGGTTGGTGTCGGCGCGGGAGACGAGGACCTTGTTCTGGATGCGTCCGTTGGCGTCGACGCCGAGGCCGCCCTTCTTGACGGCGGTGAGGTCGGAGGTCAGCTCGACGATCTTGCGGTCGCCGCCGTCCCAGATGATGTAGTTGCGGCCGTCCTTGTCAAGCACGAGGGAGTGGTCGTGGAAGCGCGGGAGCGTGGCGATGCGTTTCCAGTCGCCCTTCTTCGGGTCCTTGCTGGTCCAGATGTAGGTCTTGTTCGTGGGCTGGGAGAAGGAGGAGACGTAGAACGTGCCGTCCTTGTAGCGGATGCAGCTGGCCCAGGTGCCGTTGCCGTATTCGTCCCGGCCGTTGGAGAGCGTGAGGCGGTCTTTCACGTTCTGGGGCAGGTCGTCGTCCAACAGGTCGTCGTAGCAGTAGCTGACGATCTCCCAGTTCACCAGGTCCTTGGACATCATCACGGGCACGCCCGGGTTCATGTGCATGGTGGTGCTGGTCATGTAGTAGGTGTCGCCCACGCGGAGGACGGAGACGTCCGGGACGTCCGCCCAGATGATGGGGTTGAGGGGAGCCTGCTTGCCGTTGTCGGCGGCGGCCGCGGCGTCGTCGGCCGTGGCGCATGCCGCGGAGCAGCAGCAGACGGCGGCGAGAGCCAGAAGAGCGAAGGTGTGTTTCATAGGAAAACCTTTCTTGCATTGTTGAGGTAAGGATTTGTGAAAAACCGAAACTAATTTTGAGAATAATATAATCTTCGTGCGCGGGAATGGTATGTTTGATTTGTTCAAAAAGATATACTATTTGCTCAAACTCCGTTCGAGGGAAAATGTGCCTAACGTTACATAAAGCGGTCCGAATTCCATTGATAAATGAAATTCGGACCGGGCAATCGTGTTGTCAGAGCTTCACGGAGACCTCGTTTCCGCTGTAGTTCACTGTCTTGCCTTCAGATATCTTGCCGTCGCGCACGATGGTCGCGCGGAACGTCTTGGTGCGCTCTCCGGTCGGATAGGAGCCCTTGCGCTTGCCGACCTTCAGTGTGGACGTGGCGTCGTCCCAGGAGAACGTGATGTCGGCGTATTCGCCCTTTTCGTAGGCGTAGGTCTCGTTGTCGTCCTCATGGAGCGTGAACGTGGCATTCTTGCCGGGGTAGACGCGGATTTCCATCGGGGCGGCGGTCTTCTGCGTGGCGTACTCGGTATCCTCGCCGTTGAACGGGATGATGCTGCCGGCCTTGATGAAGAACGGGAACTGGTCCATCGGGCAGGCGCGGCTGACGGTTTTGCCGCCGTCGATGAGCTCATTCGTGAAGAAGTCGTACCACTTCGCGCCGATCGGGAGATTGACGTCGACCGCCGCGTCGTTGTGGTCCGCGGAATACGTCTTCAGTTCGTCCGGGGTCCTCCAGCAGAGCTTGAGTTCACGCGTGTAGAGGTTCTGGTAGTAGTCGAGACGGAACTGGACCTTCTGGCCTTTCTTCAGCTCGATGTCGGTGGATTTGTAGCGGGCGTCCGCGGAATTCCAGTCCTCGACGACCAGCTTGCCGTCGAGCCAGAGGCGGAACCCGTCGTCGCCGGACACGCCGATCTCGTACTTGCCGTCCTCGGGCGCGGTGATGAAGCCGGTGAGGCGTGCGGAGAAGTGGTCGCCGTTGCGGAGACCTTCGGGCCATTCGACGAGGGGCGGTCCGGGCCAGGAGAGGTCGACGACTTTTTCAACGGCTTCGCTGACCTTGCGGCGGAGGCGTTCGTCGTTGAAGTATTCGATCTTCACGCCGGGTTCGCCGTCGGGCGTGGTGAGCGCGGAGGCGTCGATGACCGGGGGCCGCGGACGCGAGGCCTGGCGCAGGGAACGCGTGATCGGCTGGACGAGCATGGACGGGCCGAACATGAACTGGGCTTCGTTCGTGGTGGCGCCGGGGGTGTCCGGGAAGTCCATGACGATCGGGCGGGTGATGGTGTAGTGGTCCTGCGTGGTCATCCATGCGAGGCTGTAGATGTAGGGCATCATGCGGTAGCGCAGTTTCGCGCCGGAGAGATAGGAATTATAGGCCTCGGGCGCGATGTCCTTGAAGCGCCACGGCTCCTTGCTGAAGCCCGTGCCGTGCCAGCGGTAGACCGGGTTGAAGATCGCGAACTGGTTCCAGCGGGCGAGCAGCTCCTGATATTCGGGGTTGTCGATGCCGCGGAAGCCGCCGGAGAAGAACCCGCCTGTGTCCTGCGTCCAATAGGGCAGGCCGGAGAGCGAGGCGGAGAGGCCGCCGACGATGTCTTCCTTCAGGCGCGCCCAGCTGGAGGTGGTGTCGCCGGACCAGGAGAGGGCGGCATAGCGCTGCTGGCCGGCCCAGGCGGAACGCGTGAGCGTGAGGACGCGTTTGTCGGACGTGGCGCGCTGGCCTTCGTAGCAGCCCATGGTGGTCATGAGGGAATAGGAGTTCAGGTAGCGCGTGAAGTCGCCCATGGCGTTGATGCCGTTTTCCTTGATGTCGCGGATCATGTCGCGCTGGTTGTGGCAGGCGGAACGCGTCTCGACCTCGGTGCCGTCCATCCAGGTGGCGTCGACGCCGACGTCGAGGAGGCCCTTCTTGACGTGCTTGAAGTAGATTTCGCGGCCTTCCCGGCTGTAAGCGTCGTACACGCGGCCCTGGCGGATCCAGTGCGGCGGGTCGAACAGGAGATTCTTCGATTTCAGCTCGCGCCCGACGTCGCAGTCCAGGCCGACGGTCGGCCAGATGGAGATCAGGACCTTCGCGTGGAGGTCGTTGTGGATGGTGTCGCACATTGCCTTCGGATCGGGGTAGCGCTCCGGGTCCCAGGTCATGCTGGTCCAGTTGCCGTCGCGGTCGGTCCAGTACTGCCAGTCCTGCACAATGAAGTCGAGCGGATAGTGGTTCTGGCGGAAGGTCTCGACCATGCCGATCAGCTCCTTCTGGCTGCTGTAGCGCTCCTTGCTCATGAAGAAGCCGTACGCCTGGCGCGGGAACATCGGGGCGTCGCCGGTGAGCTCGCGGTACTGCGTGATGACGCCGTCAAGGTCCTTTCCTGTCATGAGGTAGTAGTCGACGCCCGCGGGCGCGCTTTCCGACCAGATGGACATGCCGTTCCGGTCGTCCTTGAAGATGGACTGCGAGCAGATGTCCCACAGGATGCCGTAGTCGTTGGACGAGGTGAGCACGTTCGAGTAGGCGGGGATGTTCGCCTGGACGATGAGGATTTCCTGCCCGCGGTAGTTCAGGTAGGGACGGATCGCCTGGCCGAGGCCGTAGATCGCCTCGTCCGGCTGGAGCGTGAAGGTCTGCTTGACCTCGTACGTCGGGGCGTCGGAGATCGTGACTTCCTTGATCTCGGGGCGGACGCCGGACTTTTCGGCGAGGATGACCTTGCCGTCGGGACGTGTGAACGTCAGCGAGCCGGTGCTCTTCTCGACCTTGACCGTGATGGACGGCGAAGTGAACGTGGCGGAGTCGGCGGCGTCCTGCTTGAGCTTGAAATCCGCCTTGACGGGTTTCGCGATCACGGAGATGCTCGGGTGCTTCGCGTGGGAAATGCCGTTCAGGTTCGAGGTTACGCGGAGCGTCTGCCCCTTGTCGCCGTAGACCTCGATGTTTTTCGTGAGGTTTCCGGCCTTGATCTGAAGTCCGGCGTCGGTGGCCTTGTACTCGAACGCGTCGGCGGCGGATACGGCCCCCGCGGCGAGCGCGGCGAGCGCGCACAGGAACGCGGTCGTGTGGATGCGGACAAATCCGGGCATCGGAACATGCTGTTTGTTACGGAACGTCATACGGAATCTGGCTCCTTTCATGGAAAGATGACTTGTTTTGAGCATGATATGAGTTGATGTTTTTTCGTTTGCATAACCTTATCATGCGCCGAGAGTAAAGTCAAACGGATGTCCGTAATTATCCGTTATTATCCGTAAAAATCTCTGCCTGGAACGTTAAAAGAAACGTTAAAAAAGACGGCTCCGCCCAAAAACACGGAAAAGAGCGGAGCCGTCAGGTCTGCGCCGCCGTATCCGATATGAGCTGCCCGGGAATAGAAGGCCAATCCCCGGTTCGATCGTGTCCCTATGGGTGAGTCGGAAGACTTCGGATGCGAAACGGCATCAAACCGTGAAAACAAAAGCATATCGCGTGCCAGAATTGGCCGGAAAACGTGTTTCTTGTCATCAATGGGGAAAAAAGATAAAAAGAAAGATGAAAAAAGGACGCGTACGCCACTGGAAATCCTGTAAAAGAGGGGTATATTATACTGATATGTCCGGGGTTTTTGCCGAAAAACATACCGTTTCGACGATCGGGAGGCGCATTTGTTTTACAGAAAATGTGAAACCTGGCAAAAGGTTTACGTTTTGTGTAAATCAAAAAAGCGGCGTTTGCCTGAAAGAGAAGTTGGCACGGGATATGCTTGAACTCGGCAGACAACCTCAACAACCCAAGGAGTTGGACAGTATGAGCTATCTGAACAGGATCAACGCGATCAACGCAGTCGCCGACCTCGCCGCGAGCGAGCCTGCGCCTGCAGCCCCCATCGAACCCGATCACAACTACGCGGAAGACGTCTTCGACGCCGCCTCCATGCGCGAGTACCTGCCGAAGGACATCTGCGGCAAGCTGCTCGCCACCATCGAGACCGGCGCGCCGCTGGACGTACAGATCGCCGCCGACGTGGCGCACGCCATGAAGAAGTGGGCGCTTGAACGCGGCGCCACGCACTACACGCACTGGTTCCAGCCGCTGACCGGATCGACCGCCGAAAAGCACGACGCCTTCCTCGAGATCAAGGACGGCAAGCCCATCCAGACCTTCTCCGGCAAGAACCTGATCGTCGGCGAACCCGATGCCTCCAGTTTCCCGTCGGGCGGCATCCGCTCCACCTTCGAGGCGCGCGGCTACACCGCCTGGGATCCGACCAGCCCGGCGTTCATCAAGCGCCACGGCAACGGCGCCACGCTCTGCATCCCGACCGCGTTCTGCGCGTACACCGGCGAAGCGCTCGATAAGAAGACCCCGCTGCTGCGTTCCATGCAGGCTCTCTCCGTCGCGACGAAGCGCCTCATGAAGTGCTTCAACCTGCCCGAGGAAAAGGTCGAGATCACGCTCGGCGCGGAGCAGGAATATTTCCTGATCGACAAGCATTTCTACCTCATGCGGCCGGACCTCGTCCAGACCGGGCGCACCGTGTTCGGCGCGCCTCCGGCGAAGCACCAGCAGCTTGAGGACCACTATTTCGGCTCCATCAAACTGCGCGTGCTGAACTTCATGACCGAGGTCGAAAACGAACTCTGGAAGCTCGGCATCCCGGCGAAGACCCGCCACAATGAAGTCGCGCCCGCCCAGTTCGAGCTCGCGCCGATGTTCGAGGAAGTCAACCTCGCGTGCGACCACAACATGCTCATCATGGAAGTGCTCCGCCAGGTCGCCGACCGCTACGGGTTCGTCTGCCTGCTCCATGAAAAGCCGTTCGCCGGCGTGAACGGTTCCGGCAAGCACAACAACTGGGCCGTCTCCTACGGCAAGACCAACCTGCTCAATCCGGGCAGCGATCCGCGCCAGAACGCCATCTTCCTGACCGTGCTCTGCGCGATCATCGAAGCCATCGACAAGCATGCCGACCTGCTGCGCGCCACCGTGACCGGAGCGGGCAACGACCACCGCCTCGGCGCGAACGAAGCGCCGCCGGCCGTCATCTCCATGTACCTCGGCGACCAACTCGCGGACGTGATCGACCAGATCGAGCACAACGAGGTCAAGACCAGCCGCAAATCGTCCGCCATGCGAATCGGCGTCGACACGCTCCCGCCGCTCCCGAGGGACGCCACCGACCGCAACCGCACCAGCCCGTTCGCGTTCACCGGAAACAAGTTCGAGTTCCGCGCCCCCGGCTCCAGCCAGTCCTGCGCCGGCCCGAACACCGTGCTGAACGTGATCATCTCCGAGTCGTTCGAACGCATCGCCTCCGTGCTGGAGAAGCTCCCGAAGAAGGAATTCCACGACGGCCTGCAGAAGGAGCTCCGCAAGATCATCCGCACGCACAAGCGCATCATCTTCAACGGCGACGGCTACGCCGACAACTGGCTGAAGGAAGCCGCGAAGCGAGGCCTGCCGAACGCGAAGACCACGATGGACGCGCTCCGCTGCCTGACCGCGCCCGCCAACGTGAAGATGTTCGAGAAGTACCACGTCTACACGAAGCGCGAGCTCGAATCCCGCTACGAGGTCTTCCTCGAGGACTACCATCGTAGAATCCATATCGAAGGCGAAGTCGCGCTCGAGATCGCCACCAGCATGATCTACCCCGCCGTCGCGCAGGAATATGCCAAGCTCGCCGCCGCGGCGGCCGCCGGCAAGTCCGTCGGACTCAAGAGCGGCGTGAAGACGCTGTCCAGTTCCGCCGCCGAACTCGGCGCCAAGCTCGATGAGCTCAATACGAAGATCGAAGCGCTCCGCAAGGCGCTCGGCGGTCTCCACGAGGAGATCCTCGCCGCGATGGCAGACCTGCGCAAGGTGGTCGACTCCATCGAAAAGAACGTCGCCGACGAAAGCTGGCCGCTGCCGAAGTACCGCGAAATGCTGTTCGTGTACTGATACTCAGGCGTTTCAGCTCGAAGCAAAACATCTTCCCGGCCGCCCGCGCCAATACGGACGGTCGGGTTTTTCATGTCCGCGATCCAAAATGTGAGTAAGAATCAAAAAAATTTAGAAAAATAATCGTTCAAGACGCCAAACTGGTTTGCATTTTTCTTTTGACGTGTTATATTGATGCTTGTATCAATCGAAACCGCCCAAGGAGTCCTCCGCTATGAAATTTATGCTGATCTCTCTTAATATCCTGCTCGCCGCCGCAGTCTGCCATCTGGCCTGGACCTATTCCTCCGAGCCGCTGGAGTTCGCTTCGACGTCGAAAAAGGTCACGCCTGCCAAGATCGAAAGGAAGAAGGCGGTCAAGGTCAAAGCCGCGGAAAAAGCGGTGCTGGATTCCCCCGAAGTGACGGAAAAGAAGATCGCCGCCCTGGTGGAGCACAATATCTTCAAGACGGAACGCGTGCCCGAAGCGCCCGCGAACAAGACCGCCCAGCGGAACAACCAGCAGATCCGCGCGGACTTGAGCCTGGTCGGCACCTATGTCATCGGCGATTCCCTCGGCGCGATCATCCTTCAGCGGCTTCAGGGCAACGCCCAGCAGCAGCTGAAGGCGCTTCAGCAGAAGGAGTACGAACAGTACGCGCTGTCCTCGACCCGCATCACCGATCCGAAGAAGAAAGCGGCGGCGGCAGCGGCGGCGGAGGAAGGCGCGGCTGACGAGGAGAAAAAGGAATCCGGCGAAGGCGAAGCGGAAAAGGATCCCAAGCAGATCGTAATCGTCGGCGCCAGCCCCTCGATCTCCGCGAACAACGTGTTCCGCCAGCACCTGAAGGTCGGCGACACCACGGTGACCGGCTACAAGCTCGAAGAAGTGACCCGCACCACCGCCGTGCTGACCAAGAACAACGAACGGATCGAGCTCACGCTGCTGACTCCGTCCGAGGCGGGAAACATCGCCCGCCAGCGTCAGAACAACAATAACAACCAGAACAAGAACAATAATAACAATAATAACAACAATAATAACAACCGGAACAATCAGAACAACAATAACAACAACCGGAACAATAACAACAATAACGCCCGGAACAACAATAACAACAATAACAACAACCGGAACGCTCAGAACAACAACCGGAACAACAATAACAACCGCAACAACAACCGCGACCAGGACTGGTTCTGATTCCATAATCCCCTGTCAGCTTTCAGCCGGAGAACACATGCGGGATTCCGCTGAAATGTTCCCCGGCTTTCTTTTTTCTCCCCATGAAACTGCGCTTCCTGATATTTCTGATCGTTTCGATTGTCTTCGCGCTCCTGCTGGCGAAACATGACGTGACCCATACGGGGATCGAGACTTCGCGGTATTCGACGGTCGAATCCGTGCTGGAACGCGGCACGTTCGCGATCGACGACAGCTTCTTCGCCACGCCGGACAAGTGCGAACGCAACGGGCATTTCTACGGGGACAAGCCGCCCCTGCTGACGTTCTGCGCGATCGCATGGGGACGCGTGTTGAAGATTTTAGGTGTGCGGTATCTGGACGGGGATTACTACCGCGCGGTCTACCTGACGGGCGTGCTGACGTTTCTTCTTTCCTGCTTCACCGGATGGTTTTTCTACCTCGGTTTGAGGCGGCGTCCTCGGATGCCGGAAGGGTACCGGATCGCGATGTCCGTACTGTCGGTCGTTTCCACGCTGGTGCTGTCCTACGCCGTGACGCTGAACAACCACACGGTGTGCGCGGCTGTGCTGATGGGGCTGGTCCTGCTGCTGGAACGCTGCGAAGAGACGGGCATGACGCGCTTGCGCGCATTCCTGGCGGGCATTATGGCCGGGCTGATCCTGAACCTGGAATTCGTGACGGGAGGCGTGCTCGGGATCGCGGTGTTCGTGTTCGTCCTGACCTCGGTCTCGCCCCGGCTGATCGAAAACGCCCTGATGTACGCGATCGGGGCAGGCCTGATGATCCTGCTCGAAGCGGGGATGAACATGCTCTCCTACGGTTCGCCGCTGCCGCTGTACCTCTTCACGCACAAACCGGCGTTCACCGAGAAAAACTACCTGACCTACGCGTTCAACATCCTGTTCGGGTTCGAGGGGTTCTTCCTTTACATGCCGGCGCTGCTCTTTGCCGGATTCGCGTGCGCCTCGGGACGCATGCGCCGCGACCGGGTGTTCGTGTACATGATGGCTTCGACGCTCGCCGCGATCTTCCTTTTCATTATCGGTACGTCCGATTACGGCGGGTGGTGCTACGGATACCGGTTCCTGATCCCGTTCGCGCCGGTCCTGCTGTACTATGCCGCGATCTGGTTCGGGCGTCCGCGTCCGCGCCTGAAGCGCTGGCATCTCTTCCGCCTGGTGCTGATCTGGGGCGTGGTGTTCTCCATCGTGGGCATGGGCAACCCGTGGAACGCAGGATACGAGGGATCGAGCACGCCAAAGAACGCCCTGCCGGAACACTTCAAAAACAGCTTCCTTGCGAATGCGTTCGTGTTCTGCTGGCAGGCTTCGCCGCATTCCGCGCTCACACAGTTCTTCACGGACCGCGTCTACGGACGCGAATACGCCATGATGTACCTGATGATGGAGCTGAACAACCGCAACGACCATGCCGGACTCCGGCGGCTCATGGAGCAGCTCCGGGATATGGACGATTCAGGCAAGCCGGGGCAGATGAACGCCCCGGAATAAGCGTGGAATAAGCGCAGAAACGCCGCGTAACGCCAAGTGTCAGAAAATGAGCGCAGGAAGGGCGCGCGCGGGCATGTTTTTTCCTTGAAAAAACACCGTTCAAGGTGTATATTATATTTTCCGCTAATTCCCATCTTTTGACGAAGGAAACGACCATGTCCGACGAAATCATCTCCGCAGAAGCCGAGCAGAAGCAACTCGACGATATTTTCTCCCAGCGCAAGGCGAAAGCCGAAGAACTCCGTGCCGCGGGCATCGCCCCGTACGGCGTCTTCGTGGACAACATCATCCCGACGACCGAAGCGCGCGCGAAATACGTGCCGGACGTGGAGAACACCGAACTCGTGACCGTCGCGGGCCGCATCATGACGTTCCGCGTGATGGGCAAGGCGACGTTCCTGCACATCAAGGACCAGCACGGCAGCCTCCAGCTGTACGCCCAGCGCGACCTGCTCGGCGAAGAGGAATACAAGCGTTTCAAGCGCCTCGACCCGGGCGACCTGATCGCCGCCTCCGGCCACATGTTCGTGACGAAGACCGGCGAAATCACGCTGAAGATGCACTCCTACACGATGCTGTCGAAGTCCCTGCGCCCGCTCCCGGAGAAGTTCCACGGACTGACCGACATGGAGCAGCGCTATCGCCAGCGTTACGTGGACCTCATCATGAACGACGAAAGCCGTTCCATTTTCTTCAAGCGCATTCAGATCATCCGCGAAATCCGCAACTTCCTGGAGTCGCGCGGATTCCTGGAGGTCGAGACCCCGATGCTCCAGTACATCCCCGGCGGCGCCGCCGCCACGCCGTTCAAGACGCACTACAACGCGCTGGACTGCGACATGTTCATGCGCATCGCGCCGGAACTCTA